>NZ_JAUBUR010000036.1:0-63305 GCF_036705485.1 Microcoleus sp. AT9b-C3 | reverse complement strand
CACTGATATCATAAGTTTGTAGGGTGCGTCAGTAATCATAGCTCGATTTCCCAATCATTTAGCTGACGGACGCACCCTACAAGTTTATACTAAGAGTAAAAAGTGGTTGTACGCACGAATTATGGCGCTAAGATGCGCCTCGGCGCACATTAGATAATTAGGTTCTGCATTGATGACTGAATCACCAGAACCTATTCTGCAAATCCGCAAGAATGAGTTTTAGTTCCGGTTCGTTAACCCGCTTAATTGCTTTAGGAATACTTACCCACTGGCGCTTTCTCTTGCTAGCTTCCGGCCAAATTTCCAGAACTGCTTGCACTTGCATTAAAAATACTCCTACCTGACAAATATAGCCAGACTTTTGATACTCGTAGGTTCCTAGCAAATCCGGGAATACTTTCCCCAACAAACCTGCTTCTTCCCAAGCTTCCTTGGCGGCGGAATCTTGGGGAGTCATGTCAGGTTCAATTAATCCTTTGGGAATCACCCAGCGCTTGCTAGCCGAAGAAGTAATCAACATTACTTCAATTTCTCCCTCTTGAATGCGGTAGGGAATTACCCCCGATTGCTCAACCAGTAAAGCGCTTTTTATACTCATGATTTCTGCAATATTTGTGGCTACCAAAGCTGCTGTAACCTCATGAACGGTTTACAAGTAAAAAATAAAAATAGCATCCTGATTCTCGACCCTTCCCAAGTTGAGACAGCAATAAAGTGGATAATAAACATATTTAGCTTTTCCGGTCTGGCGAAAATAGGAAATTCCCATGTACTCCCACTGAACAATAATATTATAATAACCGCGCACAATCATCTACCGACAAGCAGATAAAAGCCGATCGCGAATATCTGCCTTTATCTGCGCCGGTATGGGGTTTTACACCTAATCTTTCTTCGCCTTAGCCTCCAAATTTTCCATCCGACTCCTCAAATCTTGATTCTCCTTTTTCACCTGGTCTAATTCCTCCCGCAACTGCTTTACCGCTGCATCAGAACCAGCATTTTTCTGCACTCTTTGCACAGCTTCATCAGCCATGCGGCGGACGCGACCATCGGGAGTTTGGTCAGCTAAAGAACGCAAAATGCGAATTGCTTTGCGAGTTTGCATTTGTCCTAATCCCGCTACTACAGAAACTTGAGTCAAGAAAAACGTCTCTTTAGATAATTCTGCCAATCGCTGCAAAATCCGTTCTAAATTGACTTTGGTTTGACCACTGGAAATTGTGCCCAAAGCTCGAATTGCAGCCAAGCGCAAAGCTTGCGGAGTGCCGGCGGCTGTGTATTTAAAAATTAGATTCAGCGCGTCTTCAGAAGTTTTCATTTGCGCCAAACCTGCGATCGCACCCGATCGCACTACCTCATTCCAGCCCTGACGCTCTTTCAGCACCAATTTTAACTCTTTCAGTACCTGTTCGTCGGTCGGTTTTTCGTCGGGGTTAGCCCCTGCAATGGCGCCCATAGCACTCGCTGCTGCTGCTTCTACGTAATAGCTGTCGTCGCCTTTTTCGACGATCGATCTCAGCGCTTTATAAGTTTCGTGAGTTTGGATTTTACCCAGCGCATTCACCACAGCGCGACGAACACGAGCATCTTTATCTTTTAAACCACTTACTAAACCTTCAAAAACTTGGTCGAGTTTAATTTCAACTAAGTGACCGGCAACTTCGGCCCGTACTGCCCAGAACGGCTCTTTCTTGAGAACTTCTGACAGCGTTTTCACCGCTTCCAGGCCTCCCTTTTTCGCCAAAGCTTGGGCAGCGTAAATCCGGGAAACCGGGTCTGGATCGAACTGCAACTGAGCTTTGAGTTCCGCAATTCCATACTCTAATACAACAGTTTTTAAGTATTTATTGCCCACATCAAAACTGATAAAGGCAGGCTTCTGTTCGAGGGGAAAATAGAAGCTTTGCTCGCGCTCATGCACTCGGACTGTGAAAGTTTTTAGGTTCGGGTTTGAACGTACCCAACTGTCATCATCTGCTTCTTTTTCTGGCTTGTAACCGAAGCCGATCGGGATTTTCAAATCAAATACATCTTTGCTGTTGCCGTTGCCATTTTTGCTGTCTTTTACCTGAGTTTGCGTGACAGTCACTTTTGCTAATTTGCTGTCGCCATCCCAAGAATAAGCAACCTTATAATCTGGATGACCGCCACGATAAACGTACTGGTCAAACAAAAACATGAGATTGCGACCAGTAGCCTTTTCTATCGCCCTGAGCAAATCGATGGTTTCTACAGTTTTGTGAGCGTTATCCCGCACAAAAGTGTGAATTGCTTTGTAAAATAATTCGTCGCCCAACTCGGCGCGAATCATGTGATAGACGCAAGCGCCTTTTTCGTACAAATGGCGATCGTACAATTCAATGGCTTCGCGGTAAACGTGAGTAACGATCGGGCGGCGGTAGCGGGAACTGTCTTCAGCTAAATAATTGCGGGCTTCATTTAACATATAGTAAGCCGCGTCTTCTTTGCCATATTCTTTGTCAGTCCACAGCACCTCGGAATAAGAAGCCATACCTTCTTTCAGCCAAGCATGAGACCAATGTTTAATTACTACTAAATCACCGAACCACTGGTGAGCCAATTCGTGGGCAACTAAGCTTTCAGTGCCTCGATTGTCGAGGGTAGCGCGTTCGTCTAACAAGCACCTATCTGTTAGCAAAGTTGTCGAAGTATTTTCCATACCGCCGAAGATGAAATCATCGACGCAGACTTGAGCGTATTTGGGGAAAGGGTAAGGATAGCCAAATGCTTGAGAGAAGAATTCAATCATTTGAGGCGTTTTGCCCATGCTGCGCTTAGCGTCTGCTTCGCGGCTTCTTTCCACGTAATAATTAACTGGTTTGCCATTCCATTCGTCTTTAATTTCGGCAAAATCTCCGACTGCTAAGGTCATTAAATATGTCGGGTGTACCTGGGTTTGCGACCAGTGATAAATTTTATCGTCGCCTTCGTTTTTTGTACTAATTAATTCGCCGTTGGAAATAGCAAAGAGTTGTCTTGGAACTTGCACTCGAATTTCCGAAGTAGCGAGTTGTCCGGGATAGTCGAAACAGGGAAACCAGAAGCGGGAATCTTCGTCTTCGCCTTGAGTCCAAACTTGTGTTGGTTTGTCTGGATAGTGTTTGTCCGGGCCGACGAAATAGAGGCCGCGCTGGGGTTTTTCGACCGAATATTCGATCGCAATTGTAATGGGTTGGTAAGCTTCTGTTGGTTCGTGTAGTTGAATTTGCAGCACTTCGCCATCGCTGTCGAAATTTTGCTCAATTTCGCCGACTTTTACTGATTTGATATTTAGGTTGACAGCATCTAAGGTTAATTTGTCAATACCGCTGCGGACTGGATTGATGCGGATGCTACAAGTGCCGCGAAAGCTTTGTTTGGGAATATTCAGCACTAAGTCGAGGAAAATGTGCTCTACTTGACCAGGGCGATCGGGGTTGTAATGCGGCCGAGCACCGGGCATCTCGAAGGATTTGTGACCGTTTTCAGAATCAAAGTAAGTTTGTGACATTGTGATGGCAAAGTTGTGAGTCGATCGGCGATCGCTGGCAGCGCAGATCCGGCTGAACTGCCAGCTTATTATAGAGTAGCGCGTCCTAGCTGCTGTTGTCGCTAACTTGTTAAAAATTGGTTCTAGGGTTGAGGGGATGGAAAATATGATTTTTTCGCTACAATATCAGCAAGGTTAATGTCTGCAATCATCAGCCTGTAATTGAAATTCAGAGGGAAATCTGTATGACAGCTACACTATCAGTTCCCAATTCCATCGAGTCTTGGCTTGGCGACGAAGCCGAAGACTTGCTCACCCATCAAGCAAAAGTTTCTAAAGATTTGTTGCACCTGCCGGGGCCGGATTGGGTCGATCGCATTTTTGCTCAAACCGATCGAACTCCCCAAGTTTTGCGATCGCTTCAGCAACTTTATTCTAGCGGACGCTTGGCAAATACTGGCTATTTATCCATCCTGCCAGTAGACCAAGGAATCGAACACTCGGCGGCCGCTTCTTTTGCACCGAATCCCATCTATTTTGACAGCGAAAATATCATTAAATTAGCAATTTCGGCTGGCTGCAATGCTGTCGCGACAACCCTGGGTGTTTTGGGAAGTGTATCTCGCAAATACGCGCATAAAATCCCTTTTATTGTCAAGCTAAATCACAACGAATTGCTGACTTATCCCAATCAATTCGACCAAATAATGTTTGCTTCAGTGGAGCAAGCTTGGAATTTGGGAGCAACAGCAGTCGGAGCAACAATTTATTTTGGTTCCCCGGAATCGACGCGGCAAATCCAAGAAGTCAGTCAAGCTTTTGCACACGCTCACGAATACGGAATGGCGACAATTCTGTGGTGCTATCTCCGCAACGATATTTTTAAACAAGACAAAGATTATCACGTTGCAGCCGATTTAACCGGGCAAGCAAATCACTTGGGAGTGACAATTCAAGCTGACATTATCAAGCAGAAATTGCCCGAATGCAATCACGGTTACGAAGCTGTTGCTAAAGCTAGCGGCCACAGTTACGGCAAAACCGACAAGCGGGTTTATTCGGATTTAACAACGGATCACCCGATCGATCTAACTCGCTATCAAGTGCTCAACTGTTATGCGGGAAGGATGGGTTTAATTAACTCCGGCGGTGCTTCCGGGAAAAGCGATTTTGCAGAAGCAATTCGCACGGCGGTAATCAACAAGCGCGCTGGGGGCTGCGGCTTAATTTCCGGCCGCAAAACTTTTCAGCGTCCTTTTGAAGAAGGCGTAAAATTGTTCAACGCCATCCAAGACGTTTATTTGTCGCCAGAAATCTCGATCGCCTAAAAATTCCCAACACAGAGATTTGCCTCTCTATCACAACCTAAACGTAGGGTGCGCACTGCGCACAAATCTTCCTAAACGTAGGGTGCGCACTGCGCACCTTACCTTCTTGAGATGGGTTAATATAAGTTGCAACTTAGCTGTAATCTTAATACTAGCTGAACATTTCTAAAGACACAGTATATAATTTTAAAATGCCCCACAGCCTTGTTTTAAACCTGCTGCCAGTTGCACCAATTCCATCCCAGTTTTTAACGGGACGGCACCTCCACGCTTTATTTTTGAACTTGGTGAGTGCTGTAGACAGCGATTTGAGCGCGTACTTGCACGACCAATCTCATGAAAAAGCTTTCACTTTAAGCCCTTTTCAAGTAAGCAGAAAAGAGGCTTACAAAAGCAGTACGCCACAGCCGCAAAAGAGAGTTTTGCCTCCGGCTTCCCGCACAATATCTCCGGCTGTACAGTGGGAACACAAGCAAGCAATTCAGGAAAATACGCCGATTTGGTGGCGAATTTCTCTGCTGGATGACGATTTGTTCGATCGCCTAACTCAACTTTGGCAGCAACTTAATTTCGAGATCCCTTGTCATCTCGGCCCGACAAATATATACATTACTAATATTTTGAGCGAACCGCAATCAAACCAGCCTTGGGTAAACTTTTGTACTTACGCCGAATTGTTCGATAGAGCTTCGGAAACTGAGCGCCAAATTGCTTTTACTTTTTGCACTCCTACTAATTTTAGGCAAGGTGTATATGATAGTGCTATGCCCACTCGTGAAAGTATTTTCAGCAGTTTAGCGAATCGCTGGAATAAGTACAGCAGGATTGCGATCGAACCTACTTTCACAGAAGCTATTTTTCCCAGTTTCTTCGATATCCGAACAGAAGTTTGTACAGATTCTCGCAGTAAATTTATTGGCTGCGTCGGCGATATTAGTTACCGAATTATGGGAGATATAGCTCCTGCTACTATCAAGCAAATTAACACTTTAGCAGATTTTGCGCTTTACAGCGGAGTCGGGCGAAAAACCCCGATGGGTATGGGAATGACGCGCAGGTTGCAGGTTTTTTAATTATTCACTTTTGGGCTGGATTTCACTGACAATTTCATAAACATTTGTGTCTGGTATTTTCGCAAACAAAGGCGTCATCTGCTTCAATATTTCCTGATAAGCTTCGCTTTGATTGGCTGCCATATCTTCTACGCTTTCCCAAAAAATGATGGCAATACCTTTGTCTGTATTGGGCAATTGCAGCAGGTATGCTCCCTTAAAACCTGTGGCATAAGTTGCAACGGCTTTTTCAAAAAGTTGTTCGGCCGCTTCAAATTTTCCGGGTTTAAATTCGCCAATGGCAACATAGGCAAACTGATGTCTGAGAAAGTCTAGAAATTCTGACATATCTTTTTCCTCACTTAATCGCGATACAGCAAGTTATATTTTACCCGATCGCCGGAAATTTGTGAACTTCACAGGTTGGAGTTTCGCGCTTAGCTCCGAGGCCGATTTATTAATTACACGTTACTGCGATCGCCATTCAAATAGAAACTTTTTGAGTCAAACGGCTGGAATCTTTATTAAATAAACTATTGAAGAGCTGATTTTATACGTTCACAATCCTAGGTACGCCGGAGCGGCTTCTAGCGCTAGTAAGTAAGGTAAAGCTGCTGATAACTCAAGTCTTGTGTATAACTGCGAGCATACACAAAGCTGTAAAAAGTGCGAGTCAAAAGCGGTTTTTTGCAATAACCCTATTGAATTATTTAAAACTCACCTGTAACAATTATAACACAGCCCTAAAAACAAAGTAAAGAGCGAGCTCAAACAAATGAAAAAAATATTAGTAATTGAAGACGATCACTTAATTCGAGAAACGGTATTAGAACTTCTGGAATCGCGCGGTTTTGAAGTTATATGCGCCGAGAATGGAAAAGTTGGTATCCAGTTAGCTGCACAAATTCCCGATTTAATTTTGTCTGATGTCATGATGCCGGAACTCGACGGTTTTGAAGTATTTGCTGCCGTGCGATCGCACCCTGCAACCGCCAACATTCCGTTTATTTTTATGACAGCCTCCGAAATGGAAAAAGCCCTGGAACTCAAAGCAGACGGCTATCTCAAGAAACCTTGCAGCCTCGCAGACATGCTCCGGGCGATCGCCGCTCAACTAGAAAAACCCACAGTTAGCAACCCACAACATCAAACAGTACAGGACAATTGTGCGCCATCAAATCTTAGCTTGCGCGCCAGGAATCAAAAATCTCGGTTTGAGATTGTCTCGGTTTGCTGGCAATGACACGCACAGTAACGTTATTGATAAATAATTTGAGGGAATTTCAAATTGGTTCCAGCCAGGGGTGGCTTAGACTGGGTATGTTGAATTTGGTTAAATATTTATGAACGCACAACCCAAAGGCCGCCTAGTTTGGAATCACTCTACCCACCTTCCCGGTTTGATACCAATTTTAGAGCGCCTCACCCAAAAAATGGGCATTCAAACAGTCACTCCGGGCGTCATCAACAAAGTTAAAGGACACATCCCCCGCATGACATTAAGAGTGTCAGTACCCATCCGCGGGGGATTTAAAATCATCGCCAGACAGGGCAAAACCGTACAAGAAGTCTTTATATTAACGACTCTCACTCAAGGGGACTTGGAAGAGACGATCGCCCAAACCCTACCCAAGTGAAAATTTTTCCTTAGCAAGCAAAGCCCGAGCCCTAACTGAAGTAGTTTCATCGCTTTGGGTGATTTCCTCAAGTCTGGCCGAAACTTCGGCTAACCAATCCGGTTTAACAGTCGCAGCACCCGCCAAAGCTTGCAAACCCCCCGCTGCTGCGTAGCGAACCACCCATTCTGGATCGCGGGACGCTTGCAGTAGCGTTTTCACAGCGCGAAGTTGAGCATCTGCAATTTGTTCTGTCGGCATCAGTTCCCAACAAATCGTCCCCAAACCCCTCGCCGCCGCCCGCCGCACGCTCAAAGCAAAGTCATTCGCCGCTGCATCGAGCAAAATCTCCAAACCCCTGGGGTCGCCAATTCCCGCCAAAGCCCGAACAGCCCAAGCTCTCGCCCCGTAATTGTAGCCGTCAAGCTGTTCTAGAAGCGGCTGCACCGCAGGTTCTCCAAGTTGAATTAGCCCATCAACGGCGGCAACAGCGGCGCCTGGGTTGTTGTAACCGAGCACTGTAATTAAGGTAGGAATTGCTTCTTTTGAGGAAGCTGCAGCCAGTGCTTTGACGGAGTTTAACAAGCCTTCGGAAGAATCTGCTTGTTCGACAGCCTGAATTAGTTCTAATGCCATTTATTTGTAAGCTTTACCGTGACTATTGTAATTGTAGGTTGGGTCGATCGCGCGATCGAACTTTTTGCAGCGTGGGTAAGGCGCGGCGATCGACTTGGAAAGCTTCCCCAGCTCAAAGTAGGACAGTCTTGGTTAAAGAGTCGAATCGGCAAAAAACTCGACTCCATACCCGCCCTAGGATGTCTTGCACTGTGCACCCTAACCGTCTTGGCGGTTCCGATAAAACTTAGCCCAAGCATACCGCTGCGGATCTTTTTTCAGCAGATATTCGACAACTTCCCGACGCTTCCCATTTTTAGCATTTTTGACAACCCGCTTCATTTCCGCATCCTGATCTCTGGGTGAAGCACCGCGTTTAATTGCCTCGTTAAACCAACGCTCACCCTCTGAAAATTGACTCCGCTCAAAACAAATAGCTCCCATCAAAGTGTAAGGATGATGACTCTGAGGCTGATACTCAATAGCTTTTAGGGCACATCTTTCCGTATCATCTAGTTTATTAATATCTCGAAAAGCACCGCCCCTAGTTGTTAGCAAAGCTGACTTGAGCTTATTTTCTTTAATTTTGTCGAAGTCCAGATTTTCTGTCAGCTTCAATGCACTTCTCGGTTGCTCAGCCTTGCGCCAATGACTGCTGGCATTAGGCAACTTCCATTTATTTCCAGTATGTTTGTACTCCTGTTCATAAAAAAGTGCTTCGATTTGGTGGTAAGCTGTAAAAATCTTGCCAGAGAACAGTCTCTGCCCTTGATATCGGCGTTCTTCGTGCCACCCATAATAGCTATAGCTGGGTTGAGATGCTTCAATTTTATTCTCCTCAAGCCAAGCAACATCTGTTGGTTCCAGTCGCTCTCCTTTATCCAGTTTTTGCAGAATTGCGTACAACGGACTAGAAGGTGCCCGATCTTTATAGTTCGACACATCATACTTAGACTTCAGAGCAGCAAATTCCTTTTCTTGGGCAAAAGTAATTACATCTTCACGTCCATTCTGTTTGAGCCAATCAATATCAGCCTCACTTAAATGCTCTCCCGATTGGATTTTGGACTTGAGACTAGCAGCATATTTGTCCAGTGCAAGAGTAATTGTCTCGGTCAGTTTACGCTTTTTCAGAAAGTTAATATCATGCTCACCTAGCTGACTTTCTAAATCAATTTTTTTGAGAACTTTATACAGATGGCTAGAGAGGGATGAATCCTCATAAGTAGTAGCTTTATACTTAACCTTAAGTTTAGCAAAGTGCCGTGTTTGTTCAATCTCCAAAACCATGCTAAGCGTTTCGCTCAGTTGATGCTCTTCCAGCCAGTTAAGTTCTGACTCGCTCAACTGTATATCCCACTTCAGCTTTTTCAGGATTTGATAGAGCGGATTAGAGACAGATGTTTCTGGGTATTCACTAGCTTTGTACTTATCCTTGAGTTGGGCAAATTCAGCTTCCCGTACAGCTTTTTGTTGCCAAAAAATTTCTAGAGTATCAACCAGTTGGTTGTTGAACAGCCAGTTAGCCTCTACATCACTTAATATTTGTCGTGCATCGAGTTGCTTGAGAATTTGATACAAGGGGCTATCAAGTGAACAATCTGGATATTCAGTTGCTTGGTACTTAGCCTTTAGTGCAGCAAATCGCGCCATCTCTTCAACGATAGCAACTATTTCAGTAAGCCCCTGTCCTTGCAGATATTTAACTTCTAAGTCAGTTAGCTGATTTCCTGAGTCAAGTTTCCAAAGGATAGGATACAAAGGACTGGATATGCTTAGCCCTCTGGTTACTTTAAATTTAGACTTGAGTTGAGAAAAATTAGCATCTAGTTTTCTTCGTTCTTCAGCCTTATGTAGTGGCTCTTGCTCGATAGCTTTTATTGTTTCCAAAAGCTCTTGGTTTAGTAACCAATCCCACTCGAAGCCGGTAATTGCACATTCTAAATCAGCTTTTCGCAGGATGAGATACAGAAGACTACCAGGAGATGAATCTTCATATTTTGTTGCTTGATACTTGGACTTAAGCGCTGCAAAATGTTGCACCTGGACTTCAAAAGGATCGTTGTTCATGATGAATCCCCCGATTTATACTTCTAGCTGCTACACAACCATCTCCCAGCATTCCGCGATCGCCCGCAGTCAAAACCCAAACTTTTTTAACTGAAAACTCATCCAGATGGTAATATTATTTTAACAGGCTAGCTTTCACCAAGTACAGCTACAAACCTCAGTATTTTCACTGAAATTTATAAAAATTAGTACCTAAAGCCTCGTTTCTTATTCCATCAAATAATCGGCCATAGATTCACCCGGATAAAACCGATAAAATAGTTCTCTACTGCCTGAAATACAGATAGGCGGTAGGGAAACAGCACTGCTGTTTCCTGAATGTACTGAAATATAGATAGGCGGTAGGGAAACAGCACTGCTGTTTCCTGAAATGTGCTGTTTCCTGAATTTACGCGAGAAAATTGAGCATCGCTACAGCAATCCTATTTTAGTTAGGAACTAATTTTTTTTAAAGCAAACTATCCATTAAATTCATAACTTGGATAGCTTCATCTGACAAAGATAGTGATTCTTGTTGATTGAGGTGATGCTCCAAAACTCCTTTGAGCGCAATCAATTTCAGGCTATTTTCTGCTAAAGTTTCAGAAATAGCTTGGGCTCCCGGCAAATAGCCGATCGCCCCCAAGTCCATCAAAGCCGATCGTCTCAACTGCAAATTATCACCATTCAAAGCAGTTACCAACCGCTCTCCGTAAACCCGCTCACCAGTTAACTGATACATCGCCCGCGCCGCAGCGTACTGCACCCGCTCCACAGAATGCTCTAAAAAAGGTGAAATTAGCGGTATTGCTTCTGTCGCTTTCAGCGTTCCCAAAGCTTCAATTACCGAGTCGTAGGGTTGCACGAGGTGCGATTTTCCTGGCACTCGCACGGCCACAGCTACGCCCCCATCCAATAGCTTCATTAGTGGCGCAATAGAATCGATATCGCCCAACATTTCTAGAGCTTGAGCCGCCGCTTCTCGGACGTAATAATCAGCGCATTCCAAACAATGAATCAGTGCCCGTAAGGCTTGCTTGTCGCCCAATTTACCCAGAGCCCGCGCCGCATTTCGCAATAGGGAATAGTCGCCGATTTTTGTTTGTTCTGACTCTTCTTCTAATGCGGCAATTAAAGCTGCAATAGCTGCCGGTTCCTTGACTCTAAATCTACCAATCCACCAAGCAGCATAATACCGCAGACTGTAATCTTGGGAGTGCAAATTTGCGATCGCCTGTTCCACAGTTAAAGACTCGCCCTCAGCTACACCCGCCGGCGGTGAGTCAGATTCGTAATAATCCATAGTCATTAGTTATTAGTTATTAGTTATTCGGCGATTGAAATCGCTCCTAAACAGACAAAACCCGCCTGCGCGGGTTGCATTAACTCTTATTCCGCGCAGGCGGACTTGGTTTGACAAGAAGCGATTTTCATCGCCCCTTCTAGCTTGACAAGGAGCGATTTTAATCGCCCCTGCAACCAAACTATTGGTGATCACCCGATGATTCATGGGATGATTCTGCACCCGCGTTTAAAGGATGAATGCTGACAATTTTCCCGCCCATGCGAGTAATCCGCTGCATTTCTTGATTCATCCGATTGTAAGGCACGTTGATAAATGTACTCGCGCTCGATCGAATCGAATAATCCACATTATTTGTTTCATCGCTTTGGCGCAAGCCGACAACTTCATACCGAAAGCAGCGACCGGCCGAAGCTGTATTGCCACTTTTTCCAGCTACAATTTGACCCAACATAAGCTTCTTGGTAATTGGTAATTCTGACTGTTGACTGTTGACTGTTGACCATTGACTAAAAGCTAGTAACTGCCAACTGCCAACTGCCAACTGACTAAATTGGAGTAATGCTGGCGATTTTCGCGCCCATGCGTTGAAATTTCTGCATTTGCGAGGACAACTCCTCAACAGGTACGATGAAAGCCTTGCTGCTGCGGCGCACGCTGGGATAGCCGCCCGTGCGAATGCCGGAAACTTCCACGCGCACCAGCCGCCCTTCTTTGCCGTAAGCTGCAGCGCCCCCGAAAGTGCTGGTGGGAGTTACGTTTCTGGCAGAAGGTCGATATGCCCAACCTTCGTTACCGCCAGAAGGCCCAATTACAGCCGTGGCGGTGTTAGTGCCGAGTTCGACAGCTAAGCGAGAGTTATTGCCTTCTAGTTGAGATGTATCGCTGTTTGCATAGCCGCGATACAGCCGGAACATCCGGGTAAAACCGACGGTTTTTTGGCCCCGCTGGGTGTTAAAGCCGCGGTAGTAGGGAACGATACTTTCGCCGAAGTTTTCTTGATACTCTACTGAATCGATGTAAGAATCAATATCAGCGTCGTAGCCTTTTGTTTGGTACAAATCTAAGTGCTCAATTACTTCAGATTCGTCGTAGGTAGCGCGACCGAGCAAGTGTTTGTAGTTTAGCTCGATCGTCCGAGTTTGGAAACTGTTGTAGAAAAACTTGGTTTTGTACAGTTCTGACTTAGCTACAGCGCGTACAAATTCTCGTACACTCAAACTGCCGTCCCGCAGCAAAGACTCGGAACTCGTAAGTCGCTCGGATTTCATTAAATAGTCGTTGCCCAACACCTGACGGTAAACCGCACGAATCACAGTTTCAACGTCGTCTTTGGTGTAGTTCGGGCGCAATTCTACCTTCGGCGCATCGCTCAATGCTGATGTTCCTAGTCTGGACGCTGCTGTTGTAATCGCCACCAGATTTTCTCCTAAATTATTAATGACAAAAGTTTAATGCTTGGTTGCACTTGAAATTTTTAGGACTAAGGATAATATGCCTCAAAGTAGGGTGTGCACTGCACACCTTACCTATACATATAAAATTGAAGAATTTTTTAGCCTTAGTCCTAATTTGCTAAAGACGTTTCCAAAAAAACCGTCTTTACAAACTTTAAGCTGTGGTAATACTTACCACTTTGCCGCCACGTTTGTTGATTTGCTGCAAACGGCTCGAAAGTTGCTCGTAAGGCACGAGATATTCGGTAGTAGTCCGCCGCACTTGAGGCAAAAAATTAGCGGAACCTTGCATTGCGGTGACTCGGTAGAGTTGGTCGCGAGAACCGCCGGAGGTGCCGCCAAGGGCTTTTCCGGTGGAGGCCGTGTATATCGGCGAAGCCATATTTCTCGCTACTTCCCAAGTCAGCCGGGCTTGGGTTTGGTTTTGCGATCGATCGCTAGAAGCAAAACCCCGGTACAGTTGAAACATCCGGTTAAAACCGACGGTTTTTTGACCTCTTTGAGTCGCGAAACCGCGATAGTAAGGCACTACACTTTCGCCAAAATTTTCTTGATACTCAACTGAGTCAATGTAAGAATTGATTTCAGCTTCGTAGCCTTCTGCATTGTACAAATCAACGTGGAAAGCAATTTCCGACTCGTCGTAAGGAGCGCGGCCCAACAAATGCTTATAATTAAGCTCAATTAACCGCGTTTGCGAGTTCGGATAAAAAAACTTTTTCCGATAGCTTTCGGAATGTGCAATTGACCGCACAAAATCTTTCACTGAAATCTGCCCTTGCAGCAGCAGAGATTCAGCACTGGTAAGTCGTTCGCTCGACATTAAATACTCGTTGCCGAAAACTTGGCTGTAAGCAGCGCGAATTACTGCTTTCGCATCCTCTTGCGTCCAGTGGGGGCGCAGTTCTACCCGTCCCGCTTCTTCAAATGCTTTTATTCCCAACCGTTCTGCTGCACCTAATCCCGCCATCTTTGCTTCTTCCTTTTTTGCTTTAAAAATTGAAAACTGCTTAAAAAAGTATTTGCAAAACTAGGCTTGGATCGCAGATGCCCGGAATTGTAAACAACCGCTAACACTTAAGCTAACAGCAGCTTACAATCCCGGGCATCACGCAAATCTAGCTCAGAGCGTTGATTGCGTAGTCGATGTAGGAATTAGCTTCAGTTGCAGCGTCGCCACTGAGACCGTGGTTGCCTTTGATGTACTTGAGGGCTTCAACGTACCAGCTAGGAGACAATTCAAATGTCCGGTTGATTTCGTCAACACCTGCAATCAGGTACTCGTCCATCGGACCGGTGCCGCCTGCAACTAAGCAGTAGGTTACCATCCGCAGGTAGTAGCCGATGTCGCGAGAGCACTTCGCTTTACCTGTTGGGGTAGAAGCGTAGTTCGGGCCTTGCATTTGTTGTGTGTACGGGAATTTGTTGTACACAGCTTGAGCTGCACCGTCGATCAAGCGCTGAGAGTTGGCGGTCAAAGCTTTGGCTGCTTCCAAACCTGCTGCTGCTTGGCGGAAACGGCCGAAAGCAACTTGCAGTTCAGTGCTGCTGAGGAAACGACCTTGAGAATCGGCTGCTGTTACTGCTTCAGTCAAAGGGGTTTTCATTGTTCTGGTTTCTCCCTAATGTTGTGTTGTTTTTGTACAAAAATGATTGTTTGCAAAAATGCGATGCTCGCTTCTTTACAAGAAAGGTTCGCTTGGCTATTTTTAGCCGACTGCACTAGCTGCGCGGTCGAAGTAGCTGCCGATTTCAGACATTAGCGAGCTGCAATCACCACGGGTAACACCGTTGGGGTCGTTAGCGATCGCAATTGCTGCTTCCTTCATTTTTTGCACGCCGGCTGCAACAGAGCCACCGGGAACTCCCAGAGCTTGGTATGTTTCACGCAGACCGTTCAAGCAGCGGTCGTCCAAAACGCTGGCGTCGCCTGCAAATGTTGCATAGGTGACGTAGCGCAAGATGATTTCCATATCGCGCAAGCAAGCTGCCATGCGGCGGTTGGTGTAGGCATTGCCACCAGGAGCGATCAGTTGTGGCTGTTCAGCGAACAAGGTGCGAGCTGCATTGGCTACGATGCTGGATGCGTTGCCGGTGATGCGGTTTACTGCGTCAATCCGCTTGTTGGCGTCGGAAACCATGCTGCTGAGAGCATCGAGTTGGCCTTGAGCTAGAAATTCGCCCCGAGCGTCAGATTGGGAAACCACTTTTGTAAATGCGTCAAACATGAAAGAACTCTCCTACTTGAGTTAATTGAGTTTGGTTGCGGTATAAAACCGTTAAGTTAAATTTGTTCAGGCTACGAGTGCCTGCAAGGGTTGAAATTTGATGCCAGCTAATCTGCTGGTCCGATCGAGTTCTCCCTTTCCGCTACCTGCACTATTGTTACATCGTAACGGACGTTTAAGAAACCTTAGAAATTTTAACATCTTTTATGAGATGCGACAAACCTTGTCAATCAGTGTTTTTGTTAACTTTGGCCTGTCGTTTCAACCCTCTGATAATCTTTATACAACGCTCGCCCGTCTTTGTTTATTACAAATTATTACAGAAAGTTATCTCTCTAAGAAGGTAAATGTCTGCCTGGGCAAGTCCGGGCTAATCTCATTCCTGCGGTAGATGCGGGCTTGCAAAATTAAACGCAGAGTTTGCTTCGATCGCCTCTGCAGTCGCGGGTGAAGCGCCCCGACCCATCTAGTGGGCCGATCGCCTTTGTTGGCTTTCTCTGGAAAATCGAAATTGTTAAAAAATGTTAAGTAAATTAAAGTTTTCGTAAAAGAAGACTGGGGGAATAGAAAAAAAACCAAAAATTCTGCCCCATGTCAGGAGGGCCGCAGAATTCGGTGCGGGCAAAACCCAAAAGATTGTGAACCCCCTAGCCACAGCCTCAGCTTTTGCTGGAAATATCAGCATTTAGCAACATAACTCAGCCGTTGGAAGTTGAAAGACCGGGCCCGGTCTTTCAAAACGCGGGGATGCTGGGTCTGGGGAGTCATGGAACTTGACCGCAGCGAGCATCTATCTACTGTTTGTCACCACAGCGGTTGCAAAAAAACTGTCTTCATCTATCTGTTATATGTTCTGCTTCCCACAGGCTAGTGGCACGGAACGGTGTGGCAAGCTGAGCATTGTTGATGCTGAGAAAAGCAACAGAGGCGATCGAGACCTGTCGCCCCAGCGCCATTTGTCTTTTAACATTAAACAATGGGAAATAGATGAGTTCGGATACGAGCGTTTGATTGCGTTTGTTTTAAGGTAAGTTTTAACCTGCGGCGCACGGTTGCATCCCCGTAATAAAATCACTCTTGCTTTCAGCTTCTTTTCTGCGTAATAGCCGAAGGAATTGCTAATTTTTAGTAGTAAGGTGGATAGGTGCTATCAGCCGTAGGCCTACAAACGGCGCGATCGGGCCTGCAGAGGCAGTGAAGTTAAAAGCTTTTTGCTCTACCGCATCGAGCCGCCCAAAACCAGTCCCAAGTTCAACAGTTTTTTATTCACAGATCAAAACTTAAAACTCTCTCACTGTAATCAGCCAGATGGATCGGCTGTAGCTGTCCGGCCGCAACCACCTTTATGCCCCATCCTTGATCGTAATTTATGTCTTCAAATTCTCCCTCTTCTTGGCACACCGTAGCAATTGACAAAACTCTCAACCAGCTAAGCAGCAACAAAGAGGCTGGCTTGAGCAGCCAACAGGTGTCAGAACGCTTGCAGCAATACGGCCCCAATGAACTCGAAGAAACAGGAGGCCGCAGTCCGTGGTCGATTTTTGTCGATCAGTTCACCAACATCATGTTGGTAATGCTGATGGGTGTGGCCGTGATTTCGGCTTTTTTGGACATTCGGTCGAATACTTTTCCCAAAGATGCGATCGCCATTTTTGCGATCGTCATACTCAACGGTATTCTCGGCTTTTTCCAAGAGCAAAGTGCTGAAAAAGCCCTCGCAGCCCTCAAAAACCTTGCTTCCCCCCTAGTCAGAGTCCTGCGGGACGGCAAAACTTCGGAAATAGCAGCCAAGGAACTCGTACCCGGAGACGTAATGCTGTTAGAGGCTGGGGTAAAAATAGCAGCAGACGCACGCTTGATCGAAACTTCCAACTTGCAAGTCAGAGAATCTGCTTTGACAGGGGAAGCTTTAGCAGTTACCAAGCAAGCAGAGCTAGAACTTCCAGCAGATGCTTCCTTGGGCGATCGACTCAACCTGATTTTTCAGGGCACAGAAGTTGTTCAGGGACGAGCAAAGGCGATCGTCACCAACACCGGAATGCAAACTGAACTGGGCAAAATTGCCACCATGCTTCAGTCAGTAGAAAGCGAACCGACTCCCCTGCAACAGCGGATGAGCCAGTTGGGAAATGTTCTAGTCTCCGGAGCCCTAAGCTTAGTCGCAATTGTCGTCATCGGCGGCATGATTACCTTCCAAAACGGCAGCATCGGGTTCGATACCAGCAGGTGGGAAGAGTTGTTAGAAGTTTCTCTGAGCATGGCTGTGGCTGTGGTTCCCGAAGGACTCGCAGCAGTCGTGACAGTCACTCTAGCACTCGGAACTAGGCGGATGGTGAAGCGAAACGCCCTGATTCGCAAACTGCCTGCAGTAGAAACTTTGGGCTCGGTAACTACCATTTGTTCTGACAAAACAGGTACTCTGACTCAAAATAAAATGGTAGTTCAGCTAGTGTCTACGGGCGACTGCACTGTCGCCGTCGCAGGATCTGGCTATGCCCCGATCGGAGATTTTACCGATCGGCTGACATCGGCCAAAATTAATAATTTAGAGGAATATCCAGAACTCGAATCTTTATTAATTGCCTGTGCAGTTTGCAACGACGCCGTATTGCAACAAGAACAGCAAGAATGGCAGATTTTAGGCGACCCCACAGAAGGAGCTCTGCTGTGTGTAGCGGGAAAAGCAGGCATTTATAAGGAAAAACAGTCTCAATTGCTGCCGCGGACGGCGGAATTTCCTTTTTCTTCGGAACGCAAGCGGATGAGCGTGATTTGCGAAGTGCCCGGCAGATCGGGACATTCGGGATTTCCCGCAGTCCAAGGACAGCAGCCGAATTATTTGATGCTGACCAAAGGTTCTCCAGAGTTGACTTTGGAGCGCTGCAAAGGCATTATAGTCGGCGATCGAGTACAACCTTTAACCCAGGAAATGCGCGATCGCATCCTCGCCGAAAACAACAACATGGCAAGCGGCGGTTTGCGAGTCCTCGGGTTTGCGTACAAACTCTGGGAAAACGTGCCGCCCGAAGGTTCTGAGGAAACCAGCGAACAAGACATGATTTGGCTGGGACTCGTCAGTATGCTGGACGCCCCGCGCCCGGAAGTGCGGGAAGCAGTGAGGAAGTGCCGCGATGCAGGCATTCGGGTGGTGATGATTACAGGAGACCACCAATTGACTGCAAAAGCCATCGCCTACGATTTAGGTATTGCGACAGAGGGCGATCGAGTTCTCACCGGTCAAGAATTAGAAAAGCTCAGCCAAGAAGAACTCAAACAGCAAGTCGAACAGGTTAGCGTTTACGCCCGCGTTTCCCCCGAACACAAATTGCGAATAGTCCAAGCTTTGCAAAGTTGGGGCAAATTTGTCGCAATGACCGGCGACGGAGTTAACGACGCCCCCGCCTTGAAACAAGCCGATATCGGCATCGCCATGGGGATTACCGGCACCGATGTCAGCAAAGAAGCTAGCGATATGGTGCTCCTAGACGACAACTTCGCCACTATTGTCGCTGCCGCTGAAGAAGGGCGAGTGGTTTATAGCAATATTCGCCGCTTTATTAAATACATTTTGGGCAGCAACATCGGCGAAGTTTTGACAATTGCGGCCGCACCTTTAATGGGTTTGGGAGGAGTGCCGCTGACGCCGCTGCAAATTTTGTGGATGAACTTAGTAACAGACGGCGTTCCCGCTTTGGCCTTGGCCGTGGAACCGGGGGAACCGAACGTGATGAAAAGGCCTCCTTTCAGTCCGCGAGAAAGTATTTTTGCGCGGGGTTTGGGTTCTTACATGATTCGGATCGGGATTATTTTTGCAATTTTGACGATCGCAATGATGTCCTGGGCTTACGGATATACCACCAACCCTAATCATGTGGGAGATCCCGAGGCTTGGAAAACAATGGTGTTTACAACTCTTTGTTTGGCACAAATGGGTCACGCGATCGCAATTCGGTCTAACACTCAGCTAACTATGGAGTTAAATCCCTTCACTAATGTTTTTGTGTGGGGGGCTGTAATTGTGACTACTATTCTGCAATTGATGCTGATTTACGTTCCGCCCCTGAGAGCATTTTTCGGCACTCATTATTTAACGGGGTTTGAGTTGCTAGTTTGCTTCGGTTTCAGCGCTCTGATGTTTGTCTGGATCGAAATGGAAAAACTGTTCTTGCGCTTTTACAAATCTAGAAAATAGTGTTAACGGCTGACGAAGACTGAGCGATATTTCATTATTCGTTAGACTGCTCGCATTTGACCAGATTGTCAACACTATAAAGTCATTGCAAGCGCAACGATCCGCAAAAAGTGCAATTCCACAGATTCGCCATTGCATAGGTAAGGTGCGCAATGCGCACCCTACGATAACTTTACTGCCAATTCCCAATTCCGAATTCCGAATTCCCGATTCCCGATTCCCGATTCCCAATATTATGTATTTGAAAACGCTGCATCTAAGGCAGTTTCGGAACTATTTCGATCAAAAGGTAGCGTTTGACGCTCCCAAAACCATTTTAGTAGGAAATAACGCTCAAGGAAAATCTAACTTGTTAGAAGCGGTAGAGTTGCTTTCTACCTTAAAAAGCCACCGGGTAGGGCGCGATCGCGATTTAATACTCGACTCAAAGCCGATCGGGCAAATTGATGCTACACTCGAACGTCAAACCGGAGCGATCGACTTAGCTTTAACTCTTCGCTCTGCGGCGCGTCGGACACTCAAGCTCAACGGTGAACCGCTGCGCCGCCATTTAGACTTTTTGAGTGTCTTAAATGTAGTGCAATTTTCTTGTTTGGATTTGGACTTAGTGCGCGGCGGCCCCGAAGGAAGGCGCAATTGGATCGATCGCCTAGTCATCCAATTAGAACCGATTTACGCTCACATTTTGCAGCAGTACAACCAAATTTTGCGCCAGAGAAACGCTCTGTTGAAACGTTCTAAAGAAATCCGCAAAGCTGAATTTTCCGACAGTTTTGACAAAATGCGATTTATGACACCCGAAAGTCCCGAACCGGAAAATAAAGATGACTTTCTCCTCCTCAATTCCCCATTACCAATTCCCAATTCCCAATTCCCAATTCCCAACTCCCAATTCCCCATTCCCAGTTCAGAATTAGCTTTGTGGGACGCGCAGTTGGCGACAGCGGGAGCTCGCGTCATCCGCAGGCGCGATCGAATTTTGGAGCGATTGATGCCTTTAGCTCGAAATTGGCACCGTTCAATTAGCGGTTCAGCAGAAGTTTTAGATGTGAAATACGAGGCTAATATTGAAGTAAGTTCAGAATTTATCGCTAAAGACAATCTCGAAGGAGTGCGGCAAGCATTTTTAGAGAAAATTCAAAAAAGGGCGATCGCAGAACAGTTTCAAGGAACCACTTTAGTCGGCCCCCACCGCGACGACATTACATTTACAATTAACAATACCCCAGCTCGTCAATACGCATCCCAAGGTCAGCAGCGAACTCTGGTATTAGCATTAAAATTAGCCGAATTGCAGCTTATTGAAGAAGTCGTCGGCGAAGCGCCTTTACTGTTGCTCGACGACGTACTTGCAGAACTCGATCTGAGCCGCCAAAATCAACTTTTAGAAACAATTCAAGAACGATTTCAAACTCTGATTACTACAACTCACCTAGGGGCTTTTGATGCTCAGTGGCTGCGACAAACCCAAATTCTCTCCGTCGTTGCTGGACAAATCAATCGATTTTAGATTTTAGATTTTAGATTTTAGATTGACAAATTTTCTGTTTCATGGTATCAATGCAAAGATTTTGAAAAATTGGCATTATTACCTCAATTCGAGATAGGATAAAGGTTAATTTTGATTGCAGCTTTCGCTTCCATTTTTCTTAACCCTTATGAAGCATTACATTTCCCGTCTGTTAGCCCTGGTATTAGTTGTTGTCATCGGCGTAGCGGGCTGTACCAATGTTCCGGCCACTCTGAGTGGAGATTATGGCCAAGACACATTAGCATTAGTGAACAGCTTGAGAACAGCGCTCACTTTGCCAGAGGGCACGCCGGAAAAAGCAGCCGCTCAAGCCAAGGCTCGCACAAGTATCAACGATTTTTTTGCTGAATACCGCCGCGATCCCGCTCTTACCAAGCTGGCCTCTTTCACGACAATGCGGACGGCATTAAACTCTTTGGCAGGACATTACAGTTCCTATCCAAACCGTCCCGTTCCTGAAAAATTGAAAAAGCGCCTTGAGTCAGAATTTCAGCAGATTGAAGCTGCTCTTAACAGAGGAGCTTAATCTCAAAATTTAGGATCGAGGATAAATTTTAATAATTCATCTTTCATCCTTGATATTTGAGTGTTAACAATTTTTAGTAGAAATATCAACTGCTTTTAGCGCCCACTGTACCAGGCGCTTTTTTATGCAGCATGTAGGGAAAAAATACTGCAAAACGGTTTAATCGCCCAGTCTTATCTTACCCGATCGCCCTTATTGGATTTAAATAGCCACCAGATAGAATTTGCAGTGTGCGATCGACTTGTGCCATAACTAAGTCAACGGAAAAAAGTAGAAAATTTGTAGCTGCTTGTTGAGCGCGATCGCAAAAATGCGATCGCCACCCAATTTAAACCAGAAAACCCCATTCAATTCTCCCATGAAAATTGCACCAACTCGCATCGCGAATTTTCAACACCAGCGACGCTTTTTAAGTGCGGTAACTGCTGTTTTAACCAGTAGCTTCATCAGCCAGCTTGTTTGGCCGTTTATCGGAAATCAACCAGCTTTTGCCCAAACATCAGCCTATTGCCAATTATCCCAAGAACAGGTAAATCAAAAAGAAGACTTGCGCCGCGCCGCGCTGTCAGGAAAACGGGAATCCCAGCAAGCATATTTTGATGTTTTGAACAAACACGCGCGGGAAATAGCAGAATGCCGCCAAAAAACTTGGCCGGAAACCCAAGCAGTTTGGCTGCGTTTGTATCCCTGCGATGTCAGGCCCGGAGAAATCGATCGAGTATTAGACAAAGTTGTGAATAAAGGCTACAACCAAGTCTATGTCGAAGTGTTTTACGATGGTCAAGTGCTTCTCCCAGCAGCCGACAATCCAACGGCTTGGCCTTCTGTTGTGAGAAATCGCGGTTACGAGAAATACGATTTGTTAGAAAAGGCGATCGCCAAAGGCAAACAGCGAGGTTTAAAAGTTTACGCCTGGTTATTTACCATGAACTTTGGCTATAGCTATTCTCAGCGTTCCGACAGACAGCAAACCCTCGCTATCAACGGTAAAAATCAGACAAGTTTAACAGTAAGTGAAGAAGCAGCCATTAACGAGGACTTCGGAGAAGTTCCGGGCAATCAAGCCTTTATCGATCCGTACAACCCGCAAGCACGACAAGACTATACTTTGTTAGTAAATCAAATAGTCAAGCGCAAGCCGCAAGGAATGTTATTCGACTACATTCGCTATCTAAGGGGCATCGGACCCGCTTCAGTTGCTACCAAAGTTCAAGACTTGTGGATTTACGGCCCAGCATCGCAGCAAGTTCTTTTGCAGCGAGCTAGCAATCAGCAAGGGCGAGATTTAATTCAGCGATATTTGACTAAGGGATTTATCAATACTAATGATGTTCAAGCAGTAGTCAAACAGTATCCAACTGAGCGAGAACCTCTTTGGCAAGGGCGAATTCCGCAGGCGATGTCAGTAGCAACTTCACCTTCAAGAACGCAGAATGCCGCATCCAGATCTGCCTCAACAACTCCCGCCGCTAACAAGCCAAACCCTACAACTCCCACACCAAAACCGACACCGCGGCTTCCCGATACCGGCATTCTGCAAAAAGATTTGTGGAAACTGAGTGTTGCTCACGCAGTCCAAGGGATTTTAGATTTTTTGGGGATAGCAATTCAACCAGCTCAAAGGATGGGAATTCCTGTAGGAGCAGTGTTTTTTCCCACTGCAAATCAAGCGATAAATCAAGGGGGATATGATTCGAGATTGCAGCCTTGGGACACATTTCCGGCTACTTTAGAATTCCACGCCATGTCTTACGGAAATTGCGGGGATGTAAGCTGCATTGTGCCACAGGTGCAGCGGACAGTGAGTTTAGCGCCTGCGGGAGCAAAAATTATTCCTGCCATTGCTGGAGATTGGGGAAAACCTCTGAAAAATCGGCCGTCTTTGGAGATTCAAATGCAGGCTATTCGCTCTGCGACGCCCCAAATTAATGCGGTGAGCCATTTTGCTTTTGGGTGGCAAGAACCGGAGGATGAAAGGGCACGGCAAACTTGCCGATTGTAGATATATTTCTGGAGGCAAAGGGTATCATCACCTTGTTTTATGGTCGCCGCAAGAGCATGAAAGGGTAGACTTTTGAGCAATAAACCGGGTTTTTCTATGGGAATCAGCAGCGAATCACGAGTGATTTGCCTAAGAAAACCCGGTTTTGGCCTAAGTGTTGCTTTAGTCCTATCAACCTTGGGAAAAAAAAATTACCAAACTTTCAAGCTGGCAGAACAATCAGGCATAATTAGATTGTTCAAAACAAATAGTAGACCTGATGAGTGCAAAAGTCAATAAAAAATGGATAATTAAAACCGTTATACTTATCGGATTGAGCCTCACAAATTCCCTGTTGTGGTCAAACAGAAAAACCGCCAATTCAAATCCGTTAATACCGATCGCACCCGTTGAAAATCCCCCGCCAAACCTCCTGAAACCCCGAAAACTAAAAACACCCCCTTCTCCCCCCGCAACTCCCTCTCCCAAACCTCCCCAACAACCTTTAGTCTTCGCACCGCCCGCGCAATTTCGCAGCCAAATTGTTTATAAAGCTAGTATTAACAACTCAAAAGTTATCGCCCTGACATTTGACGATGGCCCAACGCCTGAAACTTTGAAAATATTAGAAGTTTTGCACAAACATCAAGTTGTGGGCACCTTTTTCTGCTTGGGTGCAAATTTGCGGGAGTATCCAGAAATTGCGAAAAGAGTTGTGCAAGCGGGAAATGCGATCGGCAATCATACTTGGCATCACTATTCTCACAATGTTACCGAAAAAACAGCATCGGATGAAATAGATAATACTGGCGTCCATATTTATCGATCGACTGGGGCAAAAAGTTTCTTGTTTCGCCCTCCCGGCGGCCGCTTAAATAACGGTTTGGCAAATTACGCTAAAAAGAAAAATTATGTAGTAGTGATGTGGTCGATCGACCCTAAAGACTTTCTGCAACCTCCGGCCGCTGCGATCGCCCGTAGCGTGCTATCTCAAGCTTCAACCGGGGCGATCGTATTGTTGCACGACGGTGGCGGCAATCGCCAGCAAACAGTCGAGGCGCTATCTGCAATTATTCCCAAACTCAAACAGCAGGGATATCGTTTTGTCACCGTGCCGCAATTGCTGCAAATGCAAGCTGCACAAAAACAGCGAATTGCCAATCAAAAATCCCCATGAACAGACATCTGGGCATCATTAACTTACTCAGAATTTCATCTGCGTTCATTTGCGTTCATCTGCGGTTAAAAATCCAATTATGCTAAACTTTTTAATAACCATAAAACCCTTTATTAAGGATTAATACAAAAACTTATATCCAGAGATATCAACCTCCGCTATCTAATCGATAACTTCGGCTTGCAGCGAGTTCGCAACAGTGAATTTTTCCGAGAATGGCAAGAAAACTTACCCGAAGTAACAGACTCAGAAAAACCATTGCTCGATCGCGTCCAAGACATATACTTCAACTTGGTAGACAACCCGCCTGTATTGAAAAATGCAGTCAAGCTAACAATCATCAGCCCTATGTTGTTTATTGCCGGTCTGTATGAGTCTCCTTTTAAAGTCAAAGCCGAAAAGTCGATCGCAATTCAAGAGGAAGACGAAGGCAGAATAGATATCCTAATTATGAAAGCAAACTTGTGGGTGACAGTAATTGAATCCAAACAACTTTCGTTTTCAACTGACGAAGCACTCGCACAACTCCTGACATATATGCTGGCAGATCCCAACCCAGAAACTCCTACTTTTGGCATGATTGCCACAGGTGCTAACTTCAATTTTGTCAAGTTAGTCATAGGCGAAACTCCCCAGTATGCCCGATCGGCGGAATTTGTTATTTCCAATCCCGGCAATGAATTGTACCGGGTTTTGCAGATTTTAAAACGCCTGAGTCAACTTCCACACTAGCAATAAAAGCCATTTTAAGTTATCTTTCAAAGCAGACAATATCTAATATCTCAAATTTCAAACTGGTGCGAGCATGGTAAATTACTCGATAGTCGGCGCTGTGGCAATAGCTTCTGTCTGCTGGGCAGAAATAATACGAGACTTTTATCACGTCGTGTCCCATTATTGGGCACCCCTGCAAAAGCTGCACACTTGGCATCACCGCGTTTTCCGCCCGAATTTGACCCCCGTCAGCGAGAGTATTTACAAGCAAGCACACTGGCGTCACGACGTGCCCGAAGCTGCGGCGATGATGGTTTTGGGCTTGTTGCTGTGGGTTGTAGCTTATTTTGGGCTGCCGGAATATCACTGGGGCGCAGCAGCGGGTTGTATTTATACTTTAGGCTTTTTGTTGAGCGCGATCGCCCGCGGGTGCGGCATCAAAGGCGCAGACGAATTAACCGACATCACCCACCAACCGGGAGACTTCCTGACTCCCCCTGGCAAGTGGTTAGTTAATAAACCTTATCACTGGCGGCATCACTTCGACAATCAAAATGCTTACTATTGCGGTACTTTCACCTTAATAGATAAACTTATGGGTACAGCACTTTCTCTCAAAGGCAAAACTGTAGCCGTCACCGGTGCATCGGGAACTTTAGGGCGTTTGCTACTCAAACACTTGCACAAAGCTGGTGCAAAAGTGATCGCCCTCTCCTCTGGAAATGAGGAAATTACTTTGAATTTAGACGGCGAGATTTTGCCTGTAAAAACCGTAACTTGGCAAGCCGGCCAAGAGGCAGATTTAGCTCAATTGTTAGAAAAAATTGATATTCTCGTCATCAATCACGGGATTAACGTACAGAAAGAAAGAACAGGAGAGGCGATCGCAAACTCCTACGAAATTAACACTTTTTCCGCGTGGCGGCTGATGGAACTCTTTTTCTTAACAGTCCGCACTAACGAAAACATCGCTTGCAAAGAAGTCTGGATCAACACTTCCGAAGCAGAAGTAATTCCCGCTGTCAGTCCCCTGTACGAACTCAGCAAACGCGCCCTGGGAGATTTAGTCACTCTGCGGCGGCTGGACGCGCCCTGCATCGTTCGCAAACTGATTTTAGGGCCGTTTAAAAGCAACTTAAACCCGATCGGCATTATGTCGCCAGATTGGGTAGCGCAGCAAGTTGTCAAACAAGCTAAAGCCGATGCGCGGAATATCATCGTGACAATTAATCCTTTGACTTTTATCGTTTTTCCAGTCAAAGAGTTTTTTGTTTCTCTGTATTTCCAAATCTTCAGCCGGAAAGCTATTCCAGAGATTAAAGCAGCGGCGGCATCGGAAAAATCTAGCGTTGAATCTAAGATTAATTAATCAACAAGAAACCCGGTTGTTTAGATCCACCGGGTTTCTAACTTGGGATGTAATATCCCTTTGATTCTTTTGTCCCTCTCTGCGGAGACTAAATTTTGTGTACGATCGGTTTCAACCGCCGAGTCTTATCTAATTACTAACCTCAGCCATTTCAATGACCCGGCCGTCATAATCCTTGACCAAAAAATTCAGTGGCTTTTCCCGGCGAATTTTATAACTAATGCCGCGAGTTTGTACCCTCATCAATAGCTGATCCAAACATTCCCGATCGAAACAAACGTGACGCTGGCGATTTTTTTCTCCTGCACCGGCCCCGCTAATAATGTGCAGTTGGGTATTTTTCATCAACTGATACCACAAACCCTCGGGACTCCCCATCGTTTGAGAGCTCGTTGCCCTCCCGACATTCGGCGACAAATACAGGGGATCGATACCAGTTGTCCCCAAAGTTTGCTCGTAATTGTAGTAGTAGTGCAGCGGCACTTCTGCTACGGGCAGGTTTAGCATACCTTCATAGAACTCCCTCGCTTGTCCGAGATCGGATACCATCACCGTGTGTACCTTCGGAGCACTGGTGAGAAACATCCACATCGCCCCGGCATAGGCCGCCAGCAGCATTACCATAATCCCTTGAGTCGAAAACAAGCTGTCAAGGGGCAAAAAAGAGCTCAAGTACAAAGGCCGAAGTCCAAAAGCAATAAAACTAACTGCTAGAGTCATGAATTATAAGAAAGGTAAACAACGAAATTTATCAAGATTGCAGTCGCGATCGCCCGCGAGACTTAAACTATTAGCTTAGCCATCTATGTTAGCAAAAACTAGCGGTTAAGCCCTACCCGATGAAAGTCTTTGTATACGGCACTCTCAAACCCGGCGAGTCCAACTACCTGCGCTACTGCGAAGGAAAAGTTGTGGATGCTTGTCCCGCGATCGCCCGCGGTCAACTTTTTGCGCTGCCGATCGGCTATCCTGCGATGATGGCCGGAGATGGTACAGTCTGCGGCTTTCTCCTCTGTTTCGCAAACTCGGCTATTTTGGACGATTTAGACCGACTGGAAGACTATCATCCGCTGCGGGAACCGACACAAAACGAATATCAGCGCCAGGAAATCGAAATCTTCGATCGACACCTCAAACCTTTAGGCACGGCTTGGGCTTACTTCATGTTACCCGATCGCGTTCGTTCTCTGGGAGGCATCTGGCTGCCCCACGGCACGTGGGAAAATCGGTTTTTCACCAAATAAGGTGGTTAATGCCGATGAGCTTACTAAATAGCCATTGCGGTGGGCGAAGGTGGCTCAAACCTGTAACCGTAACCCCGAATAGTTTTAATAAACTGCGATCCACTAGCATCAACTTCAATCATTTTCTTGCGAATCTGACCGATATGTACGCTAACAACTTTCTCTTCTCCTGTGTCGTTGCAGTTCCACCCCCAAATTTTTTCAATTAGCTGTTGGCGACTCCAAGATTGACCGGAATGACTGGCCAAAAAATACAGGATATTAAATTCCAAGGCTGTTAACTTGATAATGCGACCGTTGAGTGTTGCTTCCCGGCGGGCTGAATCGATCGCGAATTGATCGAATACAATACGTGATGGAGTCACAGGTCTCATCCGTCTCAACACAACTTCTATACGAATTGCCAACTCTGCCAAACCAAAGGGTTTACAGATATAATCATCAGCACCGGCGGACAGGACTTTAAGTTTATCAGCTTCGTCTGTGCGGCTGCTTAGCATAATCACAAAAACATTAGTACGGCGCTGCATTTCCTGGCAGAGGTGATAGCCTGTAGTATCCGGCAAATTCCAATCGAGAACTACTAGCAGTGGCTTTAATTTCTCAAACAATTCTAAAGCCGTCTCGCCATCTGCTGCCGAATCTACTTGATATTTCTGAGTTAAAAAACGATGAACTAGAGTGCGGATGGAAGCGTCATCATCCACGACGAGAATCTTGGGAGTAGTATCAGTAGTCATAACAAAAAATTTTCTTTTTGTTGTCAATTTAAAGCTGGGATTACAGAACAGCTTTAGTCAAGCATAAATCCCAGCTCGCTCCAAATAACTGGTAATTCTTCAATTAACTTAGCTTGGAGGTCAAAAGGCTCTCCCATATCCCAAATTTTGACTTCTAGGCGTTCGTTAAATACGGTTATTTCAAGGTTGATGGGAGTTGCCAAGGGCAGATTTTTATGAGCGTGGCGAACAGCATTTGTAAACCCTTCTATCGTAGCAAGTTTGCACTGCTGCAAAACTGCTTCTGGAATGGGTAGATACTCTAAAAAAAAACTGCTCGACCCACCATAAAACTTGAACAACACTCTTGATGTCAGTATTGACTTGAAGGTGAATTGTTTTAATTGGCTGGTTATAAGTTTGATAAAATTGGTAATTTCGTTGCTTTTGCCACCCCAAAATAAAGGCATTCCACAAGTCAACTACCCGCTTTAAATAACCAGATTGAGGCGGAGGTTGGGGTGGTATTATACCTGGATGAAAATATTTCACAATTAATAGACGGTTTCGCTCGTCAGAAGTGCGTGTATAGCTTAGCTTATCGGCAATTTTGCTAATAAGTTTTATGCCTATTCCACGGGAGGGAAGGTCATTTATACTATTTTTCATGTTGCTATCCTTTCTCATTATTTAATAGGTGATTTTTAGAGACACAACAGAATGGCATTCTGAAGGGTTAATTTTGCCTGATTTATGCCTGACTTTTCCTGTATGCCTTGCAGTTGTTGTCAGGATCATTTTCTCTTTGTTGCTGGGGTCTTGACAAACTCAGTTTGCGATCGCTAAACTGATCTAAAATTGACATTGACAATTAGAGAAGTAAATTATATAATGACGACCCTCAAAGCCTCTGAGGAGGGATTAGTAAAAATTAAGCAAGCTAGAAGAGAAAGGGGCTCGACAATAGAAGACCCCAAATGGTTAGTAGAAGCTAGTCAAAAATTAGAACCCGATCGAACTTGGACAGAGGCAGGTCCTTATGCCGATGGTCTGTCGCTGCCAACTTGGAGGCGTTTCTTACGAGGACAAGAACCTATTAAAGCCAATGCTTTCAAGGCTTTCTGCACGGTTTTGCAGTTGAAGTGGGAAGAAATTGTCGATCGTCCTCCACCAGAAAATACGCAGCCATCGAATTTAGACACTGATTCGGTAGTCGAAGAGATCCGGCAAAAATGCCACAGCAAAATCGAACAGCTTTACAGCAAAATGCAACTGTTGGATATTGCACAGCCCGTTGATGTCAGCAAGCTCTACGTTGAAGTCAACATTTTGGAGGAAATTACCAGTTGGCAGCCGGGAGAAATTAGCGATTTACTCAAAGGCTTCAACCCAGATGCGGATAACTTTAACCGCTTAGGTTTAGGTAAAGTACGCCAGAAACGAGTACCAGGATTGGATGCGGTGAAATCTCACTCTAAATTGATGGTACTCGGCAAACCTGGTTCCGGTAAAACTACTTTTTTGAAACACATTGCCATTCAGTGCGATCGCTCAGAATTTGAAGCAAACAAAATACCGATTTTTATCTCTCTGAAAACCTTTGCTGAAATCTCTAATCTTGACTTATTAGAATATATCATCGACGAATTTGCCAGTTGCGGAGTTGAGGCGCGAGCGCAAACTGAATTCGCACTCAATCAAGGCAGAGGTTTGATTTTATTGGACGGCTTAGATGAAGTGCCAGAATCAGATAGCGATGCAGTCGTCAGACAAATTCGTCAGTTTGTCCAAAAGTATTACAACAATCAGTTTATTATTACCTGTCGAATTGCCGCTGCTAAGTACCGATTTCACGACGAAGCTTTTACCTGTGTTGAGGTAGCCGATTTTAATAACCAGCAAATCGCTGCCTTTGCTAAAAATTGGTTTGTAGCATTTTCCCCTAATCTGGAGGCAGGGAAAGCTTTAGCATCTCAATTTGTAGAGAAGCTGAAACTGCAAAAAAATCAGCAAATCCGAGAACTGGCAGTAACGCCAATTTTGCTTAATCTGACTTGTTTAGTATTCCAAGCAAAAGCAGATTTTCCATCCAACAGAGCCAAGTTGTATGAAGAAGGACTGGAAATTTTGCTCAGAAAATGGGATGAAACTAGAGGCATTAAACGGGATGAAGTTTATCGCAATTTGAATTTTTCCCACAAGCAACATTTACTTGCTTTTGTGGCAGCTATTACTTTCGATCGTGGCGATTATTTTTTTGAAAAAAACACAGTTCAGCAATTGATTGCCGACTATCTGGCTAACTTACCCGATGGCACAAGTGACCCAGTTCAGTTGGACATCCATAGTGAGGTTGTCCTGAAGGCGATCGAGGCACAACATGGATTATTAGTGGAGAGGGCAAGAGGAATTTATTCGTTTTCTCATCTAACATTTCAAGAGTATTTCACTGCTAGAAAAATAGTTAATAATTCGACTCTACAAGCTTTGGGAAAACTGGTCAGCCACCTGACCGAGAAGCGTTGGCGAGAAGTATTGTTCTTAGCAGTTGGGATGTTGCAAAAAGCTGATGACTTGTTACTGTCAATGAGACAGCAAGTTGATGGGCTGGTCGCTGAGGATGAGCAGTTGCAGCAGTTCCTAGTGTGGATAAGAAATAAATCTTATTCCATTAAGGCTCCCTATAAACCATCCGCTATCCGCGCTTTTTATCTGGGTCGAGAGGTAGATCGCGTTAGTAACCCTCGTTCGGACTTGAATTTTGACCTAAATTTGATCCGTATTCTTGGTTATGCCATTGACCATACCTTTAAACCACCCCTTGAACTTTTTTTCTTGGACTTTACTTCTTATTATGACAATGAACGTGACTCTGGCTTGGCTACTGAACGCCACTCTGACTTGGCTACTGATATTGTTCTTGACGTTGCAATGGTCTATGCCATTGACCTTAATATTCCCTATCTTTATGCTGCTGCATCAGGTCGCAATCTTGTCTCTATCCTCGCCTTTACTCTCAATTTAAATCTGGAACCAGAATTAAAGCAATCTCTGCAACAACTTAGAGACGAACTATATGCTTCAGCATATCCAAACAGAATACAGGAGTGGTGGAAAAGCGAGCGGGAGTGGTGGGAAGCTAAAGGTCGAAATTGGACTCAGCAATTAATAAATGTGATGATTAAGTATCGCAATATAGGTCACGATTGGCAATTTAGCGAACAGCAGAAGTTATTGCTGAGGAAGTATTACGATGCTAATAAATTGCTGGTAGATTGCCTCAATAGCGGTTGTAATGTATCTCCTGCTGTTCGGCAGGAAATTGAGGAGACATTGCTGTTGCCGATCGCAAATCTGCAAAAAATCGGTGACAAGTGCGATCGCCCGCTCTAATTCCACTCGCTACTTACTCCGATATCAATATGCGATCGCCCCACAATAAGTCATTCCAAGCCAGGAAAATGTCTAAGGATATATCCACCTTGAAAAACTGGGAAAAACAGCAAAAATCCCCATTTTCTAGGGAGCTTAGCAACTTCATTGATGCTCCAAACAGAAATCCTACTGCGCCTTTGGCAAGGACTTTTGAGGGGTTGCTACATCAACTTTAGGAATATCCATGATCGGTGCATTCACCTCAAGCATCAAATCGTTGGGATTAACCATCTCCACCAGAGGCTCGTTTAAAGCCATAATCAAACCGTCAGATTCAGCAGGAACGGGCGATTGAGCAAACTGGGGAGCAAACAATTGGCGGCCGCCACCGACACCAGACACCACCGCAATCAACAAAGCTGCGATCGCACCTCCACCTACAATCCAAGTTTGTTTGGGCTTGCGTTCCACCCGCTGCAAAACCTTCGTCGCCAACTCCTCGGCAGATTGTTCGGCAGCAGGCACCGGCATTGCCTGAAAACTCTGCTGCATCATCAGCAGTCGCGAGTACAAACGTTTTGTAGTGGGGTCATTTGTCAGCCAGTCCTCAACTTGCCGACGTTCTGCAGCCGTCACTTCGCCGTCGAGGTAGGCACTCAGCAATTCAAAGCGATCGCGCATCATAGTAGTTACATTCCCCTGGGGATAATTGTTGTTAGCTTGAGTTTCAGCGAGTGAATCCCCGATACCTTGCTGATTCTGATTTTTATCCGATTCAAAGTTATAATTCATATTTCACAATTGCTTTAATTGGGGGAAGGATGCCCTCGCTGTTAGAATGATTACTGCTTATTTATATTTTAAAAGAGAATTTTTGATGTGACAGCAAACATCACCAAATCTTCTTAATTCGCCTCTGAAATTACTTTTGCTAATTACCATCGAGATATTTTTGCAATTCCAACTGCAATCTTTGGCGAGCTCTAGCAATTCGCGACTTGACAGTTCCCAGAGAAACTCCGGTCATTTCGGCTATTTCCTCATAGGCTAAACCTTCTATTTCTCTTAAAACAATTGTCGTGCGGAATACTTCCGGCAAATCGGCGATCGCCACCCGCAACTGGTCGTAAAATTCTCTAGTCGTCAAATCTTCATCAGGCCCCGGACTGTCCGCCGGAATTTCCCAATCCACCTCGCCATCTTCCAGAGTACGGGGTACGTCGAGCGACAGCGGAGTTCGCACCCGCTTGCGCTTCCGCAACTCATCGTAAAACAAATTAGTGGCGATGCGGCTCAGCCAGCCCCGAAATTTAACAGGCTCTTGCAAGCGGTTAATATTGCGGTACACTCGAATCCAGACTTCCTGAGCCAAGTCTGCTCGGTCTTGCCAGTCAGGGGCCAAATGATAGAGTACCCTGTCTACGTGGGACTGATACCGCTTCAACAGTTCTGAAAAGGCAGTGCTCTCAGGTCGATTTCCTTCCTGACAACGCAACACCAAGTCATAATTAGAGAGTTTTTCGGCTGGCAATTGCACTCTTTGAACGGTCGCCACAACCGCAGACCAGGACACGGAAATAAAGTCGCTCATCGGTGGAATTGGCTCATCGAACATTCCACTCTTTTTGACGCTAGCTGATCCCGATTGGTTCCCGCGATCGGAAACTGCGATCGGCTTGAGTCATCAAACAGTCAATGATTGGTGACTGCTTACTAATGCCCGACAACTTCGCACGCTCCAATACTAACCCAACTGCTAGAACCGTCGGCCCAATGTTCCTTTTTCCAAATCGGTACATTGTGTTTGAGCGTATCTATCGCGTACTGACAAGCTGCAAAGGCCTCCCCGCGGTGGGGACAGCCAACAGCCACCAGTACGCTGATTTCCCCCACCTGCAACTGTCCGACGCGGTGGTGAATCACGACCCGATTGACATCGGCCCACTGGCGGCGGATTTCCGTAGCGATTTGCTGGAATACTCGCACGGCCATCGGTTCGTAGGCTTGATATTCTAGGGAAACTACAGCTTGACCGTCAGTTTGGTTGCGGACTGTACCGCTCATCATTACCACGGCTCCGTTGGCGGGGTCATCTGCCAAAGCGTATATTTCCTCTACAGACAACGGCGCTAACGTAATGGCGAAGCTGTCTGATTCATGGCGTTGAGGAATGGTGCCGATCGAAAGTGCAGCGAAGGAGTTCATTGCCAAAGAAGTGGTGGTGGAGAAGTTAATTGATCTTGACACAAATCAAGTCGCGATGGATTTGTCTTGAATTCTTGTCGGGGACACCGGGAGACTAATTTTTAGACCAATCTCGTAGCACGGGCAAGGACCCGACGCCATTGCCCCCAACTTCTGCACGAGTGCGATCGGCTACAATATGACTCACCACAACCCAATTCATACCGTACTTGAGGACGAGCCAAATACTTGTTCGATAAAATTAACTGCCAGTATTGCTGTAGCAACTCAATAAATAAGCACACCCAATAAGTAGTGTCATTCGTAACTCAGTACAAGCAATCTCAAACCCCAAACGATTACTTTCTTCCCTTTTGAATGACACAGTTAAGTTTAATTCTGCCCAAACTTCTGATCCGCGTCGGCAAAATTTTTAGCAGCAGATGTAAACTTTATTTATTTTTTTGTTCCGGAAAGCTACATAAATGACATGATATACCTGTGCAAGGTTCAGGCAAATTGGCGGATACTCGGCAACAGCAAGACCATAACGCCCTCTTGTGCCTTTTCTGAAACAGAAGTTAATGGTTTGGGCTGTTAATTGAGGTTTCGACCTGAGTCTGCACCAACAAATGTTAACAACAATCACGAGGAAACTATGGAAGCACTAGCATTGAGCCACTCTTTTGTTGCTTATGAATCTCCAGAGTCCGAACTCCAAGTCAAGTCGTTAGACCAACTGGGCTTGAAAATTCCTAATTCTGCATGGATAGGCGTTGCAGGTATGGCAGTAGCCCTATCTGTTCTGAGTGTCGGTGGCGAAGCCCAGGCAGCAGGTTGCTACCGCAAACACTGTGGCCATCGCGCTCATCACGGCCATCACAACTACGCCAAAGTTGTCACGAATGGCGGCCGACTGAATATCCGCAACCGCCCCGATAGCTGTTCTCATGTAATCGGCAAGTTATATTATGGAGACCACGTAAAATTGACCGGTCGTTACAAACACGGCTGGGCCCAACTGAAAGGTGGTGGCTGGGTGTCTGCGTCCTGGCTCTCCTAACTCTTAACTAGAACACTTTACATTTCTAGAAAGAGTTTTAATCGTTACCCGGTATGACCGGGTAACGATTATTGTAAAGAGGCGATCGAGCCTGAAAATCATGGAATATCCGAAATTCATGACTAACAACTAACAGCCTAAACTTTACCACCGCCGATTAGATAAAGTAATGCCATCCGCACCGCCACGCCGCTGGTAACTTGCTGAGAAATCAGGCTAAACTGGGCATCGTCCATCAAATCCGAACTAATTTCCACGCCACGGTTAACCGGGCCAGGGTGCAACACCTTCACATCCGGCTTGCAGAGTTTCAGCCGATCGCGCGTAATCCCGTACAAAGAATGGTACTCTCGTAAACTCGGCAGCAAATGGTTGCTCATCCGTTCCTTTTGCAGCCGCAAAGTCATCACAAAATCAGCATCGGCCAAAGCAGGTTCAAGCTGCCAATGCAAAAATAACTTGCCTTCCCTACCATCGCCACACTCAGCAAACAACAGCGGTAGCAAAGTCGGCGGCCCGGCCAAATGAACCTCTGCCCCAGAAGCTGTTAAACTCCAAATATTAGACCTAGCCACCCGCGAATGCAAAATATCCCCCACCACAGCAATTTTTTTGCCCGCTAAAAGTTCCAGCCGCGGACGTTCGGTATCTAACAAAGCACAAATAGTAAATAAGTCTAGCAAACCTTGCGATGGGTGTTCGTGCTGGCCGTCTCCAGCATTCAGAACGCTGACTCTCGAACCCAAGCGATCCATTTCCGAAGCAATCGTGCTGGGAACTCCAGCTTGTTCGTGCCGGATTACCATCAAATCCGTTCCCATTGCCAGATAAGTCTTAGCCGTATCCAGAATAGTCTCCCCCTTCGTTAGAGAAGAACTTCCCGGCGTAAAATTTAGCGTATCCGCCGACAGCCGCTTCGCAGCCAACTCAAAACTATTGCGAGTCCGGGTAGAAGGTTCAAAAAACAAATTCGCGACCACTTGACCCTGCAGGGCCGGCACTTTCTTCGTGCGGCGGCCGAGCACCTCCCGAAAACTGGCTGCTGTTTGCAGCACCGTATCGTATTCGTCCGAGGTAAAATCAGCCAGAGTGAGAATGTGTCGCCTTGTCCAAGTCATACAATTTTAGATTTTAGATTTTAGATTTTAGATTTTAGATTGACTCAATCAGGACGGACGATGGGTTTGGGACTTCCTTGTACCCCCGCCCTGCTGTCGCCTTTGAATGTTCGATCGACATTTAGGGCTGGCGATCAACAGTATCCAACAATTTTTGATCGCTTTTGCGGTGAGTAGAGCTATAATCAGTTTATGTAGTTCACATCCCACTCTCACAGCGAACCCAGCGTCGAAGGTGAAACAGGTGTGGTTTACCCGCAGGAAAGCGGAAATTACGCTGTAGCAGCGAAAGAGCAGTAGTTGCAGTTTCTCCTACGCAAACTCATCCTTGTCAAGAACAAGCCGAACGCAGCCCTTGCATCTACCACTATGTGGAAACAATCGAGGCGGCAAACCTCCCACTGTCGATCGACAGCATATAGCTGGACATTTTAAAGATGATTAATTCTTTGAAGTCGGTCTTGACTATTCAGTCTTGCTTATAGGGCCTTGTCAAAACGAACAGTGTTGAGATACAAGTTGAATATGTAGCTTCCCGACTAAAATCTACACGTATCTTGGCTAGACTGTTCTTGGCGAAACTGCGATAAAGAGTGTGCGCTGGGAAGTGGTAATTACACAAGATTTAAACAATTCAAGAGGTATTATGAGCCAGAAGGTGATACAGCCGATGGTTAAGTTCCAGCGTCAGGTGCATTCTCTCGTCACGTCTGACATTATCAAACCGACAGACAGTATTTGGAAAATTGCTCTGCTCTACGGCGACGAATGGCCGTACTGGAAACAGCAATTGCTAGAGTTTGATTTTTCTATGCAAGACCCCGTGAGCGAGTTGATAGCTGTAGAAGCTTGGGACGAAGAATAACACAGAAGACGGAGGACTGGGGTGTCGGAGAGAAATTTCGAGGCGATGGGTAAATTTTCATTCATAAATTTCCGTTGCTAGCTTCTTCCCTCTTCCCTCTTCCCTTTGCCCTCTTCCTAATGACTGGTGACTTTTAATTTGTGACTTGTGACTTTTGACTTCTATTAAAGGGAAGCTGCTAAAGCTCGAGCTAATTGTTGAGCAGTTTGAAAGCGATCCCCAGGCTTAGCTGCCGTGGTTCGCAAAATGGTCTCCCGCAGTTTGGGGGCGATCGTCGGAATATTTTCGAGCTTAAACCCATAACCTCCAGCTATTTTCCCGTAAAAGTTTTGAGGGCTTTGGGCCGTCAGCAAAAAAATCAAAGTAGGCCCAATAGCATATAAATCCGACTGAGGGAGAGGTTGTCCCCGGTCTTGTTCTGGTGCGGTGTAGCCTTCAACGCCGATGCGAGTCCCTGGAGGAGTGCCGATTTCTTTAACGGCACCAAAATCCAGCACTGTAATGCCATTGTCGCGGTGGCGCACCAGCAAATTAGCAGGTTTAATATCCCGGTGGACGATCGGGGGTTTTTGAGAGTGAATGTAGTCCAAAACCTCACAGGTTTGGATCATCCACTCTATTGCTTGTTGCGGAGCAACAGGCCCGCGGTTGTAGATGCGTTTTTCTAAATCCTCGCCGTGGAGCATTTCCATCACCAAGTATTTTTTGCCCCCTTCCACAAAAAAGTCAAAAAACTGAGGAATTCCCGGATGGTGGAGGGCCTTGAGAGTTTTAGCTTCACGTTCAAACAGTTCTTGAGCTTTGACTATTTGAGCCATATCAGCATTCATTTCCTTGAGGACTACCAGAGAAGCTGCGGGGGAACTTCCGGGTTGTTGAGCTTTCCCTTTATCTCGATCCCAGGCTAAAGTCGTTGTTCCCATACCGCCTTGGCCCAAAGTTCTCAGCACTTGGTAGTGGCGCACCGTGCGATCGACTTTAATCGGTTCGCCGCAGTGGATGCAGAATAAATTCCCCGGCGGGTTTCCCGCGTGGGTACACCTCGGTGCCACGAGATTGACGGTGGGGTTCGCCTCAATCTTGCCACCGACTTCAATAGTAACCACTTGGAAATGCAGAATTGGGCCGCCCCGCGCCAACTGGATCAGGGCACCGTCGGATATCCAACCCTGAGACATGAGAATACCGTTCACCAAAGTGCCATTTGTCCCGGAATTGACTAAGTACCACTGGCTGGATCTCCCGCTATTAACTCTTTGCAATTCCAGATGCTGCCGTGACACTAGAGCATTGGGGATCACAACGTGATTTTCAGGAGAGCGGCCGATGCGAATAATGGATTCGCTCTCGAAACTCCACTGTTGCAGGGGGGTCTGTTTGTCTGGATCTAAAAGAGTCAGCAGCATTTTCGATTGATGTGGTTGAACTCCCTGATGTGGCAGTGAGAGTTGGCGGAAATTTACAGATTAGGGGCGTAGGGCTTTGAAAAATTAGAAATTAAAAATTAATTATGAGCTTCACAGGTGAGTTTCACTAAACCTTTATAATATCCTGATTGTGATTGAATATTCCATAAACCATGAATTTATAAATAGTTTTTTGGGAACAATTATTCATAAAATTTGTGAGGGGTCGATCGCTCCTTAAAACACAGTCGATCGATTTAACAATTGCAACAACAAAAACTAAGTAAACAATCGCTAAACTTTTACGTAAATTTTATGTAGCAGCAGATTGTGATGTCAGCCCCACATATATGTAGGGCGGACACTTCCCACCTATGCCCACCTTGCCACGATAGCGATCGAGTATAAAACAGATTTTGCATCAGCCCGCCTGCTGAATCACTTCATTTTAGTTAATTTTTTTTCATTATACTAACTATTTTTGTAAGTAAAAGCTCTTTCAACTATGATGAATCCACTTACTATCAAGCCACTTTTTCCGGTAGATTCCCGGAACACAATCTCAAAATTAAAGCTACGGATAAATGGTTGGTACTTCACAGCTTTTATGCAATCGTATGGGTCTGTAATCATTTTTTGAACACTCAAACCGAAGCGGTTTTAACAGCGGATACCTAGAAAACAGAGCGAGCAGTAAAGCCTTGCCCGGAAACGGCAGAAGCTGTTTTTTTCTCTCCAACAATTGCAGGTTTAGCCCCGGTCGTCACAGGGGAAATGTGCCACCTTTGAAAAAGTTGGCAGCATCCAAATTCTAAAATCGAAATGCGCCTACCTGCGCGCGAATGATAATTGCCGTGATATTGTCGTGACCGTTGCGTTTGTTACCCAGTTCAATCAACTGGGCAACTCCCTGGTCGAGATCAGCTTGGGCATTGAATAGGGGTTCAAGAGTGTTCTGCCAGTGAGTTTCCAACAAATCATTATCTGTCAGGCCGTCGGAAGCCAAAATTAATAAGGTATCTTCGCACAAGTCTAAAAACTGCACGTCAGGCTTGAGAAAATTACTGTCTCGCGGGCCGAGGGCTTGAGTTAGTTGATAGGCGTCGGGACGGGCATAAGCAGTTTCCGGGTCAACCCCGCGCTTAATTTCGCGCTGACCTACTTCGTGGTCGGAGGTGATTTTTTCTAGGGTTTGTCCCTTTCTCAGTCGGTAGAGGCGGCTGTCGCCGACGTGGGCAACGGCGAATTGGGTGTCTTGAACTAAGACTGCGACTAGAGTTGTACCCATGCGGGCGCTGCCGGAGCGTCCGTCTTTTTGATTGATTTCAAAGATGGCTTTGTTGGCTAGCAGGACTCCCTCGCGGATGGTGTCTGCCGGAGGTAGTTGATTTTCCCAACGGGTTTGAAAGAATTCTCTGAGAGTTTCAGCCGCTAGTTGACTGGCTACTTCTCCGCTGTCGTGTCCGCCCATGCCGTCGCAGAGAATGTAAAGCCCTTTGGTTTGAAAAATGCGACCGAAGGAACTTTCGAGTTTGTTTAGCTGAGTCCAGATGCTGAAGAAGTCTTCGTTGTGGTCGCGCGTGCGGCCAACATCGGTGAGGCCTGCGTCTTCTAAGCTGTAAATCTGGAGTGGCATGGGCTGGGTTAATACTTCGCCAACGTCGGGGGGCGACTCGTCGGAGCCGCGGAAAGGCCGCCGCGTCGGGGTTGAGCTTGGTGAAGGTGGGGGTTGAAGTTCGAGGGGAACTGTTTCTAGGCGCGATCGCAATTCTTCGATTGTGTTAATCTCGCCTCTATACATTTGTTGCAGCAGTTCGATCAAGGCGCCAAACTGAGTGCGATGATGATCGGACTGGCTAAATATCACCTGCCACAGTTGCCCCAAATCTACCAGTTGCAGGTTTGAGCCGGCGGGTTCGGGATAGAGGTATTGCAGCCGCAAAGAAGCCAAGGAAAAGGAAGAGTCGGGGTTGACTCGCAAATTTGTCAGTTCCAACAAGCTTTGCCGACAGCGCCAGGGTTCTAGGGCAGCCCAGAGTTCTGTCATTTCGTGCAGCCAGTATAAAATTTGCTGGGTGGAAGTTTCCGGTTGACTCCACCGTTCTACCAGCAGCGGCCATTGGGAGCAGTCTTCTAGCAGCAGCACTGCTTGTTCGTTGTCTGACCAGCTATCGTGAATGACTGGCAGGTTTTGAGAGAATTGCCACCGCAGTGCCAGATAAGGTTCAGCTATGCCTTGGCAAAGCTCTGCTAAGGCGGAATTGGTTGAATTTTCTCCGCCTTTAATTGCTGCGGTATAGGGGGATGTTCGTCTGGCGACGCTGGCAGAGTTGGCTGCTAGCATGGCTTTGAGGGGTGACATTTCCAGCGGCTGACAGTCCAATACTGTTACTGCTACTGTGTCTGAGCGTTTTCTCGGCGGCACGGTTTCTAGGAGTTGGTAGCGCTGCTGAGTGTCTAAATAAGCTCCCGCTGGCTGGGAAGGGATTAAATATTCTGAATTGGGGATGGGGAATTCTGGAGATGGAGGGGAGGTGTCAGCTATGTTTGGGCTGTCGGGGTTCTCGGTTGCTTCCGGGATTTGTTTAGGCTGTGGGGCGGTTGTAAAATTCTGTTCAGATGGGGTTATTTCGCGCTCTGGTGCTGTAGTAGAGCTTTTTTCTGTTGTTTGAAAGGATGCTGGTGCGATCGCCCCCACGGCTACCACAGCGTCTATTTCTGGGCTGCTGAATTCGGCGACTTCGGTCTGTGGAGAAGTTGGTTCGACTGCTGTTGGGGGTTCGACTGGGGTGGTAATTTCTGTTTTAATGGCGTCTGTGATTGGTTCAGGAGAGTTTTGGGGCGATGCGGTTTCTGGAACTATGTCTGGTTTTTGCCCAAACTCGGCTGGGGGTAGGGTTGACTCCTGTGGCTCGACTGCTGGAAAATTCGATCGACCGCAGATAATCGCCCGCCACACTTGACCTGTTGCGACGCCGCAATTCTGACATAATGCGGCGCTAAAAGCGACTTGGGCACCGCATTCGTGGCAAGGTTTGTAAATTAGGGAATTTCCGCATTGTTGACAAAACTTGTTTGGATTGGGATTTTCAAATTGGCACCGGGGACACAGAAGCATAGGGGTTTTAAATTGGAGATGGGCGATCGAGTGAAAGCGGTGGGGAGTGTTGGGTTTTGGGCTGTGAGTTAGGAGTTATGAGTTTTGGGCCTGACTCGCAACGGATAACTCGCATTGCCCTATGCCTTATTTTATCGGGATGAATTCAGAACTAAGATATTTCTTAGAACTGAGATGTTGCCGCCGTGTCAGGAATAGACCTCTTAAGCCAGACCCACAAAAATTTCTCTCGCTTCAGGGCTCCAAAAGCCAGCCCAACCAGTGGTAACAGCGTGTGTAACCCATAAGCAAAGTTATCTTATGAGTGGAACGGGCCGGAGAGTCCGTTCTTAACAATGGTGCAATATCTCAGTTAGAAGGGAATTGCTGGAGAATCTTCTTGGAAAACGGTTTCTCGCGCGATCGACACAATGGTGGACAGGGGTACTTCACAGAAATATTTCCGCCGGAATTGTTCTTCGGAGACTGCTGCTAGGAATTGCGCTGCAAAACGGGTGGCAATCGGGGAATTTGGCACTGAGAATTGAATGGATTGGCTATCTAATAAGGGTTTGGTGATTTCCTCTGGCGCGTCTTGCTGCTGTGCGGTTTCGGGTTGTCTGGCGATGTGGAAAGCTCGATCGCGATAATTGATTTTGAAACCGAGATATGTTAGGGTTTTGAACCCTAGTTGCAGCGATGTGTCGCTGATGCCGAGTTTTTGGCGGAGTTGTTGTCTGGTGACGGGTTTGTTGGTGCGGCTGAGGTATTTGGCGATGCCGATTAGCTGTTGGCAGATTTGCTGTGGGGGTACGAGTGGAGGTAAAGTATAGGCGATCGCGAGTTTTTTCTGAGTGTACTGTGCTTGCCGAAACCAGATCCGCAGTTCGTCCCAGCTTGCGGGGCATTCTTTGAGGACGATCGAGTTTTCGCGATCGACCTTTTCGGAATTGTAAACTAGATTGTCGATCGGCATTTGAGATTCTAAGTTTGTGCTAGCGCCTAATAACTCTTCATCGTTATTTCTATTGCGCCAGTCTACAATCCAATCTATTGGAGTCTGAGAATTTATTTGGTTGTCTTCCGTGCGTTCTTGCACTGATACGAGGCGCACTTCATACCGCGATTTGTAAGTATTAAAATCGAGTTCAACGGTGACATCGCACCGGCTTTGGGGAACCTCGTTTTGATTGTGTCCCCACCAAATGCCGGGAAATCCCATATCGGTAGATTCATCCCTAATTGTAAATTCTGTTTTGATATATTCTACTTTTTGCCCTTTCAAATCCTTAATTTTTTGATTCCACAGATTGTCAAACCAGCAGTTTTCAATTAGCAATTTGGGGACGGGGTTGCCCATACCGCACGGTTCGAGCAATTTTAGTTCTTGAAATAAGTCCTTGCCTAATTCGGAGACAGTAATTTTTAGGTCGGCTTGAACGGGGGCTGCTGTTAAATTATCGGTGCTGTATTGTTGTCGCAGTTGCTGATTTACCGCATCAGTAAATAGGGGGATATTTTCAACTGGGAGACTCAATCCGGCGGCGAAGGGATGACCACCAAATCTGTCCAATAAATGCGCTTGGTCTTTGACTAATTGGTAAAGGTCGATTTGATTGGCGGAACGTGCGGAACCCCTGGCAATGTTGGATGGGGAAAGTGTTGGTGATTCTGAATCTAAGAAGGAGGTAAATTGCATTTCTGGGGAATTTTCATTAATTTTTTCGCTTCCTTCTGTGCTGAATAAAATCACGGGACGACCGTATTCTTGGGCGATTTGTCCGGCTACTAATCCTAATACACCTACGGGCCATTGCGGGTCGCTGAGGACAATGACGCTAGTAGTTGAAAGGTCGAGTTTGGCTAGTTTGTTGGCGGCATCTTTGGCAACATCTTTTTGTAAAGATTTGCGCCGGGAGTTGGCAATTTCGGTTAAATTTGCTAGTTCTTCGCAGCGTTTTTTGTCGCGGCTGGTGAGGAGTTCTACGCAGAAGCTAGCATCACCTTGAATGCGGCTGACGGCGTTGATTCGGGGGCCGAGCCCGAAGGAAATGTCGGTTGGGCGATCGCCCGATCTTTTGCACAGTTCGAGCAATTTTGCAACTCCTGGGCGGGTGGGGTTTGCGATTTGTTTTTGCAGTTGTTGGATGCCGAGTTGTGCTAGGTAGCGGCTGTCTCCTGTAAGTTGGACTAAATCGGCAATTAAGCCGATCGCTACTAATTCTAATAAATCTGTGAGCGGGCGCTGCGGAATATCCGGTAATGTGTGATATAATGCTTCAACTAATTTGTAGGCTACTCCAACTCCTGAGAGGTTAAATAGTTGGTGGTTTGGGGGAAAGTAGCGGGGATTGATAATGGCTGTAGCTGGCGGGCGATTGTCAGGTAATGTATGATGGTCGGTAATAATTGTATCGATATTTAAGCTAGTCGCATATTCGATTTCAGCGATGTTTGTACTTCCGGTATCACAGGTAATAATTAAGCTAATTCCAGATTTTGCTAAGGCATCTATTCCCGCGATATTGAGTCCATGAGATTCGGTTAAGCGGTTGGGAATGTAATAAATTAGTTGGTCATTTTGAGCAAAAAATTCTCCCATTCCGTCCCAAAGCACGGAAGTTGAGGTAATGCCGTCGGCGTCGAAATCTCCCCAAATTGCTATTTTTTCGCCGCTGTTTCGTGCTTGCTGGATTCTTTCTATCGCCCAGTTCATTTCTAGTCCGAATTCAAAGGGACTTGCTGGCTGGTAAAGTTTGGGATTTAAGAAACCGGGTATTTGTTCGGGGTTTTGAATTCCTCTATACCACAAAAGTGCGGCGGCATAGTTTCCGGGGAGTTCTGGTGCGTGGTTCCTGACAGCTTCTATCAGCCAAGCTGGGGGTTGGGGTAAGGGTTGATTTTGCCAGTTTTGAGGGGTTTCTGTCATTCGATTTTAGCTTTTAGATTTTTACCACAGATGAATCCGAGGGCTTTTTTGTATGTTAAATACAACTTAAGGGAGTCACTGGTTCCCCGGCTATGCCTGGGAACCCATTTCCAGACGCTCTGCCTCGCTTACGAGCGGGAAAAGTGGAGGCTCTTCCTCTGTATCTGCGTTACCAGGCAGAGCCTAGTAACGAGTAAAAATTGGGGGGCTTTTTTATATATTTTAAATAAATATTTCGTCGATTATAGCAATATTTGGCAGCCAATCTGTGGGAGTTTCTGCGGAAAGATTTGGTGAGGAAGCTTGGGTGTCAGGTGTGCGGTTGCAGCGAGTGGCGAATTGACAGGAATCGCACAAATTGGAACTAATTTCTACTTGGGGTAAGAATTCGCCGCCTTCGGTATAGCGCTGTCGCCAGTCGGTTAGCTGCTGCAATAGGTGGGTTAAATCTTGTTTTGTGCGATCGTGTTGTGTTTGGTTGTAATCAAATGTGAGTTTTTGCGGCGGTTCTTCTCCTTGCAATTGTACGAACCAGTATGTCATGGAAACTTGTTCGGGGGAATAGTCGCTGGTTTCTACTAAAACGTATAAATAGAGGCGAGTTTGCCAACTTTCGGCTATCCATTTTGATTTTTGAGGGCGGGGATAGGTTTTCCAGTCGAGAATTTGGGCGGCGTTTGGTTCGGCTATTAGCAAGTCATAGATAACAGTGAATAGGTAGTCTTGGAAAATTAGGGTGCGGGGGTGTTCGGCTTGGCGGAAAATTTGATCGCTATTTTCTGACTCGGCGAAAAGTTCGGGTGCGGTGTTGATAAATGCTGCCACACAGCGTCCCAGTTCGGGGTCTTGTTGGATGATAAATTCAATGGGAAGTCCGAGTTCTCGCTGCTGCATTAATAGGTGAAAGTGGCTTCCCCATGTGAGTTTTTCTTTGTGTTCTGGGGAGGCGGTGGTGGCGAGTAGTTCTAGGTAGCTGTGTTGGAATTTGCGGGGGCATTCTTCGAGGATTTTGAGTTGGGTTTGGGAGAGTCGGAGCATTTTTTGCGTGTGATCTTGTTCGTTTTCGGTAGGTTTTGTGATACTAATTATGAAAAATTTGTAACAGTTTCTGCGCCCAAACTATCTCTTGTTCTCAGATGAATTTAATTCAATCATCAACATCGGTGAACAGGGCTGATAAATCTCGATAACCACTGACAACCCGAAAGATTTCTATATCCTGTCCGATCGGCATATAGAGTATAAGATAGTTACCCATCGGGAGACTGCGTAGACCGGGTAAAATTTCGTCTCGTTGTCGTCCCAGGTTGGGAAACTGAGCAATTTTGGCAAATTTTGCGTCGATCTTGCTTAAAAAGCGATCGGCTATATCGAGTCCCGATTGACGAGCGATGTAGTCTACAATTTGCTCGATGTCTTGAATTGCGGGTTCAGTGAGGCGGAATTGTGGAGTCATGCTTAGGAACTGCAGCGCGATGCCTACGGCTGGCTACGCCTACGCAAGTTGGCGCGGATTTGTGCTAGGGCTGTAGCGCCATCTACAACTTCACCGCGTTGGGATGCTTGCTGACCAATCAGTGCGTCTCGTTGAAGTTCTTGCAGTCGTCCTTGATAAATGTCTTCTTGTTTTTCCAGGAGTTGAATGGCTGCGAGGATTACTTCGATCGCACTTTTGTATTTGCCAGTCGTGAGTTGACGCTGCACGAGGGCTTCGACTTCAGGTGACAAAACAATTTGCATGGCGCTTGAGAGGAGAAGTGTTGATTCTATTGTAGGCGCTTCCCTACGGGATAGCTGCGCTCGTGCGTACTTCAGTTATATTGTTTTGGATTAACGGGCGATCTTAATTTACTCACAAATCATATAGCAAGCCTATATGATTTGTGAGAATTTACCATAACTGTGAAGCTTGGGGAAATCAAATATCTGATAATGAGTAACTAACTTAAATATATATAGCAATCCTGTATGAATTGTGAACAACTTGCATGGGTAATCCCCCCGTGTCTACCTTACTCTTAAAGGGGCAACCACGGGGGGTTAATCCTACTTTTAGTCTGGTTGCAAGTCAAAGACTACGACAAGCGTTGTTTGAGGCATGAGTTGACGCAGACACAGCAAGTGTCCGTCAGCATCCGATCGACTGCGAAATCGCCCCACAATCGCCCGCTGCATACTGGGCATGAGTTTGGCGATCGCCCAAGGGTACAGCCGTTTTTGGTACGCGATCGCCCCAGGATTCGCTGCGAATCCCTGTTGATAACCATTTTGTGTCATAATCGTGTTGTATTCGTAAGGAGTACAGGAAAGGGCGTTAGTAAGTCTCTTGGCGGGAATCGACTAACGCCTCTACTACTATGATTAAACATCAAACCAGTCATTTCCGTCAACTATTAACGGTAAAACTTAACGTTTTTTTTCTCAAAAGGTTCGGTCAGCTATGGATCTGAGAGCCTTAAGAGAACGTGCAGGGCTGAAAATTATAGACGTAGCACATATACTAGAATGTGCGGAATCTTCAATTCGCAACTGGGAAAAGGGTCGAACATTGCCAAAAATGGAAGTTTGGCAAGTATTCCGAATGCGGGACTTGTATCGATGTACCGAAGCGGAGTTAGTGCTAGCTGTCAGAAAGTCAATGCCGATGGAAAAAAAAGAACAGGAAAAACCGACGGAGTAAGAATACTGATGAAGTCTTGAATTGTTGGCAAAAGTGATATATTTTTGATTTTTAACCGCAGATGAACGCGGATAAACGCGGATGAAATTACGATCGCACTTAATCACACATCACAAAGTCACTCTTTTGTCAATACAAATACGCTGTCTTTATTCCCCCGTCCAATCCGCAAATCTTTATCCAAATAAGTAATATCCAGCCATCCCTGCTGTTCGCCAGTATCCAGCCCAAAATCTACAGCAGCGAACTTTTTCCCCGACTCAATCTCATTGATAAACTTCCCCGGATATTCATAGCCAATCAACCTGCTCAAACCTAATATAGACCGCTCAAACTTCACTTGCACTCGCCGTTCGGAAGTTGGCTCAAATCTCGCAGCTACACTGACAATTCCTTCCAAATACGGCAAGCCGTAAAGTTCGCCAATGTTGTAAATTTTAGATTCTTTGACGCGGATAGATTGATAAATTTGACCCAATTTCACCAGGGGAAAACTGTCAAGATTCAGCAGGTCGCGGCTGGTGGTGTACAATAACCGCCAGTCACCATTTAAAAGCTCTGCGGCTTCGACAGGCCGTGGTGTGGGGTTGTAATCTTCCAATTGGGCGATCGCACTTAAAATCGCTTGTTTGTCGGTGGGAGTCGCCAGTAAACCTCGATTCTTACCAGCAATTATCTCTAATAGTGTAGATTTTCTAAGCATGATGTTTTAAGCAGGAAGGCACGACACGGATTTTGACACGAATACACGGATTAATTATCGCAGGTGAGGCCAAAGTCAGACCGTTCTTTTCTTCAGTCTCAAGCGAGAGGGAGGAAATTTTGTGTAGTAGCGATTTTAATCGCCGAGTCCGCAGAGTATTAACAACTAATCACTAAGATATCAAATTTCACTAAATAAAGCAGTGTCCGATACAGGTCGGCTAATTCTTGCTCGTTTTTAACGTAGCGTCGGATAAGTTCCCCCACGCCGATCGCACCTTCCTGCTTAATTGTATCCAATATCTCCATCTGAATGCTAACAGATATTCTCCTATCCTCACCAAAACTGGTAAACCTAATTGTCTGTACCTGCTTTAAAAGTTCTGGTGTGGCGATCGCACCCAGACTCAGCATCATCTCATTGCTTAAACTTCTAGTCGCATAATTACCCAATACCCGAAACGGATCGTCGCCTAGGGGATAAGGCGGCTTCCCAGGTTTTAAAGGTGCTGACTCCGGTGCCCCCTGGCGAATTTCTGCTAATTCCCGCCACAATTGTTCGTAAGCAGCAATTACTACTTTCCAATCATAAATTTCCCTCGCCCTTTGTCTCGCATTTTCCCCCATCCGCTTTCTCAATTCTGGGTTTTCAATTAATTGGCACAAAGCCAAGGTGCAAGCATCAATGTCAACTGCTGTGGCGAGGGAAGTGTGACCCATGTAAGTGGGCCAATTTAAGCTGCCGTCAAGATAATTTAGGGCTAAATCTAAACAAGATTCGGGGGGTGGGATGAGTGTGGGAATGCGGAAGCCGTCTATTTCGTGGCGTACAGATTCTTTGTATCCGTTCCAGTCGGAGACTATGGCCGGCAGTCCGTTCGCCATAGCTTCTATTGGTGTCAGTCCGAAGGATTCTTGAATGTTGTCGGAAAGCGAAATGAAAATGTCTGCCGCCGACCAAATATTTATTCTAATTTCCGGCTGTCTCCCATCTAAAAAAATAGCATTCACCGAGGGACAAAATATTGGCGCGCTATTTTTAAAGTCGGGTTCTTCTCTCGGATCTTCGATCCAACCGGCTTGAATTAAGTGGATTTTGGCTTTTGTCTGTTGTGCGGCCCGTTCTAGGGCGATGTACATGGGTACTGGATGAGCTTTTGCAGAAAAAGTCAATCTACCGACAAATAACACAACAATATCTTCGGGAGAAATGCCGAGTTCTTGCCGCAGTTGGCGGCGACTATTAACTGCTTCCACACCCTGCGGAAACGCGCTGCAATCGACTCCTAGGGGAATAACGGGGAATTTGACCAAAATTTCCGGTTTACCGCCGTTACGCTGGGCTAAATATTCAGACCACTCGGTCATAACTCCTTCTACTGCTGTTTTCACGGCGCCAGAGGTGCAGATCAGGGCGTCCCAAGGCTGCATGGGTGCGGTTATCAAATTGCCGATCGCCTCCATGATGTATTGTGTACCGATCGTGTGAGTAACGCCGCAAACGCTGTAGGCCCGCTGATCGACAAATCTGCGCGCCCACACCATCTGCGACAGGACAGGATCGGGTCGGTAAATTGTGCCCGGTTGAGATAGCAAATCCGGTCGTTCTGTGGGAATCCAGCGAACTTTCCGAGGTTTTTGCAGCCAAGGTTGGATGTGCGAACAAAAATCCTTAAACGTGGTTTGGCTATCGGCGCAACAGTAGAGAGATTCAGCGGTTCCGTGTTGGACTAAGCTTTTGAGAAACCCTTCTCCGGCTGAATGACGCCCCAGAAGTTTTTTGCCTCCGGTGTGGTAGCCCTCTTTGTTGTATAAAACCGCTGCCGTTATATCCATGCTGAGATTTATTGCTTGAGAGTTGACTGAAGAAGCCAGAGGGCATGCGGGCTCAGGCTTTGATGAAAAACCAGAAGACTGTTTTGAATCAACCCCTTGCCGTTAGCGAGGCTTGCAGAATACGATCGCGGCGTGGGCCGCGATATCTTAAAGACGATCGTCTTAGATTACAATGCTTACGGCTAAAGAAGGATTGGCAAGAGCGGATTTTAGTGTTATCCTCATGCCCATGCTTGGGGGGCGATCGCCTTTTGGGTCTCCCATCTTATCCGATCCGGAACCAAACAGTGCCTGTGGTATAATGCTTTAGCCTTGCTCAATGCCCGATTTGCAAGTGCTTGATCAAATTAGCAGTTCGTCGGCAAAACGTTACCTCTACTCGATCGCGTCTTTGTCTTTAAAAACCGAGAATCATGTACAACCCATCTCTGCGTCAAATACCTCGCCACTTGCCTGCGGATGTAATTCCATTAAAGCAGCAATCTTCTCTTTTAGACTGGTTGGAATCTAACAATCGCCTGTTAGCAAGGGATGTCCAAGAACCCGACTATCTCCACGAAGAAGAAATTTCTGAACTTATGGCAGTTGACGACAGTCCTTACGATGATTTAGAAGAGGAAGTAGAAGAGGATGTGAGTGTAGGCGAAGAATAACGGGTAGAAGGGTGAAGAAATCAACCGGAAACAGGGAAGAAAAACTAAGAGATTTCTCAATCTCCTGTATCGCACCCTATTCCCCCATTGTCAATTGCTTATTCTCAAATAGTGTGTGGTGAGGAGTGTTATGGATAACTTTTTGGATGAGAAAATCCCTTTTAGTCTGCCTTTCAAACTTACAGGCAAGAATTTATTCCTGCTGCTGGGTTTGGGGCTCGGCCTTTTAGCGATCGGTTTAGATGTAGCAGCGGGTAGATTTTTGAATTTACCTGCATCGCTATTTATGCCGCTAGTTGTTTGTGCTTTAGTTGCGTCGGGGTTGGGCTATGCAGTTGTGCCCGTACTCCAGCAACTAAAAGCAGGACAAATAATTCGCGAAGACGGCCCGCAAGCTCATTTGAAAAAAGCGGGAACGCCGACAATGGGAGGCATCTTTTTTGTACCTGCCGGGGTAGCAGTCGCTTTACTTTGGTCTAAGTTTAACTCAGATGTTGTTGCCGTATCGGCTTTAACTTTAGCTTACGGTTTCATTGGCTGGCTCGATGACTGGCAAATTCTGCGACGTAAGTCGAACAAAGGTATTTCACCTCGGATGAAATTGGCTTTGCAAATAGGTTTTGCAGCTCTATTTTGTCTGTGGCTGATTTTTCATCAACCTGCAATTTCTACGAATGTTGCTTTGCCTTTCGGTTGGGTATTGCCATTAGGTTTGCTGTTCTGGCCACTGGCTGGTTTTGTGCTAGTTGCCGAAAGCAATGCTACTAATCTTACCGATGGTGTTGACGGCTTGATGGGCGGTTTGGGGGCGATCGCACTTTTGGGACTAGGTGCATCTGTAGCATCTACTTCGCCCGAATTAATGATATTTTGCGCTTGCATCAGCGGCAGTTGTTTCGGTTTCTTAGCACACAACCGCAATCCAGCCAGTGTGTTTATGGGCGATACAGGGGCTTTAGCTTTGGGCGGTGCGTTGGGTGCGGTAGCTTTATTAACAAATAGCCTTTGGATATTATTAATTATCAGCGGGATTTTCTTTGTAGAAACGCTGTCAGTAATTGCTCAAGTAGGTTATTACAAAGCTACAAAAGGGCCTGATGGTATCGGCAAGCGTCTGTTAAGAATGGCTCCACTGCACCATCATTTAGAGTTGTGCGGCTGGTTGGAAACTCAGGTTGTGGGAATCTTTTATTTAACTAACGGGGCGTTAGTGTTAATGATTCTGATGTTGACGGGAAACAGTTGAGAACGGATTGCGTGACGGATTGCACAGGGGATGTAAGAGATATTTTCTACTATTTGAAAGACACAGGCAAGATGCCTGTTCCACAAGAACTGAATGCAGTTGTGGAACAGGCATCTTGCCTGTTTAAGGGTCGGAAGTGTTAATTTTGAGAAGTGATATCCCTAGTTAAGACAATGGAACTCAAAAAAAGAAGGGGCAATACTTGGATAATTCTTTCATTTGCAAGCCTTATATTGCTGGCTGCTAGCTCAATTTTTTACTGGAAACTTGTCAGACTCGGTTATGCTGTGCCAATCGCCTACATTTTAGATGTTTTCTGCTTAAATAATTGTTCGGCTGATGATTTAACTACTTTACATACCAAATTGCAGGCAGATAATTTATTAAACTACGACAAGTCGTTAACAAAAATTTTAGGCGAACCGGATAAGTTAGATAAAACTAGAATTTCAATCTTGGTTGAAAAATCAAAATACAGACTGACTGTATATTCTGATAAAAAGCCAATCAAGTCTTATCCTGTTGTATTTGGCGGCAATCCCGCAGGTGATAAATTAAAAGCAGGGGATTTGCGGACGCCGGAAGGTGTTTTTAGTATTAAAGATATGTACCCTCACGAAACTTGGTCAAAGTTTCTGTGGCTGGATTATCCAACCAAACAATCTTGGCGCAAACATATAAAAGCTAAGCAAGATGGTACAATTAGGTGGGGCGAGAGTATAGGCAGCGAAGTCGGGATTCACGGCGTTCCTCCTAATTCGCATAATATTATAAAAAATCGATCGAACTGGACTTTGGGCTGCGTTTCGCTGGAAAATAAAGATGTTGAGGAGTTGTATCGGTTTGTGCAGAAGGGAACGGCAGTAGAAATTAGTCCGTAGTCAGCAGTCAGTAGTCATTAGGAGGAAGTACAAACATTAATCCGTGTATCCGTGTCATAATCAGTGTTGTGCCTCCTTCCCCATTAACAACAAAATGTTTTTACCGGAAGTTTCGGTGGTAGTGCCAGTTTACAACGGCGAGATGGATTTGCCGGAGTTGATCGAGTGCCTGCGATCGCAAACTTATCCGATCGACAGTGTAGAATATCTCTTAGTAGACAACAATAGTTGCGATCGCACTTCAGCAATTATCCAAACAGCTACAAACTTGAACCCCCCCTCAGTCCCCCCCTTACTAAGGGGGGGAGGCAATTTGGATAGAATAATTATTCGTCATCTCACCGAAAATCAGATTCAAAGTTCCTACGCCGCCCGCAATAAAGGAATTCGCGCATCAACAGGCGAAATCATTGCATTTACCGATGCAGACTGTCGCCCGGAATCTGACTGGCTGGAAAATTTAGTTAAACCATTTTTAGATGTAGAAATCGCACTTTCAGCCGGGGAAATAGTCGCATTGCCCGGTAAAACTATTTTAGAACAACACGCCGATCGCCAAAATATTTTATCTCAAAAACATACTCTCGCTCACCCTTTTTGTCCCTACGGTCAAACCGCCAACTTAGCTGTACGGAGGCTAGTTTTACAACAAATAGGATTATTTCGCCCTTACCTCACCAGTGGCGGCGATGCTGACTTGTGTTGGCGGATTTTGCGGGAAACATCCTATAAAATGTATTTTGCCGAAAATGCGATCGTCCGACACCGCCACCGTTCTACAATAAAACAGTTGCAAAGTCAATGGTATCGGTACGGCGAATCCAATAAATATTTGCACGAACTCCACGGTGTCGATTTGATGCGAGAATTCACAACAGGGGAATATTTTTACCGGCTGGCTAGGTGGCTGTTAAAGGAATTTCCAGTTGCTGCTGCCAAATGCGCGTTAGCGAAGCCCTCGAAGAGGATCGACCGAGCCGATCTGGTAGATTTGTTTAATACGCCGATCGGTCTTTTGAATGTTAAGGCAAGGTCGATCGGACAGCGCCAAGGCAAACTTCCTTTAGCAGCTTGGGACATTGAGCGGTTTTAATATTTTACAACATAAGCCTTTCACCGGCGGGCACTGGGGCCCAACCCCTACTCCCCACAAAAAAAATTGAATTCTTGTGGAACAGGCATCCTGCCTGTTCATCAAAAGGGCGCAAGATGTGAAATCGACACATATTCGTTTGTATACAATCTGCGCCTATAAATACCTATAAGTGAAGTTTATTGGTGAATATAGATATGCTTAATCAGAAATATGAAAAATTAATGCAATACTTAATATAAAATTAATAAGTCGATTCTGAAGCCCTCGGTTTGACGACGGGAACCAACTCAGAGGCAAACCCCCAAATTTTCTTTACTTCTGCCTTCTGGCTTTCCACTGCTGTCGTCAGCGCGATCGGAATTATTCTCATAATTTTAAATTTTTGTAACCTTTACAGGTAATGCCAATGGCTCAAATCTTACTCCAGACCGTTTGGTTTATACCTTGCTATCCACTCATCGGCGGAGTTCTGTCGATGCTGTGGTTTCCGGCTGTTACCCGCCGCACGGGGCCAAGACCATCCGGTTACGTGAACGCCATATTAACCTTCTTCGCTTTCCTACACGGCGTCATCGCCCTCACAGCTATCTGGAACCAACCGACACAACACCAGTTAATTCCCTGGCTGAATGTAGCAGGTTTAGACTTAACCATTCCCGTAGAAATCTCTGCAGTCACCGTCGGCGCGACAGTTTTGGTTACCGGACTGAACTTGCTGGCGCAGATTTATGCTTTTGGTTACATGGAAATGGACTGGGGCTGGGCTCGGTTCTTTTCCCTGATGGGGCTGTTTGAAGCGGGGATGTGCGGCTTGGTACTGTGCAATTCCCTGTTCTTCAGCTACATGATTTTGGAAGTTCTGACTTTGGGTACTTACCTGCTAGTCGGGCTGTGGTTCAATCAGTCTTTGGTGGTGACAGGAGCCCGCGACGCTTTCTTAACAAAGCGGGTGGGTGACTTATTCCTGCTAATGGGAGTAGTCGCAATTCTGCCGCTGGCTGGAACTTGGAATTTTGACGAATTGGCTGTTTGGGCCCAGACTGCAAAGCTTGACCCCACTGTAGCGACGCTGTTGAGCTTAGCTTTGATTGCCGGCCCGATGGGTAAGTGCGCTCAGTTTCCCTTGCACCTGTGGCTGGATGAGGCGATGGAAGGCCCGCTGCCGGCAACGATTTTGCGGAACACCGTAGTTGTGGAAACTGGTGCTTGGATATTGATTAAATTGCAGCCGGTGATTGCTTTGTCGCCGATCGGACTGAAGATAACTATTATTGTAGGTGCTGCGACGGCGGTTGGTGCTTCATTAATTGCGATCGCCCAAATCGACATCAAGCGCACGCTTTCCTATATAGTCAGCTCTTACATGGGCTTAGTATTTATCGCCGTCGGCACCGGACAAGCCCAGACAGCCCTGACATTGATATTTGCCTACAGCTTGGCAATGGGTTTGCTGGTGATGAGCATCGGTTCGGTAGTTTGGAACAGCATCACTCAGGATGTCCGATCTCTCGGCGGTTTGTGGAGAAAGCGGCCAATATCAGCGATATCGTTTATTGTCGGTAGCGCTGGATTGGTGGGACTGCCGCCCTTCGGCTGTTTCTGGGCTTTAGAAGACTTCACATCCGGGCTTTGGCAAACTCACCCTTTCTTGTTAGGAATAGTGCTGTTTGTAAATGGCATCACTGCTTTTGGCTTGGTGCGCGTCTTCGGTTTAGTTTTCGGCGGCAAACCAAAGCAAATGACCGAACGTTCACCGGAAGTTCACTGGCCTTTTATCTTGCCGATGACTGTTTTAATGGGCTTTACTTTGCACGTTCCGCACTTGCTGGCGACGTGGCAGGTCTTGCCTGGGGCAAGTTTGAATTATACCGCCACTGGACTGCTAGTTTTGTCAACCGCGATCGGCATCGGTGCAGGAGCATTTGTTTACCTGAACGAGAAATGGGAAAAACCGGTGCGAATTGGTTCTGAAGCCCTCCAAGACTTTTTTGCCTACGACTTTTACACTGCCAAACTTTACCGGGTGACAGTGATATTTGCAGTCGGTCTAGTTGCTCGAGTTATCTCCTGGGTCGATCGCAATATTGTTGACGGATTCGTTAATTTAATCGGTTTTGCAACGGTTTTTGGCGGGCAAAGCCTCAAATACAACGTTAACGGTCAAACTCAGTTTTATGCCCTGACAATTCTGTTCGGAGTTGCGGTTTTGGGACTGCTGGTAAGCTGGCCTTTGCTAGCTCGCCTGTCGCTGATTGTGGGTGGGTAAATAGAGTTAAAATTTAAGATTTTAGATTGAGATGACATTTTTAATCTAAAATCTTTTAAATATGAATTCTTGAACAAAGATTTCAAACTCGTTCAAATAAGGCAGCATACATGACCTCAAACCACAGGCAATTCAATCTTTCCCGGCGCAATTCCCTCAAATTTGTCGCAGGTGCTATTGGTACAGGAATACTCGCAGCAGGAGCAGGCGCTGATTTGGCTGCACCCGAACCGGCAATTGCTCAAAATGACTCGACTCCCGATGCAGCTCTGCAAAAGTTAATGGACGGCAACAAGCGGTTTGTTGACAGAAAACGCCAAAATCCCCACCAAGACTTTGGGCGCATCACCGAAGTTGCCAAATCTCAAAAACCCTTTGCTGCTATTCTCGGCTGTGCAGATTCCCGCTTTCCTTCGGAATTTGTCTTCGATCAAGGATTTGGAGATTTATTTGTCTGTCGCGTGGCCGGAAATGTTGCTACCCCAGAAGAAATTGGCAGCCTGGAATTTGGCGCGCTGGTACTGGGAGCAAAAGTGCTTATGGTAGTCGGGCATGAAAGGTGCGGTGCGGTAGACGCAACCATTAAAGGAGCTCAAGTTCCCGGTCAAATTGGCAGTTTGATCGACGCCATTAAGCCGGCTATAGAAAGCTCGAAAAACCAACCGGGCGATAGTCTAGAAAATGCCGTCAAAGCCAATGTTATGCTGCAAGCTAACAGGTTGAAAGCCTCTCCAGTTATCTCTAAGTTAATTCAAGAGAATAAACTGAAAGTTGTTGGTGGATACTACGATTTAGATACGGGGACAGTCACTATTATTCCTGAGTCTTGAGGGAATTTGGAATTGATAATTGGGGGAAAATTTAACATATAAACTCTCAACTTATCAAAGACAATAGGCGACCAAATAGATTCTTTACTCTTCACTCTTCACACATTATGCTTAGTGCCTTGCTCTGGTTGCCCGCGTTGGGCGCTGCGGTAGTCGGGTTCCTGCCCGGAAATATCAATGGGATGCGTATGCGTTCAATAGCTTCGGCTTTTGCTGCTGCTGTTTTCCTTTTGAATATCTGGCTTTTGACTCAATTCGAGACAGCCAATTCGGGACTGCAATTTCAAGAATATTGGCCTTGGATTCCGCAATTAGGTTTGAGCTACAACTTGGGCATTGACGGCTTGTCCTTGCCACTGCTGGTTTTAAGTGCTTTGCTGACGCTATTAGTCATTTATGGTACGGGCGAAAAGATGGAGCGCCCCCAGCTTTACTACGCTTTGATTTTGCTAATCAATGCGGGTGTGGCGGGAGCTTTGATGTCTCAAAATTTGCTGCTGTTTGTACTGTTTTACGAACTAGAATTAATTCCTTTTTACCTGTTGATTGCGATTTGGGGCGGAAAGCAGCGGGAATACGCTGCCATGAAGTTTTTGATCTACACGGCAGTTTCGGGACTTTTAGTGCTGGCAGCATTTTTGGGTGTGGCTTGGCTGAGCGGTTCTTTAAATTTCGATTACAGTGCGATTACCACTCAAGAATTGCCGAGAAATTTGCAGTTAATCCTGCTAACAATTTTGCTAATTGGGTTGGGAATTAAAATTCCCTTGGTGCCGCTGCACACTTGGCTACCGGATGCTTACGTCGAAGCTTCGCCAGCAACAGCAATTTTGCTGGGAGGGATTCTGGCGAAGTTGGGAACATACGGTTTAGTGCGGTTTGGCTTGCAGATGTTTCCCGAAACTTGGTCGATTATAGCTCCCGGTTTAGCGATTATCGGGACTGTGAGCGTGATGTACGGTGCTTTGAGCGCGATCGCCCAAAAAGATATCAAACGCATGGTAGCCTATAGTTCGATCGGGCATATGGGCTACATCCTCGTTGCCTGCGCCGCGGGTACGAAGCTGGCATTAATCGGCGCTGTCGGGCAAATGGTAAGCCACGGCTTAATTTTAGCTTTGCTATTTTATTTAGTAGGCATCATCGAAAGCAAAGTCGGCACGCGAGATTTGGATGTGCTCAACGGTTTGATGAATCCGATGCGGGGTTTACCCACGGCTAGTTCCCTGTTAGTTTTGGGCGGTATGGCAAGCGCCGGAATTCCCGGTTTAGTGGGTTTTATTGCCGAATTTTTAGTATTTCAAGGCAGTTTCTCTATCTTTCCAATTCCCACTTTAATCTGCATTTTAGCTTCGGGTTTAACAGCAGTTTACTTTGTGATTCTGCTCAACCGCACCTGTTTTGGGAAGTTGGATAATGCCACGGCTTACTACCCTCCAGTTACGTTTGCTGAAAATATGCCGGCGCTGGTTTTGGCGGGCATCATTTTTGTGTTGGGAATTCAACCTGCTTGGCTGCTCAAGTGGAGCGAATCTACTACAAATGCGATCGTTGCTACCCTGCCGGCGGACAGAAATGCCCAAATACCGATTGTGGCTATGCTGCGGGAAAGATCGGAGACGATCGACATTAGTAATTAATCAAAAACCCACCGATGGTAAAATTTATTATCGGTATTCCTGTTGCCCTACGCGCCGCGATCCCGCCATTCCTTCTGTGTGATACTATTGATAGGACGATCGGCGTTTGGTTAATCATTGGTTACTTATAACATTCGTCAGGAGTGGGGAGTCAGAAGTAAAATGCTTACCGATCAAAGGTTTCAGCCATCATCAATGTCCGGCACGGCTCTAGCAGTTGCCATACCTTAGCAACTAAAGTCGCACCAACCATCAGGAGGTAGTTCATTGTGAAACAGAAAGTATTTTTCAGTTTAGCCACAATTACGGCTCTTGCCGTACTGATAAATCCCGTTTTAGTACAAGCTCAAAACCGGATCGGAGAGTTGCGCTCCTCCAACAAGGGAACGACCATATCAGGCACAGTATTTAGTGTCGTAGGAAATGATTTCATTCTGGATGATGGCACCGGACAAGTAATTGTCGATGCCGGCCCTCGCTGGTGGCGTCAAGTTAATCTAACCAAAAACGAACGGGTAACAGTTGTCGGCGAGATGGATGAAGGTGAATTTGATGCCTTTTCTATTAAGCGGGCCGATGGAACGACGATCGAGATCCGCTCTCCAGAAGGCCCTCCTCCTTGGGCTGGAAAGCGCGACAGATAAGTAGTAGGATCTCTCAGGAGATAGCTAAGCTATCTCCTGGGAAGTGACACTACCAAAGCCATATAACCGCTAATGTTAGCTGATACTACAGGAAATTGGGAAGTAATTTTAGAGTGAATCAAAATGGTACAAACTCCTACAAAACCAGCAACTAAACTACCTCCTTCCAAGCACGAATTTGCCGAGGTAATTCACAGACTAGAAGCTGGCGGCGCGATGATTCCAGATACGCCGGAAAATCTGATGCAAATCATCGCTATTTGGAAAGCTTACGCGGTGCCGATGGACTTTTACTGGCGGGACTTGCTTTACATCGCCGAACGAGTATTTTTACACCCGCTTCCTTTCTTTAAATACTTTTTACCCCAAGAGTATTTAGATTTACAAAATCACTATGCAGGTGACGGTGCAGATTTGCGGATTTGGCGCGGGACTGGCAGCGTTCACCCGGAACTCTTGGAGTTCATGGAGAAGGGTGAAACTGGTAAACTCCCGCGACTGTTCCACCATTTGTGGCACGATCGCATTAACATGGAATTTGCCGAAGAGTGCATGAGGGCGATGCTGTGGCACCGGGGCTTGTACGTCCCAACCAATCAATTCGATCCTTATTTGGACAGTGACGAATATAAGGCTAATGCCGATCGAGCAATTAAAGCTTACTTCAAAAAAGACCCGTTCATGCTGGCACTTCACAAAGCATTTCCCGAAATGTTTTTAGAACAGTGTCGCCAAATGTCTTATTACAGCAATCTCGGTTTATTCTGGGAAGTAATGGCACCGGTGTTTTTTGAAGTTTCCGACTTGTACGACGAAGGGAAAATTACCACAGTCCCGCAGGCGATGGATTTCCTAGTAAATGGCATATTTGCGATCGCCGGAAGACCCATTTACCACCACGTTTACATCGACGGCGAGAAGTACGAAATTATCCCCAAATCTAAAGGTTTCACTTGGCTTTACGAAGCAGCGTTACCTTACGTGGAAGCTGTATTTTATCGCACTTCGCCGTTCCGAGGCACCAAATCTTACAACGCTCAAGCTAAGGAAGTTCCTGACGACCAAAAAGACTTCCACTACGGAGTTTTGTATGCAGACAAATTCCCGGTAGGTACGGCGGGGATTCCGCCGACTTTGCTAGCACAGGATATGCTGCATTTCCTGCCACCTTATTTGATGGATTTCTACAAACAGCGCTGTCGCGGCGAAGATGATATCCTCAATCAAATTGGGGTGACATTCCAGCGATCGATGTACTGCGTTACTTCGGCGGTGATTCAAGCTTTGCGGACTGCTCTTTTGTATCCTTTAGATGACCCGAATCCCAAGCATTTGAAGGCAAATCGGGCTTTCTTTGAGTCTCAGATCGATCGCTTCTGTCGCCCGGAGTACGGCATGAAATATGCTGCGAAGTTGAAGAATATTCAGACTTCGGATTATAGGTAAAAAATGTTTGCCGGAGGCATCTTAGCTTCTAAGTCCGCCAGTCCGTTAGTCCGCCAGGGGTTTCAACCCCTGGCTCAAAGCTCAATTCGGTTGAAACCGACTGGGAAAAATTAGAGCTTTTTTAAACCGTTTCAAAAGTCCTATAATATTAAGCTACTTGGCATCATAATTATTCCTCTCTCTCTTTTTCCCCTCTGATTTCTCTGCGTTCTCTGCGTTCTCTGCGGTTAGATCATTCCCATACAACCGGAAATGATCTAACCAATAACAAATAACCCATAACTATGGATAGCAAAGATCTAGCCAAATATATCGAAGCAAAGGACGGGATTTCCAAACCTTGGCTTTTGGTGCAACTGCGACTCAAAAAATTGCAAGAAAGGCGATCGGAGATTTCTGCTGAAGAGTATATGACAGAACTTACTGACCTTCACAAAGATTTAATGAATCTGGGGGAATGGTGGCTGGGAATCGAGGATGAGGTTTTCTAGGCGATTTGAAGAATGCTAGGTGCGGGGATGGGTTCACCTTCTTCCTGCCAAGCTTCTAGATACATTTCGAGCACTTCTTCTCCATGTCGGATGGCTTCTTCGCGGGTTTGGCCGTGGGTACAGGGCATGACAACGCGCTCGGCAAACTCTGGAATTGTCACGAGGAAAAGTTGATCCTCGTCAGACCATTGGACGATCATACTGTATCGGTTCATGAATCTTCCTCCTTTAACTCGTCGAGTTCGGCTAACAATATTGCCAACTGCTTCTCTAAATAGCGTGGCACATCATCTCCGTCTTTGCCTGGAATTGTTAATGTCTTCCCAATCAAAGGGTGCTGCCATCTTTCATGGCTGCCTTTTCCGCGTTTTGGCAAATAAATAAAGCCCTCACGGGTAATCTGAGCTTTTAACTCGCGAATTTTTCTAGGCATGGTGATTGTCCATTTTCTACCTCCATTTTCTCACTTAGCCATTTATTTTAATTTTTCCTTTGCCCATTGTCGCAGTTGCTCCTCGGGGCGATCGCACTTGAAAATTTCTCCATCAAATCTTTTTCTTGGGCATAGACATCTCGTAGCTGTTGCAGCGCCGCCCCAGAAATTGCCGATTTAACTGTAGCTACCAGTTTGCCCCACTCCAGCAAGCTGTCAACTGAAACAGCTTTTTTGAACTTGTGAGTGTAGAATTTCGTCCAAAATGCTGGTGCTTGCTTGCTTTTCCAGCGTTTGTACCATCTGCCAAAATCTTGAGGTGCGAGCGGCTTTACTTCTAAAATAGGGGGAAAATCGGCGTAGCTGACAAACCGACTAATGCCTTTGGCGTAAACGTAAACCATGTAGCGACAGCATTCGATGCGGTAAATCTCGTCTGCTGCGATATTGAACAGGAGTGCGACTGTTTCTTCTGTGACAAATCTCGCCAGCGGATGCAGGATGGGAGATTTGTGAATTATTTTCGATTCTGCGATCGCCCGCGATTTTGCCGGAGTTTCTGATATCATGGCTAGTAGACCTCTGGATATGGTTAGTAGACTTCTGGATATGGCAAATGCACTTTTTGAGAGAAAGAAATAATCTGTCCAGATTAGGTTTTACAGACGATCGCCCTTTAGTTTTCCAGGCCGGGGGGCGATCGCTCTTTACATATAAAATTTTACGACGCAATTGCATCAACTGTCAAGCATGGGTTTAGTCAGGCTAAAAATTCGGGAACTAGCGGCGGAGAAGGGCTGGACGCTTAAGGAAGTATCCGATCGTTCCGGGGTAATTTATAGCACTGTCAGAAGCTATGCTCGTCGTCCTGAAATGGCAATGGTTGACTTTACTTGCCTGCGGAAGTTAGCTCGGACTTTTGATGTGATGATTGAGGATTTGGTTGAGGTTTTGGAGGAGTAGGTCGATCGCCCTTAGTTGTCCAGACGTGAGGCGATCGCTTTTTTGTATTTTTTACACTATAGCATGATTAACTGTAGTTAGTCAAACATTATTGTAGTTAATCGGATTGAGGATGATAACATCAAGGAAAGTTATTAATAGTTGATTATTCTTCGTGGCTAAAACTAATACTGCGATCGCGGTCAGTTCCGTGATAAAGGAAGTCATTCAAAAACAAGCCCAAGCGACAAGACTAACTCAGAAGGAAGTCGTGTACTTGGGAATGCTGGCAATTGATGCACTCGATAAGGAAAGCCGCCAAGAATTGGCTGACAAGGTGCATCAGATGCAGGTCAACGGCGAGATTTGAGGGGAAAAGGTCGATCGGCCTTTCCACATTTCCACTATAAGCCGTTTTGTTTCGTCTTGTCAAGACGCGCTTAAGCATTTTGCATCGCAGATAAAAGCTCAGCTTAAAGGTGCTAAGATTTAGTCAAAGTTGTTAATCTCCCCTTACCTTTGTGACTAGAGCCAGTACCGCCATCGGGGTGAGCCCCATCATCAAGGAAATTGTGCAGAAAAAGGCGCTAGCAACCCGACTAACGCTGAAGGAAATCATCTATGTCGGGATGCTGGCGATCGACGAGTTGGACGAAAAGCGCTTGCAAGAGTTGGCTGACAAGGTGCATCAGATGCAGGTGAAGGGGGAGATTTGAAGGGTTGAGGGCGATCGCCATTTTGGTGAAGTGAGGTTCGGGGCGATCGTTGCTAAAAAATAAGGGATTCTAGTGAACCTACCTCTACAAGTTTAATTAATAATTACTAATCCCTCAAAAAGATTCTATTTAATATTCCCCCTAGAGATTATTTTCTGTTACAATAAAAACA
>NZ_JAUBUR010000095.1:0-3142 GCF_036705485.1 Microcoleus sp. AT9b-C3 | reverse complement strand
GTTACATCAGACGATATTTGGAATTGGTTTACTCACTGCTGTTATTGTACCTCATCTTTTTGATAAAGGCTATATAATATCCTGGCTCAGAGGCTGTGGGCATTGAACATCGATAACTGTAGCTAGGTGTTGCAGTAACTAGCAGCCCAGAAAATCATGGTGTCCGCAATTGTAAATAATAACCCTGCCTTTGGGCGCAAGCATTCAAGGCAGGGTTATTATTGAGTATTCCGAATTCTCAAGGGTGAAGCGAGGACGCTGCTGCCGACTTCGGCCGCCCAGCAGTGCACTACTCGCCCAATCGAGTGATTTTAGCGCTGCGTTGGGCCAACATCAGCAGTACATAAATAGTCATTACATAGCCGGCGGCCAGAATGGGAATAATTAGAGGAATATCGCGATAAATCATAATTAGAACCAAAAGTCAAGGACGAGGAGGAGCAGGACAAGTTCAAGACCTACTACATTAAGTCAGCACGCAAGACCATGCCTTGGTTCTGAAGGCTGTTTTTCCATATCAAGCCTGCGGGCACATTTAGGCGTTCCCGGTCATCAATAATGATTTACTGCTTTACAGATGCTTAAACAGCCTAAAACCATCCACTTTAGCTGCTTTGAGCTACCGTGCACATAAGATGCGCTAATCTTAACTTCTGATAACTTTTAGCCGCGAGGAACTAAAAATCTGTACCAGAAATTTTGGCTGCGATCGACTAACAAGGCTGGCTCTACGAAACTTTTACAGGCGCCTAAAAGCTACCTGCCAGTCTGGCTGTACTTAATGTATAGAATTGTTTAAATCCTTAATACCTATAATAACACAGGGTTTCTGGGATTTAGAGATTTTTTGGCAGTGTCCTTAACAATTCGATACAATAGGGGCAATCCCTCTGACAGCCGGCGACTCGCCTCTGGCAGGCGGGTGACTCCCATCGGGTGGTAGATGACAAATAACTGCCGATCGCCTAGATTTTTCTTTTCTATTGCAGAGAATTACCTTAAAATAAAGATATGATATGTAAAATTTTGTTACTTTACGGCTTGAGTCGGCGTATCCATGATCTCTAGCACTCTCCTATTTTCCTCGGTTGAAGAAGACCTGCGACTGTTGACAGAAAACTTAAAACAGTTAGTGGGTGCCCGTCATCCCATCTTGTACGCGGCTGCAGAATACTTATTCGGCACAAAGGGAAAACGAGTGAGACCCGCAATCGTTCTGTTGATGGCCAAGGCGACTATGCCCGATCGGGAAATCACGGAAAAACACCGCCGCCTCGCTGAAATCACGGAAATGATCCATACAGCTAGTCTCGTGCACGACGACGTGGTGGACGAGTCGGATCTGCGGCGAGGAGTGCCGACGGTTCACAGTCGGTTTAACAACCGAGTGGCAGTATTGGCGGGAGATTTTCTGTTTGCTCAATCTTCCTGGCATTTGGCAAATCTCGACAACCTGCCAGTAGTCAAACTGCTTTCAGAAGTGATTATGGATTTAGCTGAGGGGGAAATTCAACAGGGACTAAATGGATTTGACACCAGCTTGTCGATCGAAGCGTACCTCGAAAAAAGTTATTACAAAACAGCGTCTTTAATAGCCAACAGTTCCAAAGCAGCGGGCTGTTTGAGCGAGGTTTCAGCGGAAATAGCAGACGATTTGTACAACTACGGTCGGAACATTGGTTTGGCATTCCAAATAGTAGATGATATATTAGATTTCACCGCTTCAACGGAAACTTTGGGGAAACCCGCAGGCTCGGATCTCAGAAGCGGTAATCTGACAGCACCAGCACTATTTGCCCTAGAAGAAAAACCTTACTTGGAAGTTCTCATAGAACGCGAATTTGCCCAAGAAGGAGATATAGAGCAGGCCCTGGCACTGGTAGAAGATTCTAAAGGCATAGAGCGATCGCGAGAACTAGCCACAAATCACGCACAAAAAGCCGTCGAATACTTAGCTGCGCTGCCCCATTCAGAGTCCCGTCAAGCTTTGATTGATTTGGCTGAATACGTTTTGAGTAGACTTTATTAGAGGTTAAAAAGTTACAGTTTATTGGTAAGGGGGAATTGGTAATGGGGAATTCCCAATGCCTAATTCCCTGTTACCAATTAATAGAAAATTGAGTTGTTTAGGCAATATCGGGCGGTGGAGCCGATCGATACTGTTGCAAGTAAACGTTAATTAAACTCTGTACTTGCTCGCGAGGGATTTCCGTCCCGACTTCCTGATTGCCGGGACTTTCAAAAAAAACAATGCTGTCAAGACCTTCCAGAGCTATCATCTGAAATAAAATGTGAGTGACAGGCAAAAGCACCGGTCTGAGGCGATCGCCCCCAGCAGCCGCAGCCTGCGACGCATCTTTAATACTATTCCAAGCATAAATCACTCTCTTCTCCCGTCCCGGTTGCTTGAGATTGCTCAAAACCACGATTGCCCAACTTTGGTCTACCGCTTGCAGGATCGAGTATTCGAGGTGCTGTAGCTGTTGGGCAATTAACACCAGTGCCGGGGCGATCGCCTTTAAGATTTGTGGCGTCGAACCGTCGGGCGGAGCTTTTTCGATCAATGCTTGAATCTGTTGGTCTAAATCCATCAGTCAGTTCTTTGATATCTAAAATTAAAAATTTCAGGTTAGCAGGTCCGCATCCAAGTATATATTACCCAGCAGTGTCCTATTAAAGATAAGCTGACACCCATCTAAATTTAAGATTTTGCAGCCTAGAGTCCTTGTAGCAAGCATTTGGGCAAAAAAATTAAGTGCGTAACAGCTTACACAATGTCTGCAAAAACTCTAACGGTAGGGTGCTTATCGCCAGCCCTGTCAAGGTGTGTTAAATCTGAGCCCGATAAAAAGCCGAAAACGGCTATTTCACGTTCTGATTTTTTTCCAACTTAAAGCAATAAAAACTGCATGGGGGAGTTTGGTTTCAAAATCAAAACGCCCAAAGTTAGTAACTTCGTTGTTTACTGAGCCCACCGGTGCTTACGGCGCACTCATGAGCCGGCTGGGTGCTGAGGGGGCACCTTACCGCAGATGGCGACTCAAAGAATTTGTTGGCCCTACTCCTATATAGCAATCCTAAATCATTATCAAGACTATGATACAATTATATGCAATACTCGATCGTGAATAAAAAAATGAAT
>NZ_JAUBUR010000094.1:0-3163 GCF_036705485.1 Microcoleus sp. AT9b-C3 | reverse complement strand
CGCAAACCACGAAGCGCTCAACACCAACACCTTGCGTCGGTTGAAAGGACGTACGGGAGCCATCTCTCTCATTTCTTCACCTTGGCCACTTCTTCTGCCACCAGTGCGGCAAGCTGATCGGGCCCGAAACTGGGCAGGCTGCGGCCGTTGACGAAGAAGGTGGGCGTCTTGGTGACTTGCAGCGCGGTAAGGTCTTCTATGTCCTGCTGCAGGACGGCCTGCATACCGGGTTTTTCCATGTCCTGCCGCGCCTTGACGAGGTCCAGCCCGGCCTGCTCGGCTACCTTGAATGCGGTCTCGATGCTGGGTTGACCGTGGTCGGCCCAGGCGGGCTGCGCGGCCAACAACGATTCCAGCACCGGCTGGTACTTGGCCTGGCTCTTGGCCGACTCCAGCAGCTTGACCACTACGTCTGAACCTTGGTGAAACGGCGCGTATCGGATCACGAGCCGTACGTCGTCGGGGTACTGGGCCATCAGGTTCTTGACGATGGGATAGAACGCGCGGCAGGTCTCGCAGGCGGGGTCAAAAAACTCGACGATGGTGACCGGCGCGTTCTGCGGGCCGAACACCGGCGAGTGCATGCGCACCAAGCGCGTCTGCTCGGCCTTGACCTGAACGTCTTGCGCGGTCTGCACCCGCGATTGGTAGGCGTTCATGCCCAGGTAAAAGAACAAGGCAACGATAGCCACCAGACCGATGACGGTGAATTTTTTGGCGTTCATGAACGGGACTTTCTCAAATAGACAAAAAGCAGGAAGGCGATGGCGATGAAGGCTAGAAGAGACAACCAGGGAATCTGGATGCCGTTCAGGATCTCTAGGCTCTGTTCGCTGCACGAAGGCCCGGCGCCGCAGGGCACCCACCACTGGGGCACCCACCCTGCGATCAGCGCGGTGTGGTAGCCCGCGATGGCGGCACCACCCAAGGCCAGCGGCAACGCGTACACCGCACCGCGGCGGTCTTCGGCGAACGCGGCCATGCCTAGGATGATGGCCAACGGGAACATGAAGATGCGCTGATACCAGCAGAGCAGACAGGGCGTCATGCCCATGACTTCACCGATGAAAAGCGCCCCGAGAGTGGACACCAGAGCGAAGGCCCAGGCGCCCAGGATCCAAAACCAGCCATGCTTCATGAAGGAAGCTCCTCAGAGGTTCTGCGGGTCGGTTGGCGCGGTGACGCTTTCAATGAAGCAAGGCACCAGGTCAGCGCGGCGCAGACGATGAAGACATCGGCGAGATTGAAGGCCGGCCAATGGATGTTGCGCCAGTGAAAGTCGAGGAAGTCCACCACAGCTCCGATCTGGACGCGGTCCACGAGGTTGCCGCCACCACCGCCGGCCACAAAGGCGCCCAGCCAGCGGTCCAGCGGTTCGGCTTGCCGCGCGAGGCACACCACTGAAACGAAGCCCACCACCAGCACCGACACGCCGATGAAAAACCAGCGTTGCCAGCCACCGGCATCCGCCAAAAACGAGAATGCGGCACCTGCGTTGAGCACATGCACGAAGTTGAACCAGTCGGTGACCCGAACCGCTTCACCCAGTTCGAGGATGGTGGAGAAATACGACTTGGTGGATTGATCCAGCAAGAGAAGGATGGCCACGGCGGCGAGCCATGTCCACCTGGGATTTCGCTGGGTCCAGCGAGCGGTCATGAGAGAGTCCTTCCAAAACGATCCGAGGTCAGCCTCCGTCTGAGACGGCGGCCGCTTGAAGCCTGGGGATCGGGGAAGTTGTGTCTGTCAGCGCATCAGGCGACATCGTTCCACCCCGAACCTGTCGGGGTGGACCATTGGGGACGATACGGTTGCTCATGCCAGGAAGGCAAGCGGCGTTCGGCGAGGTGTTCGACCTGTTCAGCGCCCGCAGAGATGGCCATGGACGCGGTGGTCGCAGTGACAGCGGCGGCGCAGTTAGCGTGGCAGGTTCCGCAATCTAGATCAAAGCCGCTGTCGCCAACGACCCCGTCTTCAACGCCCTCCACTGCCTGCCCATGCCTGGACTGATGGTGCGTGGCTTGCGGCCCCTGCGTGGCCGAAACGTGGCCGCAGCACGCCGCAGCCGCTGCAGCAGAAAATTGCAGCGGCAGCAGCGTGAGCATCAACAAGATCAGAAAAGCGCGCATGCGACGGATTTTAAGCGGCAGCCATCTCAATGGCCGCGTGCACGGGCTATCAGCTCAGCCAGCTCGGGACGCACAGGCAAGGGATCAAAGGCACTCACGGAGGACCGGCCCGGGTTGCCCAGCGGTAGGCGCCCGCTCAGGTGGCCCAGCGGTACCAGCGCCAGCCGCATCACCTGTCCTACTGCCTCGGACCAGTCGCGGGTGCGCAAGGACAAATTCAACATCTGTGCGTGGGTCTGCAGGTGCGGCTTGACGTACAGCTGCCCCACAACATGGGCCGCCTCCAGGTACAGCCAAGACTGCTCTGCGGAGGCTGCGGTTTTTGCGCTTTGGATCAGTTGGGCGTGGGCGGCGCCATCAAATCGGCGATTGCCTGATGGTTCAGTGGACGTGGCCATGGTGGTCTTCCTTTGCGCTGTCTTCGCCCAGCTCACCGCGCGCCTGGCGCAACACCGTCCAGCCGCCGTGCAATGCCAGCGCCGCCATCAGGCTGGCCACCGCCAGGTCGGGCCAAGCCGAGCCGGTGCCGAACACACCGAGCGCGGCCATGAACACCGCCACGTTGCCGATGGCGTCGTTGCGCGAGCACAACCACACGCTGCGCATGTTGGCGTCACCTTCGCGAAACGCGTAGAGCATCCATGCCACGGCCACGTTGGCCAGCAACGCCAGCAGCGCCACCGCGCCCATGGTCATGGCCTGAGGTACACCGCCATACAACACCGACCACACGGCAGCGCCCAGCACATACAGGCCAAAGCCCATCATGCTGACCGCCTTGAGCATGGCCGCGCGGGCGCGCCACGCCAGCGCCGAGGCCAGCACCGCCAGCGACACGGCGTAATTGAGCGCGTCGCCCGCAAAGTCGACCGCGTCGGCCAGCAGCGAAAGCGAACCCGCCTGCACGCCCGCGCCGATCTCGACGAGAAACATGGCGGCGTTGACGATCAGGGCTATCCAGAGGATCTTGCGGTAGCGGCCCAGGTTGACGATGGCATCAACCTTGGGGGTTTCGTGGTCACAGCAATGGGCTG
>NZ_JAUBUR010000035.1:0-71187 GCF_036705485.1 Microcoleus sp. AT9b-C3 | reverse complement strand
TTGAATTGCCCATCAAGTGCGATGTCTGCGGTTAGCTACGCGAGCGCGATTTTTTCTAACTTATTCAGCAAGCCCTATTTAGCGAAATGTAGGGTGTTCACTTTTCGAGGTATTATACCATATAAATGGTATTTTTGCAAACAAAAACTTATTTATTTATGAAAAAACTCACAATCATGTCGATCGCCCTACTAATTTGTGCAGCAACTCTCGATTTGCCGAAGGTGGGACTGCAACTAAGTGCGATCGGGCAAATAGAAACACCCCAACCAATCCCAACACCCCAAACAATCCCAACACCCCAACCAATCCCAACACCCCAAACAATCCCAACACCCCAACCACAAACGCCCCCAATCCAAACACCCCCAATACAAACACCCCCAATACAAGCACCCCAACCAAAAGCCAACGATCCCAAAAAGCTCGGCTACGTCTCCCCAGAATTTGCCGAAAATTTCTCCCAGCAACAAATCGACCAAATCAACGCCAACGTCGAAACGCTGCTGCTAACTCAAAGCTGCTCCCGCTGCGACCTCCGAGCCGTAAAATTAGTTAACATTAACTTAAAAAATCCCATCCTGACAGGATCAGATTTATCAGATGCCAACCTCAGCGGTAGTCGCTTCGAGATCTCAGATTTTGTCAACACCAATCTAGCTCGCACAAACTTAAGCGGAGCCGAATTAGTAGGAGCGAGAATCAGCAACGCTAACCTCAGAAAAGCTAACTTGACCAAGACAAATCTAGACGGTGCAGACCTGCGATTTTCCGACTTGAGGGATGCAAATCTTTCCGATGCCAACCTCCGCAATGCTAATATAGATGGCGCTAGTATCGATCGAGCAAGTATGGCCGGCACCACAATGCCCGACGGTCGAAAAAATCAATAATACAGCGTCGTTTCGTAGGCGATTGAAATCGCTTCTTATCAAACAAAGTCCGGATGGTGCGCGGACTGAATACAATTGAGTAAGGTGCGCAGTGCGCACCCTACTAATGACTAATGACTAATGACTGCTGACTCAAACAGCCAAAAACCTCTGAATCACTTCATCACTTAACTCGCTAGTGCTTCCAGAAGCCACAATCCCGCCTTTTTGCATAGCATAATACCAGTCAGCTTGCCGCACAAAATGCAAATGTTGCTCCACCAACAAAACAGAAATTCCCCTAGTCGCAACCACACGGCGCACCGCAGCTTCAATATCTAAAATAATTGATGGTTGAATCCCTTCCGTCGGTTCATCCAAAACCAGCAACTGCGGCTCACCCATCAAAGCCCTAGCAATAGCTAACTGCTGCTGCTGTCCCCCGCTCAAATCACCTCCCAGGCGATCGAGCATAGTTTTCAAAACCGGAAATAACTCATAAATTTCATCAGGTACTTCAGGATTTTTGATTTTGGTTGGTTTCGCTTCCAAACCTAACAATAGATTTTCCTTCACCGTCAAACGTGGAATGATTTCGCGCCCTTGAGGCACATAACCAATGCCTAATCTAGCCCGCTGGTGAGTCAACTTAGAAGCAATAGATTCTCCGCCAAAAGCAATAGTGCCGCTGCGCGGTTGCAGCAGCCCCATAATCGTTTTTAGCATAGTAGTTTTGCCCACACCATTGCGGCCGATTAAGCAAACCATTTGCCCCGCCCTGACGCTTAAATCGACATCGCGCAAAATGTGACTTTCGCCGTAATAAACATTCAAATTAGAGACTTGTAGCATAGTTTTTAATTGGTAATTGGGCATGGAAATTAGTAGCAACTAACAAATAACTTCTTCCTTTTTCCTTCTTCCTTCTTCCTTCTTCCTTCTTCCTTCTTCCTTCTTCCTTCTTCCTTCTTCCTTCTTCCTTCTTCCTTCTTCTTACTCTTCCGGTTTTCCCAAATATACCTCAATTACCCGATCGTCATTTTGCACCTCATCCATAGTTCCCTCACACAAAACCGCACCCTGATGCAACACAGTAACCTGCCGCGCAATTTGCCGCACAAACTCCATATCGTGTTCAATTACCAACACCGAATGACTTTCCGCCAGCGAAATTAGCAACTCACCAGTTAACATCGTTTCCTCATCCGTCAAACCCGCCACAGGTTCATCTACCAACAACAAATCAGGAGATTGAGCCACCAACATTCCAATTTCCAACCATTGCTTTTCCCCGTGAGAAAGCAAACCAGCCGAAATATCAGCTTTAGCAACTAAACCAATTGTTTCTAACAAACCGGAAACCGTGCGTTTTTCAGCAGCAGAAGCAGGCTTGAACAAAGTCGAAAAAACATTTTTATGGCGGCTGCAAGACAATTCCAAATTTTCGCGTGGCGTTAAATTTAAGTAAACTCGAGGTGTCTGAAACTTGCGACCAATTCCCAAGCGCGAAATCCTATCTTCCGACAACTTGCGTAAATTTTGTCCCTTAAATAATACCCTGCCCTCTGTCGGCTGCACCTTCCCGGTAATCGAATCGAGAAAAGTTGTTTTCCCCGCACCGTTAGGACCAATGATAACTCGCAGTTCGCCCGCATCCATGCTGAAATTTAAACCGTTAATGGCTTTAAAACCATCAAAACTCACAGTCAAGTTTTCTATTTCTAATACTTTGCCATTCATAATTAGCAATTCACTCACTAATGGATAACAACCGATAGCTTTTGTAGGTGCGGAGCTATTTTTTTATTTAACAGATTTTACATCTTGCCCTAGCACCATATTTGATACTTTTTTCTGGTCGTTTCCTCTCAACTAAAACTGCTAGAACTGCTCGACACTGGAGGTGGAGAAGCAGCCATAATTCGCTCAGCTAATTTCGAGAGCGGCAGACTTTGCAAATACACTTTTCCAGGCCCGGTTAGCTTGACTAAAAACAAACCTTCGCCGCCAAATAGAGCATTTTTAAACCCGCCCACAAACTGAATATCGTAATCTACAGTCGGCGCAAAAGCTACCAAACAACCAGTGTCCGCCCGCAACACTTCGCCCACTCCCAAATTTTTCTCAACTATTGTTCCTCCCGCATGAACAAAAGCTAGCCCGTCACCCTGCAATTTTTGCAGAATAAAACCTTCTCCGCCAAAGAAACCGGCACCTAGCCGCTTGGTGAATGCTACCTCAATTTCAATGCCGTTGGCCGCACAGAGAAATGAGTCTTTTTGACACAAAAATTTACCGCCAAGTTGGCCTAAATCTAGGGGAATTACTTTACCCGGATAGGGCGCGGCAAAAGCGACGCGGGCCTTACGATTTCCGGCGTTGACAAAGGTGGTAATGAAAAAACCCGCTCCTGTCAACATTCGTTTGAAACCTTGAAATAAGCCGCCGCCTGTGGATGTTTGCATTTGGATGTCGCCTTCCATGTATGTCATGGTTCCAGCTTCAGCCCTGACACCTTCTTTGGGGTCGAGTTCAATCTCGATGAGTTGCAAATCGTCGCCGTAAATTTTGTAGTCAATAATATCTGCCATATGTTTCCCCTTAAGTTAAAAAACGAAGCTGTTTGCTAGAGATATCTAAGTAGGTGGACATATATATTACGTTTCCTCAGACAGAGATAAATGCAGCGTTTGCCCAGTCTATTGCGATTGCTTTGTTTGTCTGTTCTAGGTGACATTTATTTATGTCAGCCTACTTATAAATTACACGATACTTTTGCACTCAATGTTCAAGTTCTTCTTTTTCAAGCTGCACTTGGGGGTCTTGTTCCAGGCTGGGGTAAGTAGATACGTACTTCGGTTTTCTGAACAGGGCGCGGATTTGGTCGAAACTTTGATCTTGCAGCCATCCGACTATGCCGTCGGGCAGGACTGTTACTACTATTAAGAATAGCGCGCCTTGGAAAAATAGCCACACTTCGGGAAATTGTTCGCTCAAGAAACTCTTGCCAAAGTTGACTAGCAGCGCTCCTAATATTGCTCCAGATAATGTGGCGCGACCTCCCACTGCGACCCAGATTACCATTTCAATTGAAAAAGCAATATCCATTGCTTTTGGCGAAATGATTCCGGTTTGTACGGTAAATAATGCGCCTGCAATCCCGGCTAAACCGGCAGAAATTGCAAAGACTAAAACTTTGTAGCCTGTGGGATTGTAACCTGAGAAACGCAGGCGCACTTCGTCGTCGCGAATGGCTACTAGCAGCCGGCCGAAACGCCCGCTGGTCAACCATCGACACAGGGCGTAAGTTGCTGCTAAAAATAGTATGGTGAGAATGTAGAAAATATATTGAGTATCTCGGTCATTGACTGTGGCTCCGAACAAGGTTTTAAAGTCGGTGAGTCCATTAGTGCCGTTAATCAGTTTTTGCTGACCGTTAAAGAAGTTGAAAAATACAATGGTTGCTGCTTGGGTGAGAATTGAAAAGTAAACGCCTCGAATTCGATTGCGGAATACTAAATAACCTAAAAGTGCGCCCAAGATGGCGGGGATGAGGACTACTGCTAATGCTGAGAAAGGAAATGAATAAAATGGTTGCCAAAACCAGGGGAGTTCGGTAACGCCGTAGAGGTTCATAAATTCTGGCAATTGACTGCTGGCGGTTGGGGGAATTTGCAGTTTTAGGTGCATGGCGAAAGCGTAACCGCCGATCGCAAAAAACACCCCATGCCCTAAACTGAGCAAACCCGTGTATCCCCAAATCAAGTCTATGCCGAGGGCCGCAATTGCTAGTGCTAAAAACCGCCCCAATTGATTGAGCCGAACGTCGGGGAGTATTCCTGGGATGAGTAAGATGAAGGTGAGGGCGATCGCGCTGACAATTGCCGCTTCTTTTAGCCAGGGTTTTTGATGTGTTTTCTGCATTTTTCGCTACACTCGCAGTTGTAATTTTTAATTTTCTACCGTCCGCCCTTTTTGCGGGAAAATCCCTCCCGGCTTCACTTGCAGAAAAGCCATAATTAAGGCGAATACCATTACTTTTGCCATGCTGGTTGTGGCGAAAAATGTGAAGAAGTCGGCTAAAGGCTTGACAGGAGCGAATATTATTGCTAAGGTTCCCGAACCGATCAGGTAATTTGCAGTGCCGATCGCGATCGCAGCAACTACACTCCCCACAATCTTGCCGACACCGCCCACAACCACCACCATAAAGGTATCGACTATATAATTTTGTCCAGTATTTGACCCTACCGAACCGATCAAACTAATCGCGCACCCAGCGACACCTGCCAACCCCGAACCCAAAGCAAAAGTTAGCGCGTCTACTTGTTCGGTAGGAATTCCCAAACACGCACTCATGCTGCGATTTTGCGTCACGGATCTAATCCGCAATCCCCACACAGACTTTTGCAAAAATAGGTAAATTCCCGCCAAACAAATTCCGGTCAGCACAATTATAAAAATTCGGGCGTAGGGCAACTGAAAATTGCCCAGCGGTATGCCGCCCCGCAACCATTTCGGTGCAGTTACGTCCACATTTTGAGCCCCAAACCAAGGTTGAGTTACTGCCAGTTTGTAAGTTTGCCCTAAAAAGGCGCTCACCGCCCAAGAAATACCCAAAGATAAAGGCAAAATTATGGCGATAATTTTGCTACGAATGCGATCGAAATCCAGGCGAGATTTCAGCAACCGCAAACCGCCAAAAAACAGCAAACAAAACACCGCAATCCCAATTACCAGCACCCAACTAACGCTGCGGACAAACTGCTGCAAAATTAAACTTACACCCCAAGTTGCCAGCAGAGTTTCTAGAGGCCGCCCGTAAAGATAGCGAATCACTCCGCGTTCGAGAATTAATCCTACCAATGCAGCTACTAAAAAAGCTAGGGGAATTGCAAATAAAATATAGGTTTCAAAAGCAACTCCTCCCATACCTTTGAAGACATTTTGCACCACGAAAGTTGTATAAGCCCCCAGCATCATCAACTCGCCATGAGCCATATTAATCACGCCCATCAGCCCGAAAATAATCGCTAATCCCAGGGCTGCAATTAATAAAACTGCGCCGATGCTAAGGCCGTTAAATAAACCATCTAATATCGCCAATTTTGTTACTCCTGCATCAAGTCGGTTAACTTTGTTCGCCGATAATTAGGGGCGAATTTTACCCCGTCGGTGTCAACTTAAGCGTCAAGTTTTCTATAAATTATGCTTAGAGTGAGTATCTCGATTCCCCTAAATCCCCCTTAATAAGGGGGACTTTGAAGACTCCAGTTCCCCTTTCTTAAGGGGAGTAGTGGGTGACGCAAGAACGCTCTTGTCCCCCCCTTATTAAGGGGAGCTAGGGGGGATCGAAGATACGTTACCAACCTTAAAAAAATTGGTATTACCTACTTATCAAGCTTTGAATTTGCCACCTTTTGCGGGGTCTGACCAATCGCAAGCAAAGCCTTTTGTTTCAGCGACAAATTGATTCCAAGGCACAGGCTTCACTGCTTGTGGTGTAGCAAAAGCGATGTTAAATAAACCGTCGTCTCTCACTTCACCCAACCGCACAAATTTAGAAAGGTGATGGTTAACATCCATCGTTACTGTTCCCCCTGGCGCGTCAAAGGTTTGACCCAAAGCTGCAGCCCGCACTTTTTCCAAATCGTCGGCTGTCCCGGCTTTTTCGACGGCTTGCTTCCACAGGTAAACCATGATATAAGCTGCTTCCATCGGGTCGTTAGTCACTCTATCGTTGCCGTATTTTGCCTTGAAAGCTTCCACAAATTTTGTATTTGTCGGAGAGTCCACAGTCATGAAGTAATTCCAGGCGGCGTAATGGCCTTTAAGATATTCTACGCCGATCGCCTTTACTTCTTCTTCTGCAATACTCACGGACATTGACGGATATTTGTCCGGCCCCAAACCTGCACCCTGCAACTGTTTGAAAAAAGCTACGTTGCTGTCGCCGTTGAGGGAATTGAAAATGACGCCCCCGTCTGGCAAAGCTGCCTTAATTTTAGTAATAATTGGCGTGACTTCTGTGCCGCCTAAAGGAATGTAATCTTCCCCAACTAATTCGCCGCCTTTGGCTGCTAGCTGTGCCTTGATAATGGTATTAGCCGTGCGGGGGAAAACGTAGTCAGACCCGACTAAAAAGAATTTTTTGCCTTTATTTTCTAGCAGCCAGTCAACTGCTGGTTCGATTTGTTGGTTTGGTGCCGCGCCGGTATAAAAGATATTTTTGGAACACTCTTGACCCTCGTATTGTACGGGATACCAGAGCATATGATTTTTTTCTTCAAATACCGGCAATACTGCTTTGCGGCTGGCGGAAGTCCAGCAGCCGAAGACGGTGACAACTTTATCTTGGTCGATCAATTTTTTGGCTTTTTCGGCAAAAGTCGGCCAGTCTGAGTTGCCATCTTCTATTACTGCTTCGATTTGTTTGCCGAGGACACCGCCAGCTTTATTAATTTCTTCGATCGCTAATTGTTCGGCATCGACAACGCTTTTTTCGCTAATTGACATCGTGCCGCTCAAGGAATGTAAAATTCCTACTTTGATCGTGTTTCCGCCCCCGGCGGCTGCTGGTGTAGTTCCTGTTGATGTGGGAGAAGCGGCGGGAGTTGCTGTTGGAGTTGGAGTTCTACAAGCTTTAAGAAATAAACTTGATGTTAGGGTAGCAGAACTGTATAAAATAAATTTCCGCCTATCGAATCGCTTTGTCATTTTTTCTTGTTACTCTTGAATAGATGAGTCAGATGATTGAGAATAATAACACATAGCGACTTGATATTAAGACGAGCTTCAGCAGACTGTTGTATTTTTAGCTACAAAACTTATTGTTTTTGACAAAATGAATGTTTTATGGGGATTGAGGGCAACTGCGGCAGAAACCGGGCTGATACCTTGTTAGATTTTAGATTGACTGATGACATCAGGGTTGGGATCACGGGCTTACCGGATTTTTTGGGAAACCAGGTTTAGACACCAAAATACGTCTTTTCAGCAATTAGTGTGTAATTAGAAAGCGGGTTTCTTTACATAAATTATCTTATTGATGCTACCACTTAGGCAGCAACCGGGTCGATCGCACAAAATAGAAAGCGGTTTTCTGGTTTTCCACAGGTTATTGATGCTAAAACTTCGCCAGCAACCCCGTCTATCGCACACTCATAGGCGAGTATCAAAGCAGATGACGATCGCACTTCGCTTTGAGTACGATCGTCACCTGTAGTAATGCCCCTGATTTATGGAGAATAGCGGACTCGAACCGCTGGCCTCTGCGGTGCGATCGCAGCGCTCTACCAACTGAGCTAATTCCCCTGATTGAGTTTTAATTTAGCATTTTAGATGCCGGATGGCCGAATCTAAAAGGCTTACAGGTCTTGCTTGCTCTCACGTTCGCAGACCGTCACTTACACTAGCACGTAACTGCTAAAAACGTCAAGTGTTTTCCGCAGCCGGCTCAGTGGGGGCGATCGAGCAAAGTGCGGCCACTCTGTCCAACTCTAAATCAGCAAAATAGTCCACCGTCCAATTAGCTTGGCGCTGGATCATGTGAAACGGGTAAGTGTGAGTCACACCCGCTACCTGAATGCCCGCTTTTTTCGCTGCTTCAATCCCCACAAAAGTATCTTCTAGCGCCAAACACTCGATCGGTTGCAGGTTAAAATCGGGATATTTCTGGTTGAGAAGTTCCACAGCCAATAAATAGCAATCCGGTGCTGGTTTGCTCACCGTCAAGTCGTCACCTGCGACAATTAACTCAAAGTTTGCTGCCAAACCGGCCCGATCTAACACCAATTCTATATCCGATCGCATTGCCCCGCTAACTACGGCCATTTTCAGTCCGGCGACCCGAATTTTGTCAATAAATTCTGCCAAACCCGGATAAATCGGCAGTTTCTCCAAAGTATCTATTTGAGCTTTGTAAGCTTGGGCCTTGCGCTGCAGCAGTCGATCGAGATATGTTTCTGTTAGATATCGTCCTCGGCGCTTGAGCAGTTCGGTAATGCAAGCGCGATCGCTTTTTCCCAAACAAACTTCTCGAAACTCCCCACGTTTGAGCTGGAGATTTTCATCGAGCATCAATTGATCGATTATTTTCTCGTGAATTGGCTCATCATTAACAATCACGCCATTAAAATCAAATAAAACTGCTTTTAGAGTCATTAGTTATGAGTCATTAGTTATGAGTTATGAGTTATGAGTTATGAGTTATGAGTTATTATTCAGTCCGCGAAGGCGGACTTTGTTTGTGTAGCCCCGACTTCCAGTCGGTGGTTATTTTAGTCGGCAGTGATTCTGTAAATCAAGCCGGAGCTGGAATACCCGGTAAATCCCCATCAAAATCAGGAGTTCGATCGCCCCAATTCCACCCCCTCGCCACCTTGGCTTGTTCCAAATCTTCCCCCGGCAAAGGTTTCACGCCCTGCGTCACCTGATTCGTCCACCAGTGTTCGTGAGTTTGCACCGCCGCGAATCCAGCCGCCCCCAGCCAAGCATCGAGGCTGCCAGCCGCGTAAGACTTAATATAAGGCTCCTCAAAGATATCAGTCAGCCACTCTGTCTGCCGCAAAGTTTTTTGATTTCCATCCAAAATTGCCACTTGTCCCCCAACCTTCAGCAGTCGGAAGCTTTCTCGCAAAATTGCCCGCGATACAGCAGGCGGCGTCTCGTGAAACAGCAAGGAAGCTGCGACTAAATCGAAGCTGCCATCGCCAAAAGCAACGCTTTCGGCATTTCCGTGCAACCACTGGATATTTAAGCCGGCTTTTTGCGCTTTCATGTCGGCAACTACCAGCATATAAGGCGACAAGTCCAAGCCGACAACTTCCGCTTCTGGAAAAGCTTGCTTGAGCATGAGCGTTGTCGAACCGGTACCGCATCCCAAATCGATGATTCGGCGCGGTTTCACGCGCACAGCGTCAATTAAGCCTTGTCTGACGACTGTTTCGTGGGGAGGCAAAACATATTGCGTGATTGGATCGTAGGAAACGGCGGCACTGGGGTTGAGATAGCCACCTTTAATGCCGTGAAAGTTTTGGCTGCTGTAATATTCGGGATAAACTAAGTTGGGTTGTCGGTAGCGATCGCCCGCTGTTTCCCAGTCGATACCTTCGTAGAGTCGTTTCAGTGCTTCTTGGTCGATCGCCAGTCGCATCAGGGGCGACAAAAAGCGCTCGAAAATTGTATCCTTGCCAACAGCCATAAAACACCTTTAACAAAAACTCTTCTAATTTTAGCCAACGGCCGTCAACTTAGCATTAATTAAAACTTTTTGTCCCCTCCAACATCTTCTCTCGAACCTCTATCCCTTACCTCGGTTACAAACTCCCAGGGCTTCCATTCCCACTTCCTCCTGATACCAGCTTCCTACAATAATGCAACTAGAGATCATATCCAAAACTTTGTATTATCAGTCATTCCCAAATTGAAAATCTAAAATCTAAAATAGTCTTACTTTCCGTTAGTAATAGGAATTTTTACCAAAAACTCCGTGCCTCCGCCCGGAGGTCGAGAAATTGTGATGCTGCCGCCGTGTCCATCTACTACAATTTTATAGCTAATTGCTAACCCCAAACCCGTGCCTTTGCCGACCTCTTTAGTAGTAAAAAATGGGTTAAAAATTTGGTCTTTAACGCTGTCGGGAATGCCGGGGCCGTTGTCGGCGATCGTCACTTTCAGAAATTTACCGCCATGTTCGCGAACTACTCCCGTGGAAATAGTAATAATTTTATCCAGGCGATCGATCTCGTTCAAGGCATCGATCGCATTACTCAGCAAGTTCATAAACACCTGATTGAGCTGAGAGGGATAGCACTCGACAGAAGGCACTTTTCCGTATTTCTTGACTATATAAATTCTATTTTTGATGCGGTTGGAGAGCAACAGCAAAGTATTTTCTATACCTTCGTGAATATCCGCCTGCTTTTTGTCAGATTCATCAAGGCGAGAAAAGTTACGCAAAGAAAGAACTATGCTGCGAATGCGTTCGGTTCCTATTTTCATAGAATCCAATATATGGGGCAAATCTTCCTCGATAAATTCTAACTCGATTTCTTCGGTAAAATCTGCGATTTCCTGGGGAACCTCTGGGAAGGCTTCTTTGTATAAACTCACCAATTCTAATAAATCTTTAGTATATTTGCTGGTGTGAGGCAAATTAGCCGAAATAAAGTTAACGGGATTGTTGATTTCGTGCGCTATCCCGGCTACCATTTGACCTAGGGATGACATTTTTTCGCTCTGCACTAAATGAGTTTGAGTTTTTTTCAGTTCATTTAAGGCGCTATTAAGCAGTTTTACTTGGTCTTGGGTTTGACTGTAAAGGTGAGCTTGAGTAATGGCGATCGCCAATTGGTCTGCCACCGCTTTTAAGAGTTGGATTTCCTCCTGGCTCCAAAGCCAATGAGTAACGTGGCTGCAAATTAAATAACCCTGCGGCTGGTTTTGAGTCTGGACAGGAACGGCTAAATAGCTATTAGCTTTAAGTTCAGGCGGTTGAGTTACACCGTGCGCCCAAGTGTCGCTTGAAACAATAATTGGTTCGCCTTGACCACTCCGTACTAATACATTTTCGAGAAAGTAAGACTCAAAGTTTATGGCTTGTGTCGGAGAATCAGATGGGCAACATTCCCACAGGATTTGTAACATTTTTTCTTGCGGTTTATACCAACCAAAAGCCGCCCGTTCTAGGTGCAGCAAACTTACTATTTCTTCGACTGTACTTTGCACAATCTTGTCTAATTCCAGGGAAGCGCGAATGCGTCCAGCAATCCGGTTGAGCATGGCTTCTCGCTCCGCTTGAGCGCGATTGTTTTCGGACGAGTAAATTAGCCAAATTGCTGCTAGCATTGCCGGGACGAGCAGTCCGGCGACTACGGATGTCAGCAAATTTAATGCTTGCAGTTGGGATTCAATATTTTCGCGGGGAATTACTAAAGCCATCGACCAGTTAACTTCCTTGAGGGGAGCATAGGCCACATACACCCATTTGTTATCTATTTTTACCAGTTCGATGTTCTTCTGGCGGTCGATCATCTGCCGCGCAATTGTGGAGAGTGCGGGGTCTTGTGACTGTAAAAAGCTTGGGGCCTCCCGGTCGGTATTTCCGATTAAGTTACTGTTGGGATGAACAATTGGCACTCCTTGTGAATTGAGCGCAAAAGCATAACTGTCCGAACCGTACAGCAAACTGTTAGCCACAGATGTTACTCGGTCTAATTTAATGCTGCCCGATAGGGCTCCAATTACTTTATTAGGAGCGGGAGGTAAGGCCCAAATAGGAGCTGAAATGATGATCGTCGGAACTTTTGTACTGCGGCCGATCAGCGGGTCGGAAACGTTGAGCTGCCCTGCCATTGCTTTTTGAAAGTGTTGGCGGTCTTTGCTGTTCGCGCGGTTGCCTAGAGTGTTGATAAATGAGCCGTCGGCTTGAGTTAATGACAGGACGAAATACTCTTTTAATCTGTATATTTCTCCTTGTAACCGGGGCTCGACTAATTGCCAATTGAGAGTGCCAACCGTAGGATCGTAAGCAAGGGTTTCTATTTCTGCTTTGCGAGTGCTGAGCCAGCGGTCGATTTCGTCAGTGCCTTTTTCTAGTTTTAATAGTGCTATTTCCTTTAAATTGTCGAGGATTAGTCCGCGCACAAAAAAATAGCTGATGCAAGCAGTTGTGCTAATGGTTAAAGCGGTGGTGCCCAGAATTAGCAGGGTCAGCAAATGGCGGCGCTGCCGTCTGTGCTGCCAAAGACTATGCACTTGCTGCCACCGCGATTGAGCCGAATTGCTGATGTTTTGCCAAAAGCGGTGCAGCTTTTTTGTTTGTGGCGGCGGCGCAGACACAGATCCGGCTTGATTTGCTGGGTTTTGCATCATCAAATGTTCCCTCAGAGTCAACTTCATCAAACGGTCTTCGTCATTCCGCAGAATTAATATCAGGCAAGTAGTGAGACCAGTTTAAGAAAATAATGCAACTGTAGCCCAGATTCAAATCCTGGTAGTCATCAGTCATTCGCAATCTAAAATTTAAAATGGTAGGACTTGCATTCCTGACTGCAAACAATTTTTCTTATGGTTGGGCGCTCGCCTTCTATTTTGGCATCAATTTTATATTTCGACCTTCGGTTTACCTACTTGAGGTTTGTGCTTTACGATATCTTTAATATCTATCTCGTTTTTATAACAAAATAATTGTAAATAACACAGAGAAAACACGGAGTTTTTTAAATTAGCAATGTATTATAATGTATGGGCAAAACACTCTTGACAATTTTACCAACTTGCGCTGTGTTTTCAATGAGAAATTTTTTCGTCTAAAGCTTTTTTGGCCAAGCGGGTTGCATAAACGGTGAGGGCGATCGTTGCTAGCAAACCAAGGCCGTAGAGAGCCCACTCAGCAGCAGTGCGCGATCGCCCGCTAGATCCAAGTGCGGCCAAACTCCCGGCCAGGGAACCGATATAAACATACATGACAGTTCCAGGAATCATGCCGATCCAAGATGCCAAAAAATAGTCTTTTAAAGATACCTGCGTGACTCCAAAAGCATAGTTAAGCAAATTAAACGGAAAAATGGGAGAAAGTCGCGTCAGCAGCACAATTTTCCATCCTTCAGAAGCAACTGCGGAGTCGATCGCCTTAAATTTTTGATTGCCCTCTATCTGTTTGGAAACCCAGTCGCGAGTTAAATACCGCCCTACCAAAAAAGCGCAAGTTGCGCCTAAAACAGATCCGATGGAAACACAAACCGAACCGCCAACGACTCCGAACAAAACGCCCGAACCGAGAGTCAGCAAGGAACCGGGGATAAATAGAACCGTTGCGACAATGTAAATTAGAATAAAAGCTGCCGGGCCCCACGGGCCGAGACTCGCGATCGACTCCAGCGCATTTTTCAGAATTCCTTGAAAGTTCAAAAACCTGGTCGCAGCAATTAAAGCCACAGCTAAAGCAATCCCTAAAATCAGTTTCCACCTGTTTGATGGTGGCGGATTTTCATCGGGCGATCGCGAATCATTCATTACCTAAACTCCCCATTCATTGCATACTAATTATGTAGGGTGCGCAGTGCGCACCTTACTGCATACTAATTATGTAGGGTGCGCACTGCGCACCTTACTATGTAGCACCTTACTATGTAGGGTGCGCACTGCGCACCTTACCGCCATAATTCGCGCGTCAAACCACTTCTTGCGTCCACGACTGTTAAATCAAAGTACCGCCGCAGCTAGAACCGCTACCCGCCGTACAGCCGTAACAATAAGCAGCCGTTTGCACCTCTTGAATCAAATCTAAACTCCCAGATTCCAGCAATTTAGCAGCAGTTATATTTTCCCCGGTCCCAGTTTTCGCCGGCAGATTTTCCATTTGGTTAAAATCGCAGTCGTAGACATTGCCCAAATAGTCGATCGACAATTCGTTGCGGCACATTAAATTTTCCAGAGTAGCGGGATTAAAATTATCCTCCAAAAACCCCAGATAAGGCTTGTGAAGTTTCTTATGTTCCAAATGAAACTTAGTCCGTCCCACCGGCAAATTAGTAATCGCGAACAATTGATTAAAACAAATCCCAAAATGTTCTGCTAAATAAACCTTATAATCTTGCTCTAACTTGCCTTGTTCCGGTGTTAGCGAAAATTTGTCTGTTGCCGGCACTTGTGGATTGTACACCAAATCCAGAATTAAATTTGGGTTTTTCCCGTATCCCAACTCATTTAGCTTTTGCAGCGCCCGAATCGAACTGTCAAAAACACCGTTACCGCGCATTTTGTCCACATTGTCAGCTTGGTAGCAGGGAAGCGACGCCACAATTCTGAGTTGGTGCTGCGCGCAATATTCGGGAATATCTTCAAAACCTTTTTCAAAGTAAATCGTCAAATTAGAACGAACAATTACCTCTTTACCTGCTGCCCTGGCAGCTTCCGCTAGCGGTTTAAAACCGTAAAGCATTTCGGGAGCACCGCCGGTGAGGTCAACAGTTTGAATTTGAGGAAAGCGGCGAATGATTTCAATTAATTGGTCGCAAATTTCCGGGGAAAGTTCTTCGGTTCGTTTCGGGCTAGCTTCTACGTGGCAGTGAGTGCAAGCGAGGTTGCAGCGTTTGCCGAGATTAATTTGTAAAACTGTAATCTGCTTTTTAGTTAAAGCTGAGTTAATTTTGTTTTTGAAAGGCGTGACTGCTGTCTGAATCATGTGCTAACCTTTTGGTCTGTGCTCGCAATGAATGTAGAGGCGTTCGGGGGGAACGCCTCTCATAATTTAGCACTAATTCTAATAGTTCTGGACGCATCAAAACCCAAGAAACCGGGTTTTCTGCCGTTTTTGCGGGATGTAACGCATCTTCTGAGAAAAAAACCCGGTTTCTGACCACCTGCGGGTATAGGACTATTAATCTTACTTTAGAGAGTCAACTAATGTTTCAACTCGTGCTTTAATTTCATCTCGAACGCGGTGAAAAGTTTCGATGGGTTGTCCGTCGGGATCGTCGAGTTGCCAATCTTCAAACACTTCTCGCAATACCCACGCTTCGGGTAAATTCACGCCGCAGCCGCACAGAGAAATTACGGCATCGTAGTCTTCAGCATTGAATTCGCTTAATGGGTTTGATGTTTGGTCGGTGATATCGATGCCGATTTCTGACATGACTTGAATTGCTGTCGGATGAACTCTGCTTGATTCTAACCCGGAACTGGTGACTCCAATCTGGCCGGCTCCGATGGTTTTAGCGAATCCTTCTGCCATTTGCGATCGGCAGGAGTTTCTTTTGCAAACAAACATTACTTTTTTCATGGTTTTTGCTGGTTGTTGGTTGTTAGTTGTTAGTTGTTAGTTAGATGTTTCAAGGGCGCGATTTGCTAGTGCGATCGCCTCTTTAGCGGCTTGTTCCTTGCGTTCGCTGTAGCGATCGGTCAAATAGTCGGCTTGCTCCCGCAACAGCAAGGTAAACTTGTACAGTTCCTCCATCACGTCGATCGCGCGATCGCGATAAGGCGAATCCTTCATCGTTCCATCCTCATTAAATTCCTGATAAGCCTTAGCAACCGAAGACTGATTCGGAATCGTAAACATCCGCATCCAGCGGCCCAAAATTCTCAAAGTATTCACAGCATTAAAAGACTGGGAACCACCGTTAACTTGCATCACCGCCAAAGTTCGACCTTGAGTTGGTCTGACGGCCCCAATGCTTAAAGGAATCCAGTCAATTTGGTTTTTCATAATGCCGGTAATATTCCCGTGCATTTCTGGACTCGACCACACTTGACCCTCCGACCACAGGCTCAATTCGCGCAACTCTTGAACCTTCGGATGCGTATCGGGAACACTACCATAGATCGGCAGTTCTAGAGGATTAAAAAATCGAACTTCGGCACCGAAATCCTCAATAATTCTCGCCGATTCTTCCGCCAACAAGCGGCTGTAAGAACGCTCTCTTAAAGAGCCGTATAGAAACAAAATTCTCGGTTTGTGCGTAAAACTTGTCATGATACTTTCAATTAAAATCCCGAAATCCGTTAGACAATTCCCGATAAACTGCCACTGCTAATTGTGCCCCCCAAATAGGAGCAACCCAGTAAACCCAGTGGTGTTCCCAAATGCCGCCAACTAAAGCCGGGCCGAGCGATCGTGCCGGATTCATGCTCGCTCCGGTAATCGGCCCCATAAATGCAGCTTCTAACCCTACAGTTAAGCCTATTGCTATCCCGGCAAAACCGATGTGAGCGCGCCTGTCAAGTCCTGAACCGAGGATAACAAACATTAAGATAAAGGTCAAAACAGTTTCTAAAATTAGAGACTGCAACCAGTTACCGTTGAGAGGGATAGTTGCACCGATATTTGCTACTTTTCCTAGGGTAATTAGCAGCACTTGAGAAGCTGCGATTGCACCCGCACACTGCCCTAAAACGTAAGGCAAAACTTTGTATTTTGGGAAAAAACCGCTCGCCCAAAACCCTAAAGTTACAGCCGGATTAAAGTGTGCACCGCTGATGTGTCCTAGGGCGTAAATCATCGCAGTTACTACTGCACCAAATACAAAACTGACGCCTAAATGAGTTACGGAACCAGCGCTAGTTTTGTTAACCATCACCGCACCGGTGCCTGCAAAAACCAAAATAAATGTACCTAGAAATTCCGCGATCGCCTCTCGCCTGCAATCTGGCCGAGCACAACCTAACCTCTGAGGTGTTGCATCCATCGCTCTCAACTAATTGGTTCCATGCCATCATATCAATAAAATTTGATATGTCAAGCATCAAACAAGCCATCTCAGTATTTGAGTGATTAAGAAATGTTGATGGGTTGACCCGCCTCGGAACAGGGGCGCGCCGGCAGGATCTGGCTGAAGCGGCGGTATTCGGCGAGGTACTGTTCGAGGGCGACAAACTGAGCTAAATTGAGGCTGTAGTAAATCCAGCGTCCTTCTTGGCGGCTGCGGACTAAAGCTGCATCCTTCAAGGCTTTGAGGTGAAAAGAGAGTTTAGACTGAGTGACGTTGAGTCGATCGCACAAATCGCACACGCACAACTCCTGTTCCCGCAGCAACTCCAAAATCTGAAGCCGTAAAGGATCGGAAAGTGCGTGAAAGCCAGCAGCGATCGATTTATCTGCAACAGGCGGCGCGATCGGAGAATTTTTAACCATAAATTACCCTTAAATTTTTATTCAAAAACTTCCGGCGCGATTTCTTGTTTTTACCGTTAGATTCCATAAGGTTATCCTTTGAGGGCCATTCCAAATCAACTCCGAAATCTTTATCTTCTAGGACTAACCATTAATTCTCTTACCGATGCAACACCCAGTAAGCACAGCCGCTGATTGCCGCAGCAATTGGCAAGGTCAAAATCCATGATAGTAGAATCTGATAGAAAACGCGCACATTAGCTTTTTTTGAAATCAATCCAACACCAAAGATTGAACCTACCGAAACATGGGTAGTAGAAACTGGAAGCCCATAACGACTGGCAACAATAACTAAAAATCCCGTCACTAAGTTTGCCACCAGCCCTTGACCGGTATTCATTGCTGTCAGCTTTTTGCTCATTGTTTCTGCCACTTTTTTAGCATTCAATAAACCGCCGATCGCCATTCCCAAAGCTACTGCCAAACTTCCCCACTGAACAGATATTGATTGACCGACTAACATGAGCGAAACTATTTTCGGCGTATCGTTCAATCCTCTGGCAAAACTGACTATTCCCGCACTCATAAAATGGCAAACATCCACTAACTTTTGGCTGGGGATTTGTAAGAAATTTCCCAGATATCTTTGCGTACATTTATCGAGAGAATCTACTGCGACATCAGCGGTTGTGATGCACTTGAGGATGTTAGTTGCATCGGGCTGGGGAATGGGAATAATTTGTTGAGTTTGACCAGCGCAAATACACCATTCTTTCTGGATTCCTAAATAAACTCGCAGGTAGCGAGACAGCCCATAAATTAAAGCTCCTAATAGAATCGCAATCATGGGACTCAGCAACAAAGGCATTAGAAAATTTTTCTGCAAAGCAGTAAAATTAACTTGAGTACCAATTGCTACTAAACCTGCACCAACAAGAGCACCTGTAAGACCGTGAGTTGTGGAAATAGGGAATCCAGTTAAGGTAGCAAGAATAACCGTTAAACCCGCAGCGATCGCGACTGCCAAATGAAAATCTGAGCCATTGGCGATATCGTCTGGAACTAGCCCTTTTCCCGAAAAGCTTTTTACCAGAGTTTCTGCTAGAAAAATAGAAAATACTGAACCTGCAAAAGTTGTGATGGTTGCCCAACCAATTGCTGTTTTATAGTTCGTCGTCTGACTGCCAAACAGGGTCGCCACGCCTTTAAAATTATCATTAGCACCATTGCAGTATGCTAAAAAAAAAGTGGCGATAAAGAGCGCAATAAGTAACATTTTATTGGTCAGAATAAGTGTGGTTTATTTGAAACTGTTTTTGGTCGATACCCCTACAGCACCGAATTTGATTGTATAGACACAGTTGCATCAAATAAAATAATAAAAATATTAAGATTTCTTTTGGTAATAGGCGAGCGATCGCATCTTAATTTCGCGCCAGATGGGCAGGATATTGAACGATACTATCATTAAGGCTCGGCGATCGCTTCGGGTACGCTCAATCAACCGATTTACTTCGGAGTCTGTACCCGCGGCGGCACATCTGTCAGTCCCGCCTTCTGCATCAGCGAAATCACCCCTATAGATAGAATTCCCCCAATGATTACCCCAACAACTACCAGAATGAGAAAGACTTTTTGCAGAGTTTTTTTAGTGGCGGGGTGGTACTGTCTCGGCAATGCTTCACCTTGCTCGTCAACTTCTTGCTCCAAGGGGTCTAGCGGATTGGAGGGATTTGAGTTAAAGGGATTGGGCGCTTGATTCATGGTTAGTTTGGGTTAAAGGATATAAAGAACTATTTTAACTTGCGATTTGCCCTCGCAGCTTAAATAATACATTCTGGTTGCACTCAAGACTCTATAAAATTTATTAAGATACCGAGAATTTTACCAACATTATTAATAAAATATTCCCTAGTGTCAATCTCGATCGCAATTCCTTCTAGTTTGAGAAATTTCCAGATACTGCCCGTTGTGAAAAATCAAGTGTTTTTAAGAAGCTAACATTATATCACTTGAGGCGCTAAAATTTGGAAGCGGGGGTATTTATATACTTGCCTGCTTGTCCAATGCTTTGTGTAAAAGATAATTACTATGACGTTACGCGAACTTCAAGACCGAGCACTGAGGTTGTCTGCCGAGGAGCGATGGAAGTTAATCAATGCCTTGATGCGATCGCTCCAACCGAAACCCCGATCGACGGTGAAACCGAAGGGTTTAGCCGCGAGTTTAATTGGCATTGCCAAAACGGACGCGCCACCACCTACAGATGCAGAAGTAAAGGCAATGTTGGATGAGCGGTTAGTCCAAAAGTATCTGTGATGAAAGTTTTATTTGATACCAATGTTTTACTGGATGCAATGCTGGCCCGCGAACCTTTTGTAGCGGATGCTGCTTTTTTACTGAATGCCGTTGAATCGGGGGAAGTTGAAGGGTTTATGTCGGCGACAACGGTTACGGATGTGCATTATTTGGTTGGACGACAAACCAAGAGTTCTGAAGCTGCGATTGCCGCCGTAACTCGACTGTTGGCATTGATGGAAATTTGTGCGGTGGATCGAGAGGTTCTGGAGCAAGCGATCGCGCTGAGATTTCCGGATTTTGAAGATGCGGTGCAGATAGCGTGTGCGATCGAGTTAGAGTTAGAGGCGATCGTTAGTCGGGATGTGAATGGATTCGCAGGGTCGCCGATTCCCGTTTTGTCACCTCCAGAACTGAGAAATCGGTTGACCTAGCAGAGGGCTGAATAAATTAGGCATCGGTGTTTCATCCCCGCCTTAAAAGCGCGGAAATGAAACACTTACAACAAAAATATCGCTATCTGTCATCCTTCTACTTTTGACAAACGATCGAGAGAAATTGTTGCTGCTTGAGATACTTGAGAATTGCTATCTTTTTCTAAGTATTTCAAAGCCGAAACGCTCTTAACACTCGGCAAATTGCCCAAAGCTTCAGCCAGCCTCTGGCGAATCAGCCAATCTTCCGACTGAGCAAAATTGAGGATGCGATCGATCGCCCCAATATCTTTAATTTCCCCCAAAGCCGAAATTGCCGCCTGCTGGATCACCACTTGCTCGCTGTCGAGAGCTTTTAGCAACACATCGCGAGCCCGGGGATCTTTGAGATTCCCCAGAGAAACAGCAGCACTGAAGCGCACCAGCCATTGAGTATCTTCGTAAAAAGCCCGCACCAAAGCATCAAAAGCTCTGATATCTTCCAGGTAGCCCAAAGCACCTGCAGCGTCAGCGCGAATGCCGTAATCCGGGTCTGTTTCTAGCAATTTGACTAGAATAGGATAGCACTCTGCTGTCGGTTTCACGCCGAGAGCAAACACAGCCATCGATCGCACTTGCAAACTTTCATCGTTCAACACCTTTTTAATCAAAGGCACCGCCTCTGCAGCAGGCACATTCCGCAAGTTGGCCAAAGCCACCATTCGATCGGCGGAATTTTGGCTTTCTAACTTGGCTGCAATTTGCTCTAAGCTTAAAGTTGTCATTATGGATAAATCTTGTAGTAAAACTTTACATTCGGGTTATTTTGATTATAGGGGAGTCTCAGGGGAAAAGCAGGCAGTAAAAACCGCCCAAGAATTTGAGATCGGTGAGATTGCAAATTAGTGGCACGATTAATCTAAAGCTGAGATTGCGTGGAAATAATCAAAGAGAAAGTTTATTATTTAAATCCCAAGCACAGGCGAGGTGTTTCTGCCGTTCCCTAAGGCTTTGCCCGATAGTTAGCCGCCCTCTGACAACCTGCAATCAACTATGCCGTTCTACCACCCGCCCTTTTACTCCTCAGCTTTAGAACAAGCGATCGATCGCTACCCCCTCACTGCCGGGCCAGAAACTTCCTTAGCAGTGGCGATCGCCCTGATGAGTCAGTTGCAAAACAGTTGTCCCCTAGTCAAAACACCTGTACCCTCAGACCGGGGGGCGATAACCGAAACATCCGCGCCGGAAAAGGTGCGGGCCCGCTGCGTGTTCGTCGTGCAGAACCAGCAAACTATTACCACAGGCAACTTATCCGACAACCCCAGTCGCGGGCTGTTAATCGGCATATTAACACCCGCCGACCTAGTGAGGCTGATAGCTTCTGGCAAAATAGACAGCCAGCACAAAGTAGCCCTGCACAAAATACCAATTTCCGAAGTGATGTCCCCGGTGTCGGTCTCCCTCACAGAATCCGATGACCAAGACGTGTTTACCGCTTTATCCTTATTTCGCCAGCACAAGATTCGCTATTTGCCGATAGTCAATCAATTTCGCCACTTGGTAGGAGTGCTGACACGGGAAAGAATTCGCCAAGTATTGCAGCCTTCAAACATTCTTAAATTGCGGCGGGTAGCAGAATTAATGACTACGCCAATTACAGCACCTCACACCGCCTCGCTTTTGACCATAACCGAACTGATGTCAGAGCATCAAGTCAGTTGCGTAGTGATTACAAAAAACAAAGAATTAACAATGGAGAAGCCCAAAGATGACTATACCTCCATTTTTCACTATTCCTTTCACCAACCCCTGGGAATTATTACCGAATATGACATTGTGCAGGCACAGTTTCTTGAACTAAATTTCAAGCAAACCCCAGCTCAAAAAGTCATGAGAACTCCCCTGCAATTTCTTCAACCTTCCGATTCCCTATGGACGGCGCACAAAGAAATGCAGCAGCAACAAGTGCAGCGGTTGGTCGTGTGCGGGGGGCGCGGAGAACTGTTGGGAATTATTACTCAGACCAGCTTGCTCAGAGTCCTCGACCCCACCGAAATGTACCGAGTTGTCAAACAGTTGCAGCAGTCGGTTTATCAATTGCAAGCCGAAAAAGTGGAACTGTTGCAAAGTCGCAATGCCAAACTGGAACAGCAGGTGCGGGAACGGACTGCAAAACTCCACGAACAATTGCAGCGCGATCGGCTGTTAACTCACATTTCCTTGCGGATTCACCAATCCTTAAACCTCGAAGAAATTCTCAACGCCAGCGTCGATGAAGTCCGCCAAGTTTTGCAAGCTGACCGAGTAGCAATCCTGCATTTAGAGTCCAGCAATTACGGCATTGTAGTGGCAGAATCCGTTGCCGAAAATTGGCCTTCAATATTGGGAGAAATCATGCCGGATAATATTTGGCAAGAATCTGCTTCCGTGATCGAACAGGAAATTTATGCGGTTCCAGACCTCGACCAAGCCTGTTTGAGCGCCGAAAAATATGCGCGGTTCCAGCAAGCGCAAATCAAAGCTTATTTGATTGTACCAATTTTGCAAGACGGCAATTTGTGGGGGATGATGTGTGTCCATCAGTGTTCCCAATCCCGTCAGTGGCAACCTTCGGAAGTGGATTTGCTGCTGCAACTGGCAACTCAAATCGCGATCGCCATTCAGCAAGCCCAACTCTATCAGCAAGTCCAAAATCTCAACACCGACCTCGAACGCCAAGTCCAAGAACGCACCGCCGAATTGCAGCAAAAAGTTCACGAACTCCAGCATTTAAACGTCCTCAAAGATGAATTTCTCAGCACCGTTTCTCACGAACTGCGGACGCCTTTAGCTAATATAAAAATGGCTATTCATATGTTGAGAATTTCTCCCACGCTAGATCGGCGCCAGATTTATCTAGAAATTTTAGAAACAGAATGTACTAGAGAAACAGATTTGATTAATGCTTTGCTAGATTTGCAGCGGCTCGAAGCCGCAACTTGTCCGATCGACCTCGAACCAGTAAACTTAGAAGTCTGGCTGCCTACTATTATCGACCCGTTTTACACCCGGGCCCACGACCGCCACCAAGATTTGCGAGTAGAGTGCTCGCGCCACCTCCCCACGATCAGTTCCAACCGCGCTAGTTTGGGACGAATTTTAGCAGAACTCCTCAACAATGCCTGCAAATATACGGCTAATGACGGCGAAATTTCTCTGAAAGTTGAGTGCAAAAACGGAGACTGCGAACAAAGAGGACAAAGGACAAATTCGCGACAAGCAAGTGCTGTGGCTTCAGAAATCCAATTTACACTCAGCAATCAATCGTCGATTTCCATAGAGGAATTGCCTCGAATTTTTGAGAAATTTTATCGAGTTCCCAACGCCGATCCTTGGAAACAAGGAGGTACAGGTTTGGGTTTAGCTTTGGTTCAAAAACTTGTGGAACAGTTGCAGGGAAAAATTGAGGTTGAAAGCAGGAATGGCTGGACTCATTTTATCGTCACATTTCCTACCAACCCGGATGGAAATTAGTCTGCCATCAATCCATTTTAGATTTTATATTTTAAATTTTAGATTTCGGCCTAAGAGGTTCGACTGAGCGCGAGCGTCAAGTCGCGCTCAGTCGAACTTTTAGCTTTTCGATTTACTCCACAGATGAATCTGAGAGATTGAACAAGAGTCTAAAATTTTGGCAGTTCTATGATTCCTATCGGGGGTTTGTATCCTTTTTTTGGGGTCAGCGTTGGGAGCATCTCATATTTGTAAAAACACTTCTTCTGACTCCTGCCTTCTGACTCTTTCCTCCTGCCTCCAATTTGGGGCTTGGGTGCTTTCCTTGAGATGCTCCCTCAACTTTGTTGGGTATCACTCTTTTTTAGGAGCTAGTTTGCGGATACGAGACGGTGCTGGTGTCAAATTCAAATATTCATTTTTATCTTCAACAACTGAGGCTCTAGATGCTGCATACTTCTTGCGTTTAGGGGCATGATTCGCAACTGTACCCAAGCATGGTATGCCAAAATTTTCTAATTGACTGAAAACTTTTTTGACTACAGAAAAAGCGACTTGGTGAATTGCTACAACCATCAGTATGCCATCGGTGCGCGCCGCTAAAAAATTCGTATCTTTACTGTCTGCCAGCGGCGGCGTATCGTAGATAACTAAGTCAAATTTTGCCTGAAGTTCTTCCATTAAATACTGCATCTGAGATGATGCCAGCCGTCTGGCAGTACCAGCTTCCGGGAGACCCGCAGTTAATACAAAAAGATTATCTGCTAGATGCGATCGTTGGATAATTTCATGGGGTTCGTTTTTATTGTCGAGCAAGTTGCTCAATCCCTTGACATTAGGCAGTTCCAACAGCAAGTGCAGGCTGGGCGAATGCAAATTCGCGTCTACTAACAGCACTCGCTGACCCGCCAGCGCTGCCACGTGAGCTAAGTTTAAAGCAACGGTAGATTTGCCTTCGCCAACTGTAGCCGAAGCAACTGCCAAAGAGCTAATCGTTCGATTTGAAGAAAGAAAGCGAATATTAGTATAAAGAGAGTCAAAAGCTTCTATAAATTCCGCAGCATTTTTCTTATTACCCTCTTTTCCTTCAAGATAAGCATAGGCATTAGCAATAGAAGGCGCCAATTTTCTAGCATTTTTGTCAAGAGGAATTGCTCCCAATAAAGGTGCTTCAACCGCATCTTTAACGTCATCAGCACAGTAGAAAATATTGCGGAACTTTTCAATGAGGAGAGCAGCTCCCAGACCCAAAACTAGCGCTCCAACAACTGCCATCATCAATTTGTTTTTAGCTTTCGATGGAACAGGAATCAGCTTGCCCTTCTCATCTCGCGGTATGGCGGGTTCAGAAATTATTTCCCAAGGTACTTGGCTTTGAGCTGCTTGGACGCGCAGAGTTTCCCGCTGACTTAAAAGTTGATCGCGGGTGCGGGCGGCTACTTCTAATTGCTGTTGCAGTTCGTTGTAGCGGCGGGCTATGGTGGGGAATTCTGTTGCTTGCCTGTTTAAATTGTTTTTAGTTTGGGTGATTGCTTGAAGGCGAGCTTCTAAGACTTCAACTTGGTTAGCAGTATCAACCAATTGTTTAATCAAGCCTATGCGAATAGAATTTTGAAAATTCTGAACTTTAGAATTAGCTTGGGTGCCTATTAAATTTTGCCCCAAAATTCGAGCAGTTTGCTGGTTGAGCAAAGCTACTAAATTTGCCCGCTTGCGCTCTAAAGCTTCCACTATAGGGTTAGCAGATTTAAAACGAGCTGTTTCTACAGCAATCTCACCTTCTACTTCCTTAACCTTGGTCAGCAACTCTTTATATTGAGGTTCTTCGCTTAAAGCTGAAGCGGCAATAGCTTCATTTGGTGTAAAATCTAATTGTTTTTGCAAGTTAGCATACAGCGTTTTCTGTTCTTGCAGTAGCCTTTGATTTTCTAACTCTAAAGTTTCTACTGCCCGCACTTGCTCGATTAATTGCGCGCCTTGTTCTTGAGGATCGGTAATCTGTTGCTGCTGCTGTATCAGCTGTAAATCTGATTTCAGCTTGTTTACGCGCTTATTGAGTCCCGGAAGCTGGTCTTCAATAAATTTAACACCTTCACCAATCCGAGTCTTGCGTTCCTCAAGACTGTACTTTAAATATTTCTTTTTAGTTTCTTGTAAAACGAACTCTATTAATTGAGGGTCATCCCCCATGAAGCGAACTTGCAAAATTTTAGTCATCGTCATCATATCTTCTCCCATCCGCAAAACGACTAATTCTTTTTCAAGAATTTTTTCGGTAACTTTTGGATATCGTTTTTGGACTTGTTTGGCAATAGCAGAAAGCATCTGAGGACTCTTGAGAATTTCAAGTTGAGTTGCGTAGTCCAAACTAAAAAAATCTCGATTAGGTACTCCTCCCCCCTCGCTGCGATTGGCTAGGGCAGCGGGATCAGCAATTCTTGCCTCCGTTGTCACGGGTTCCACTAGCATCCGAAAATCGCCTTGATATGTTTTCTTGCCTCCCTTGATCTGATAAACAGCTCCAGCGCCCACTAGACCGATAATCCCAATAATGATGAGGGCTTGTCGCTGAAAAGTCCTCAAGAACGGCTTTAGATTCAATCCTTTCTGAGGCTGCGCGCTTAACTCTTCTCCCTCGTCAACGGAAAATTGCTGCACCTGTCTGCTCTGGCTGCTAATGGGTACGATATGAGCGTCCTGTTCTCTTTCCATGTTGACCTCTTGGATATTTTGTGGGTAAAATCAGCTTTCTTCTGCGAGCCTTCGGGTTGATACTTTGAGCATTGGCTTAAGGATATCACACGAAATTATTGGTTGGTCGAGCCCACTTCCTTCTAATAGTTCTCACTACTTTACACCTAGTATACAAAAATAACTAAATCCCTATGCTATGCCGGTGGCAAAAGTTCTTTTACAACTGCTGGAGAGTTATATCAGACTGCATTTGGATCTGCTGCGTTGTGCTTGTATTTAGGCTTTCCGGGCGACGGAGCAAACTTTTTCAGGTGTCGCTTAGCTTCGCGGCAGGGGGTTCAATAGCTTTACCAAACTTTTACAATTGACCGTAACACCTCAGCCGCCGCTTGCGCTGGTATTGGTTTGTAGTCTATGTCATTTTTCGGTTTGGAGTCTACGGCAGAAGCACTTGTTAACTTACGCGCTAACTGACCGGCTAAAAGGTTTTGCACTTCCCATGTAGATATAATTAGCCACATTCTGCAGATTTCTGGGAACGGCAACTAATCGAATCAATTTCCGAGAAAAATCTGTTTCTTCTTTTAATTATAAACTTTTTGAGGAGCTGGATGATTGATTAAGTGTATATATTTATTGAACCGTGGTAATTATATCACAAACTCATCTCTCTAGTGCGCCACAGACATAAAATTTAATAATTTGTGTTTTCAGGCTCGATCGACATCTCGAACAACTCAAGCCTTCTGGGTTTTTCTACCGAGGCGGATGGCGCTACGCGATTTATGCTTTTTCGTAAAAAAACTAGCTTTATGCGTTTCGGGGCTATTAATAAAACAAAACTATCGCTTTGATTCGCCCTCCCACCAAGTTATAGCAATCCTTTCGGGAAACGCGCAACGGGCTTTTTTTTGAATTAACCGATGCCATAAGAAGATGACAGATTGTCAAAGAAAAAAAAATAGCTCGCACAGGATGGGAGGATTGCTATTGATCTCGCTCGGAGTAGCTATAGGTAGTTGTGGTTTTTTGAATTTACTAATTACCAACTACTTTTTATTAGCACTTACCGATTTTGTGCTCTTCTTTCTCGCAGTTTCAACAATATTTCTGCATGAACTTCGCGGGTTATGGGATAAAAATATGTAAGAATCATGCCAGCAATTAAAGCAATTGTGGGCAGCGGTCCGATCGCAATTCGAATCGCAAACAGTGCAGAATCTGGCTGTACGGGGGCCGGCTGTCCGGGAACGGTAGATAGAAATCCAGCTCCTTCTAATGCTTGACCTACCAACCACAAACCCCCTGCCAATCCGATTTTTTGCAGCAGTACCATAAACGAATAGAAAACGCCTTCGCGTCTTTCTCCTGTTTGCAGTTCGTCGAGTTCGATCACATCCGGTATCATCGACCAAGGTATTAGATAAGCCGTGGAAACTCCGATACCTGCCATGACTGCTAATATGTACATCTGCAATACTTGTCCTGGTTGGAGGAAAAACAGTCCAGCTTGGGCAATAATCCACAAACTCATGCCCATAAAATATACGGCTTTTTTGCCGTATCTCTCGCTGACTTTACTCCAAACAAATAGCATGATTAATGCAGTGCCTTGAACTGCGATCGCAACTAAGTAAAAAACGTACTGTGGCTGTTGCATCCAGTTAATCACAAAAAAGGGAATAATAGTAGCAGTCAACTGCACTCCCAGCCAAGAAAAAAGATAAATTCCAATGACGTACAAAAAAGGGCGATTGCTAAATGCAATCCGTAACTGTTCTTTCAGCGGCAAGGATGTAGAATTATCTAGTTCTGGGTTTTCTAATAGTTGGGCTGTGACGTGCTTGCGAGTTCCCCAAACGCACCAGTACAAAGGCAAGACAGAGATAACTGCACAGATTGCACCTAATACTAAGTATTGTTGATACGGGTTTTTTTCAAATACAAGAGAGAGAATAAAAGCTAAAATTAACGAAAAGATGCTGCCGCCGATCGAGAAAGCAAACCGAAAACTATTCAGGCTAGTGCGTTCGTTGTAGTCTTGGGTTAATTCTGGGGTCAGGGCGGTGTAAGGCAGGTTAACGGCGGTGTAAGCTGTGTTAAACAGGATGCTGATCGCCACATAGTACCAAAACAGTAATGTGGGATTTGTGCTGGGAACAATCCACTGCAAAAAGAAGAAAATCCCGAAAGGAATTGCGCCGTATACCATCCAAGGATATCGACGGCCCCAAGGGTGAGAAGTGCGATCGCTCAATACCCCCACAATCGGGTCATTTACACCATCCCAAACCTTGCCAATTAACAAAATATTGCTGGCTAAGCCGGCAGGTAAACCAGCGACGTTGGTAAAGAAAATTAGCAGGCTAAATGCCAAAACATTAGCGGTAATCGCGGGGCCGAGGTCGCCGGCACCGTAAGCTAATTTTGTCGAGAGGCTGAGTTTTTGTGTTGCGGGGTTGTTGGAGTCTGCGGGAGGAGGGGAAGTGTTGCTCATAAATTTTGATTTCGGGGTTATTTTGCAGGTGAGGGCTTTGTAGTAGGAGTATAACTCGCGCTAGACCCGAATACTCAATTTTTTGTAGCGATCGGGATTATTCTGAAGAATTGGTAAGAGGTAATTGATAATTGCTAATTTATAGGTTGGTGGGGGCAGGTTTACGAGATTATTGGTCTTAGGCAATTATTCTTAGTAAAACCTGCCCCTACTTAAGGAAACAGTTGCGAAATCTGAACCTCTATTTCGAGAAATGCCAGCAGTGACAAAACATCATCTTCATTAAATACTGTTTCTTGTCGGGAGTTTGCCTCGCGCGGTTCGCGAAAAACATAAACTTGCCGCGTGTTAACATCAAGTATCCAATAATCAGTAATTCCCGCCTTAGCATAAGCCGGTGCTTTTCGCTTGCGGTCTGTTTCTAAGGCGGTATCAGCTATTTCTACTAATAAGAAAATGTTGGCGGGTGCGGGATGAAAATCTTGGTACAGCCGGGGGTCGATTTGCACTACAGCAATATCCGGTTCGGGTTCTGAATTATAGCTTAGAGCGATCGGGTCTTGGATGCGAATTAAAGCAAGTCCTGCCAGCAGGTTTCTGAGATAGTCGGCTGCACAGAGATTAGTGGCTGCGTGGGGAGGATTTTTTGCACTCATTGAAATAATTTGCCCGTCAATTAATTCGACCCGTTCCTCGGGATTGAGAATGCCTGTTTCCGTCATGCGGCGGTATTCGTCTACAGTCCACAAGCGTAAATCTGTTACAGTCATGGCACAATTTCCTTGGGCGATATTATCTATTATCCATTAGTGGTAAGGTGCGCACTGCGCACCCTACAAGTAGTCTGTGCGTAAATCCTAATTAAATTGCTATGTCAGCAATCTAGATTTGGCTGTAATTGCTCCCACACACCACAAAATAGCATTGACAATTTCCGATCGCTGAATATCTTCTGTGTCTAAAAAACTTGCAAACTCTTCCTCAATATTCAAATGGTCTGCAAAATCATAAAGTATGCGCTTGTATTCCGTTGGCATCGGTATTAAAGTAGCTTTCACTAAATCGAAAAGTGCGTTCAAACAGTTGAGGATAGTAGCTGACTCGTCAAAATCTTCGGCATCGAGCAAGTACAGCGTTTCTGCTATGTCGCAAATAGCGTCTATTTGTGTGGGTGGCTTTCCCAGTTCACTGACATTGATATTGCACAATTGGAGAGCGTTAATCGCTAGTTCTGGACGGGTAAAAAATACAAGTTGACCGCCGGCTACTAAGGGCGGCTCGTGTTCTCCATAGACAATTAGAGTATATAGATTTGGTGTTTCGGTGCCGGGGTCGATCCGGAAACCGAACAGCCACAATAATTTTTCTGTATTTGGGTTCGCTGTTTGCAGTGTTGTTGGGAAAATTTTTGGTTCTGACATGAATTTTTAATCCCTATAATACGCTCTTAAACTCGGTTTATACGCATTTTTTTGGTTGGAGGGAGAAATCTACAGAGAAACCTGGTTTATAAGGCAAGAGTGGGTAATCTTTTTTCTCCTATAAGTTCTGCTGGATTATGTCGCAGCATTCGGCAACAGTTGCTCTTTTTTCCATTGCTGCTACTAGGGCTTCGTAAGCGGATTTGTGGCTTTCGATTAGGTTTTTTGCTCGCAGCAAACCCCAGTTTTGTTTGAGTTGAATCTCGGAAATTGGACGGCGCAGTTGTGTTAAAATTGCACTAATTTTGGTGCGGTCTTCTGCTCCTCCTTGTGCGCTACCGTAAACAAATTTTTCGGCGACTATTCCGGCCATCCACACGGTGCAGTATTGGTCTAAAAGTTGGGCGGAAAGAGTGCCACTTTGGAGTTGAGATGCTAATTGTTCGTCTTCAAATCGGACGCCGCCTTGGGCTGTTTGACCTTGTTTGAAAGCTTCCCAAGCGTTGAGGGCGTAGCTGGTTACGGGAATTCCTAACAGGTACGCGACTAGGAAGTGTCCGGCTTCGTGGTGAAGGATTCGATCGCGCTTTTGTTTGGAAGTTCCCCCCAGCCAATCTAATAAAATAGTACCGCCTTGACCTTGCCACTGGAAACTGTCAAGGGTGGCTAGGCCCAACAGGCAAAAAGTGGCGATCGCAGGTACGGCTTCTGGCAAGTTGAATAGGGGCCCCAACAATATTGAAACGGTGATGGCAAAGATAGAAATAGCGATAATATTCAAAGAAGTGTCTTTCATAATGGGGAATGGGTAAGTGGGAATTGGTAATGGATAATTTGTAATAGGGAATTGGTAATGGGAATTGGTTTTAGAGGTAAACTCAGGTACGATCGCGCGATCGGTTTGGCAGCGTCGGGTCGATCGCAGTGGCCCCGCCTTCCGACAAAAACTCCACCTTCCAGTTTGACTGAAAATTGCTGCTCCGAAGCCACCGATCTTAAAAAGATATTAAAATAAATCAAAGTCAAGTAAAAGTGTTAGTGGAATCCTTCATGTCAGTTTTGGCAGCGATCGCAGTTTTAGGTATCTTGATTGTCGTTCACGAACTCGGCCACTTCCTGGCGGCGAGACTTCAACACATCCACGTCAACCGCTTCTCTATCGGTTTCGGGCCCATCCTCTGGAAGTACCAAGGCCCGGAAACTGAATACGCCCTCCGCGCCTTTCCCCTGGGAGGTTTCGTGGGTTTCCCGGACGACGACCCAGACAGTACAATTCCCCCAAATGACCCGAATTTGCTCAAAAATCGCCCCGTGCTCGATCGGGCGATCGTCATTAGTGCAGGGGTAATTGCCAACTTAATTTTTGCTTATTTCCTGCTGGTGGTGCAATTGACAACTGTCGGCGCTGCAGAAATGAACTACCTACCGGGAGTTAAAGTCCCGGAAGTCGCCGCAGAAGTCAGTTCGGCGGCGAAACAAGCGGGAATTCGATCGGGCGACGTTGTTCTGTCTGTTGACGGCAAGGAATTGGGCGCTTCCCGCGAAGCAATCAAATTATTGGTAACAGAAATCCAAGATCATCCCAAGCAACCCCTAGCGTTGGAAATTCAGCGCCAAGAACAAAAATTTGTGGTGACAGTCACTCCCGAACAGTCCCCCGACGGCAAAGGTCGCATTGGCGTGCAGCTAACTTCTAACGGCACTGTGGTGCGGCAGAGGGCAGGAATTGTAGAGGCGTTTAGCAAGGCAGCCAAAGAATTTGAGCGGATTGTGCTGCTGACTGTTCAAGGTTTTGGGCAGTTACTTAGCAATTTCAGCCAAACTGCCGACAAGTTGTCAGGGCCTGTGGCGATTGTGGCGATTGGTGCAGGGATTGCCAAATCGGATGCTGCTAGTTTGTTTCAGTATGCTGTGCTAATTAGCATCAATTTGGCTGTGATTAATATCTTGCCTTTACCTGCTTTGGACGGCGGTCAGCTAGCTTTTTTGTTAATCGAAGGACTCCGGGGTAAACCTTTACCGAACCGGATTCAGGAAAATGTGATGCAGACGGGTTTGGTGTTGTTGCTGGGTTTGGGAATTTTCTTGATTATTCGGGATACAGCTAATTTGGCTGGGTTCGATTTGATGGGCAATTTTCGGCAACAGTAAATTAAGGAATTGGGAATTGGGGAAAATTTAAAAGTATTAATTTTTTCTAATTCTCCGCCTTTTTTATTCTCGTATTTACCCAATGGGTAAGGTGCGCACTGCGCACCCTACATTTAGATTATGTGTGCAGTTTTCCCAATGGGTAAGATGTACAGTGCCAGCCCTTGATTTACATTAATGACTCGAAATAAGTTAAGTTTAAAACAACGATCGCTCGAAATTCTGATTCGCCTCAAACGCCTGTATCCAGAAGCTCCTTGTACTCTCAACTACGAAACTCCCGTGCAGTTGCTGGTGGCGACGATTCTCTCGGCTCAGTGTACGGACGATCGAGTAAATTTGGTAACGCCGGCTTTGTTTGAGCGTTTTCCCGATGCGGTTGCTTTGGCAAATGCTGATATAGAAGAACTCGAAAGTCTGGTGCGATCGACTGGTTTCTACCGCAATAAGTCTAAAAATATTAAAGGTGCTTGTCAGGCGATCGTCAATAAATTTAACAATCAAGTGCCGCAGCGGATGGAACTGCTGCTAGAATTGCCCGGAGTTGCCCGCAAAACAGCTAATGTCGTTCTCGCTCACGCTTTTGGTATTAATATGGGCGTGACGGTAGACACTCACGTAAAACGTTTGACTCAGCGGTTGGGATTGACCGAACATAGCGATCCTACAAGGATCGAGCGGGATTTGATGATATTGTTGCCGCAGCCGGATTGGGAAAATTGGTCGATTCGGTTGGTTTATCACGGCAGGGCGGTTTGTAATGCGAGAAATCCGGTTTGCAATATTTGCGAACTTGCAGATTTGTGTCCTTCTGCTAATAGTTTGGTGTTGCGCCAAGGTTAAGTACAGGCAAGATGCGTGTACCACAAAAATGTTGAGTTATTGCAGATTTGTACCCTTTTGCTAATAGTTTGGTGTTGCACCAAGGTTAAGTACAGGCAAGATGCGTGTACCACAAAAATGTTGAGTTATTGTGGAACAGGCATCTTGCCTGTTGCTAAAAATCTTGTTAACAAAAGAAATAATTCAAATAAAAGAGATCCGAAATCACCAAAATATACTAAAATGGTAGATTGTGATTTATCTAAGGATATCAACAGATTATGGCTAAGAAGAGCATGGTCGAGCGCGAGAAAAAGCGCCAGAGACTCGTAGACAAGTATGCCGACAAGCGGGAAGACCTGAAAGACCAGTTTGACCAAGCTACCAATCAGATGGACAAAATGGCGATTCACCGCCAACTGCAACAGCTACCCCGCAGCAGTTCGCGGACTCGCTTGCGGAACCGCTGCTGGGCAACTGGACGGCCCAGAGGTTACTATCGTGACTTCGGACTGTCTCGCAACATGATGCGAGAAATGGCTCACGAAGGTCTTTTGCCCGGTGTTGTGAAGTCTAGCTGGTAGCACGAAGGAAGAAGGAAGAAGGAAGAAGGAAGAAAGAAGGAAAAAACTCACAATTAATCGGCAGGATTATGTTTCGGGTTAATTTTTGTTTCAGACTTATGAGTTAAATTTTCCTCCTTCTTGCTTCACTGACCGCAGCATTTATCGATGCCGAGACTTTCGAGTAACAAGTCGCTGACGGCGTTGGCGATCGCAAATTCGCCGTAGAAGCTTTTAGAAAAATCATAGGCCTGCATTTCGGTGACGATCGCAATTACGAGGCTGCCCACGTCATTTTCGCCTTCCATGCGCTGGCGGACATAGATTTGGGCAGCTCTTTTAGCTATTTGCTGGTTGGCTGCTTCTGGGATAAACTCGGAGTCTAGCCATGCCAGCAGCGTTTGTTGGAGCCATTGGCCTTCTTGTTCGGGGTTTTGGGCGGGCGGTAAGGTAATAGGTTCAATGATTTCAGACATGATTATTCCTAATTGCTAATGTTGACTTTGAAAAGTTAACTGAGAAATGACAACTGATAAATATATGCAATATGATATACCGACAATTATACAAGGATACGCGCAAGGCTATTTCTTGATGGCAAATGACGGGGAGGAAAGTTTGGGGTGGTATTCGAGCCGGCAGCGGGCGCTGATTCCCCTGGATGAAAGATTTACCTATCCGAAATCCCTGCGCCGCCAACTCAATCAAAATCGATTTTCGGTGGCTGTGAACCGCGATTTTGGGGCGGTGGTTGAGGGTTGTGCCGATCGCGAAACGACTTGGATTTCTAGGGAGCTCAAGAAGATTTACTGGGCTTTGTATGAGGCCGGTTGGGCTTACAGCTTCGAGACTTGGTGCGGGGACGAATTGGCGGGCGGTATTCTCGGATTGTCGATCGGCGGTGCGTTTATTGGGGAGTCGATGTTTTACCGAATTCCCGAGGGTTCTAAGGTGGCGATGGTGAAGTTGGTGGAGAGATTGCGCGACCGATCTTATCTGCTTTTCGATGCTCAAATGAACAATCCGCACTTGGAAAGATTCGGCGCTTATACTGTTAAGGAAAAACTGTACAACACTCTTTTGCAAGCAGCTTTGAAACGCCGCTGCTCGCTATTTTGAATATTCTGTAAGTAGGGAAACGGCAATGCCCTTTTCGGCGCGGATAGTTGCTTCAAATAATAGTATAATTAAGCTCAGATACTTCTCGGAGACAACCACAATGCAAGTCACAACCGAAGAAATTATTTATCCTTCCAGCGACGGTCAACCAATGGCAGACAGCACAATACAATACAAATTAATTGTCACAATCAAAGAAGGTTGCGAATCGCTGTTTGAAGAAGATCCCAACGTGTTTGTAGCCGCCGATTTACTGTGGTATCCAGTTGAAGGTAGACCAGATATTTCTCAAGCGCCGGATACGATGGTGATATTTGGTAGACCAAAAGGCGAGCGACGTTCCTACATACAGTCTCGCGAAGATAATATTGCTCCCCAAGTCGTCTTTGAAATTCGCTCCCACAACGATAGTAACACAAAAATGAACAAGAAACTTTCATTTTACTATCGTTATGGAGTCGAGGAGTATTACCTTTACGATCCAGAAAGAAATCAGTTAGAAGGTTGGCAAAGAATTGAAGGAATCTTAGAACCCATTGAACCGATCGAGGGATGGATAAGTCCCAGACTGGGAGTGCGGTTTGAGTTACCAGAAGAAGGGTTAGAAATCTATCGCCCTGATGGAGAAAAGTTTCTTTCCTATTCCGAAATAAATGCAGAGCGGCTATTAGAGCGACGGCGCGCAGAACAAGAATTTCAGCGTGCCGAAGAAGCCTCGCAGCGTGCCGAAGAAGCCTCGCAGCGGGCCGAACAAGAAGCTCAAAAAGCGGAACGTTTAGCAGCCAAACTGCGCGAATTGAACATCGATCCTGATAGCATCTAAGCTGGAACTAGGAGAATAAACCCGGTTTGTCAAAGAAATCGGGTTTCTGGGGATTGCAGTTATTTACTTTTTTCAGGGCGAACCGGGATATTTGGTCGATCGCCCCCCAGCTAAAATTACATATACTACAATACATAATACAGATATTTGAGCCAAAATCCTTGGAGCTCAGAAAAATCAGAATCGAAGCCCCTTGAATGTGTAAAAATACTGAAGCAAACATTACTAAACCCTGCACGGAGCAATTGTTGTGGATTCCAGATATAACCCCCAATCCATAGAAGAAAAATGGCAGCAGACATGGGCTGAGCAAAACTTAGACCAGATGCCTGAAGATACGCAAAAGCCTAAATTTTATGCCTTATCCATGTTCCCCTACCCGTCGGGAAACCTGCACATGGGCCACGTCCGCAACTACACAATCATCGATGTAATTGCCAGACTCAAGCGAATGCAAGGTTATCGGGTATTGAATCCGATGGGATGGGACGCTTTTGGTTTGCCCGCAGAAAATGCAGCCATCGAGCGAGGAATTCCCCCTGCACAATGGACTTATCAAAACATTGCCCAAATGAAAGGCTTATTTCGCCGCCTGGGTATTTCTTTCGACTGGACAAAAGAAGTTACAACTTGTTCTCCCGATTATTATCGGTGGACTCAATGGATTTTCTTGCAATTTTTAGAAGCAGGATTAGCATATCAAAAAGAAGCCGCAGTTAATTGGGACCCTATAGACCAAACAGTTTTAGCAAACGAACAAGTAGATAACGAAGGTCGTTCCTGGCGTTCCGGTGCCAAAGTCGAGCGCAAATTATTGCGGCAGTGGTTCCTCAAAATTACCGATTACGCCGAACAGTTATTAAACGACTTAGAGAAATTGCCAGATTGGCCAGAAAGAGTCAAATTAATGCAAGCCAACTGGATCGGCAAATCAGTCGGCGCTTACTTAGAATTTCCCATTGTCGGAATGGATGAAAAAATCGCCGTTTTCACCACACGTCCCGATACAGTTTACGGCGTCAGTTACATTGTTTTAGCGCCGGAACATCCACTAACTCAGCGCGTGACAACCGAAGATAGAAAAGCCGCCGTAGAAACCTTCATCAAAGAAGTCGCCGCCCAAAGCGAGATCGATCGCACAGCCGAAGACAAACCAAAGCGCGGCATCCCCACAGGCGGCAAAGCAATCAATCCTTTCAACGGCGAAGAAATCCCCATTTGGATTGCCGATTATGTGCTGTACGAATACGGCACCGGCGCAGTCATGGGAGTACCCGCCCACGACACGCGAGATTTCAAATTTGCCAATCAATATCAACTGCCAATTAAAGTAGTAATTGTAGATGATGATGAAGTTCCGCTGACGGAAGCTTACACCGAACCCGGAATTATGATTAATTCCGAAAGCTTCAACGGCATGGATTCAATTAAAGGCAAAGCAGCAATAATTAAATATGCCGAAGATGCAGGTTGCGGCAAAGCGCGAGTGCAATATCGCTTGAGAGATTGGTTAATTTCTAGACAGCGCTATTGGGGCGCTCCCATTCCCGTAATTCACTGTCCCACCTGCGGAACAGTCCCCGTCCCCGCATCGGATTTGCCCGTATTGTTGCCGGAAAATGTAGAATTTACCGGCAAAGGTTCGCCCTTGGCAAAGATGGAAGAATGGGTAAACGTTCCTTGCCCGAGTTGCGGCACTGCGGCGAAGCGGGAAACAGATACGATGGATACTTTTATCGATTCTTCGTGGTATTTCTTGCGCTACCCCGATGCTCAAAATCAAGAGCAAGTCTTCGACAGTGCCAAGACAAATGATTGGATGCCCGTAGACCAATATGTGGGCGGTATCGAACATGCAATCTTGCACTTGCTGTATTCGCGGTTCTTTACCAAGGTTTTGCGCGATCGGGGTTTAATCAATTGTGACGAACCATTTAAACGCCTGTTAACTCAAGGCATGGTGCAAGCAATGGCCTACAAAAATCCTGTTACTGGCAAATACTTTCCCCCAGCAGATATAGACCCCGCAAATCCCAAAGATCCTCAAACTGGCGAAGCTTTGCAAGTCTTCTACGAGAAGATGTCCAAATCAAAATACAATGGCGTTGACCCCTTGGAAGTTATGGGCAAATATGGGGTAGATACGGCGCGGATGTTTATTTTATTCAAAGCACCGCCAGAGAAGGATTTGGAGTGGGATGATGCTGATGTAGAAGGGCAATTTCGCTTTTTAAATCGCGTTTGGCGCGTGGTTACAGAGTTTGGTTCACCCCCCCCTGTCACCCCCGGTCAAGAGGTAGAAAATGCTGAATTAAGTAAACCTGAGAAGGATTTACGGCGGGCGATTCACACTGCAATTAAGGAAGTTAGCGAAGATTTGGAGGGCGATTATCAGTTCAATACTGCTGTTTCTGAAATGATGAAACTCAGCAATGCTTTGAATGATGCTAAATGTAAAGATTCGCCAATTTATGCAGAAGGAATTAACACTTTGATTCGCTTGTTAGCGCCTTTTGCGCCGCATATTGCTGATGAATTGTGGCACAATACTGGTAACAGTGAATCGGTGCATACGCAAACTTGGCCGGCTGTCGATCCATCTGCTTTAGTTACCGATGAAATTACGCTGGTAATTCAAGTGATGGGCAAGACTCGCGGCACAATTCAAGTGCCTTCTGGTGCTGATAAAGCTGCTTTGGAAAAGTTTGCTCGCGAGTCGGAATTGGCCAAGCGTCACCTGGAAGGTAAGGAGATTAAAAAGGTAATTGTCGTGCCTGGGAAGTTGGTTAATTTCGTGATAGCTTGAGGGTAAAAGTCGCTACCTGTAGGCAACGTATCGTTTCTACACAAACACAACCTAATCCCCTTTAAACACTATCGGGCAACTATTATTTACTGTAAGAGTAGACAAGTTGCCCTTTTTTTACTAACTTTAAGGGAATTTTAGGATTGTTTAGCGGCGCGTTTTTTAGCCTTACCTTTTCTTCCCATTCTTTGAATTTAGGTTCCAGCATTTCAGGTGTAAGTTTATAAATCTCTTTGAGAGTTATGCCTTCATACAGTCCAATATACCAAGCTTCTACTCTGCGATATTTGTCAAGTATAATCTCATTCAAATGATGGTGAGTAGTGACCCCACCGCTTCTATTGAGAGCAATATTTATTGTTTTAAGTTCGTATTCTTTTCCTTCAGCATCAATAGCATCGTTTCCTTCACGTCCCGGCGATATCCGCAGCCCTAAAAGGATTAATAACTGTAAAGTCTTTCCCCCGTTATCTTGAAAAATATCCGCAATACCATATTCACTAGCCAGATTTTGCAATTCTTGGATGCTTTTCATAGCATTTTCTAGCCGTTTAGCATCTGAAATGCGTTCTGCTTCCGTGGTAACAGCCTCTTCAACAGGCTCTACAACTGACGGAGAAACTGGTTCAGCTATTAGGGTGCTAATGAGAGCTGTACTCTCGCCGCTTTGGCTAAAACTGATTAAATAAGTAGCGGGTACATCGAGCGCTTCAGCTAGAGCGAAAATAACTTCAAAGGATGGCGATCTTTCACCGCGTTCCAATAAGCTGATATAGTCAGTAGTCTTGTCTATGAGTTCTGCTAACTCGTCCTGTGTCATCCTTTTTTCTCTGCGTAACTGACTTACCTTGGCCGCAAATTGTTGTCTGGCTTCTTTGTAATTCATACCCCTCACAATTCATAAAAACGAACTGAAAGTTCGCTTTTTGAATGGTACGAAGAATTTATACACAAAGCGACGTACTGAAAGTACGGATTTACTATGACTGAAAGTACGGATTTTGATATAATGACAGTAGGCTGTGTCTGTTGTACCTTAAACTAATCTAAATTAAACATGAGTAACCTTTTGCCCGCCCCAATTTACACTACCAAATACGGTCAATCTTATTTGGGAGATTCTCTTCATCTCCTGAATAGTCTTGCTAGCAATTCTGTAGATTTGGTGATTACATCCCCTCCTTTTGCATTGCAACGCCAAAAGAGTTATGGAAATGAAGATCAAGATTTATATGTTGATTGGCTGCTGGGCTTTGCTTCTGAAATTAAAAGAGTTCTCAAGGATACTGGAAGTTTTGTTATAGACCTTGGAGGTGCTTATCAAAAAGGAATACCTGTACGATCGCTGTATAATTACCGCGTGCTTATTAGGTTATGTGACGAATATGAATTTAAACTTGCTCAAGAGTTTTTCTGGTTTAATCCTTCAAAACTTCCATCTCCTATAGAGTGGGTGAATAAAAAGAAAATTCGGGCTAAAGATTCTGTAAATACTGTTTGGTGGCTTTCCAAAACGAATCAGCCTCAAGCGAATATTAGTAAAGTTAAAGTAGAGTATTCTGAGAGAATGAAAAAACTTTTGAAAAATGCTGATGAATTTTACACGCCCAAAGAACGTCCTTCCGGTCACAATATTAGCGATCGATTTGCCAAAGATAATGGAGGTGCTATTCCATCTAATTTGCTAGAGATTTCTAATTCGGAAAGTAATTCTCAATACTTGCGTTGGTGCAAAGAGTTTAATGTTAAGGCGCATCCGGCACGTTTTCCCCAAAAATTACCGTCATTTTTTATAAATTTTCTTACTGAACCAGGAGACTTGGTAGTAGATATTTTTTCGGGTTCTAATACTACGGGTCAGGCAGCAGAAGAATTATCAAGAAACTGGATAAGTTTTGAAAAGGAAAAACAATATGTTGCTGCATCAATATTTAGATTCTTGCCTCAAGAATATTTTGGGCAAGCGGATACAATATACAACAAATTGTTAACTGAGGAAGCATCAGGATTGATTTTACCTCAAAACAGGCTACTTTTTGAAGTTAATAATTATTGTTTTTAATTAGGCTAAATAGTCTAATTTTTATTCAGATATGAAACTGTCTCTTGAAATCGCTTCTACACACACAAATTCCCAGCAGAGAGGGACTAAAAGAGATGATTTTAATTATTAGTTTCAAAAAGCAATTGCACGATCGCTCCGCAGTCCAATTTTAATACTGATTGAGCGCTACCGCCATTAACGGCAATTTCTAGCCAACCGTCAGAACCAGTTATGGCAATTAAATCGCCCGGTTGGCTGTCGCTGTAGGTTTTACCGCTGGGGATGCGAATTGCATCAGAACTATTGCTAATTGTCAATGACCAATTGTTACCTATAAGGCAATTATTGGGGATATTAGTAATTAGATTGCCGAAGCGATCGACATATTGAACACATCCTTCTATACCTGTGGCTGTAACGGCACAATTTGGTATCTCTAACTGCACTAAACTTGCAGGGTCGATCGCATCTCCCAACTCTTCCAACGCCACCCCGTTCGCCAAGTGAGCGCCCGCTGCAGCGAAAATATCGCGACCGTGAAAAGTGCTGCTGGGTTGAGGTGTTCGCCAGTATTTGGGGTTGGTGAGTTCGACACAGGATCTCGCACTTTCCCGACTCAACACCCCGCTAAACAACCCGTTATCCGGCCCGACAAGAAAGCAATTAGCACATTTAATCGCAACCCCGCGTCTCTTGCTTCCCACACCCGGATCGACGACAGCAACGTGTACTGTTTCCGGCGGAAAATAAGCAAAAGCAGTCATCAAACAAAACCTCGCGGCCGCAATATTTTGAGAGGGTATTTGGTGCGTAATGTCAATGACTTTTAACTGCGGGTTAATTTGGGCGATCGCACCTTTCATCACTCCCACATAAACATCGCTTAATCCAAAATCCGTAAGCAGAGTTATAATTCTATTTTTAGACATATATCCAAAGGTAAGAATATGGTATCACAATGGGAAAACTTTCTGCAAAACTTGGGAGAATGGCACGGTTCTTTTACCCAGTTATCGCCGCGAGGAGAGGTACTTCAAGATACTCCTAGCGTTATTTCTCTCGAAGGTTTCAATGACAACAAAAATGTGCGATTGAAACTCCGTCGCTTTTCCCCAAATCCTAACGGTATCGGCGAACCAGAAGTGAGCGAACTTGTTCGAGAATATCAGGGTTTGGGACGGGATATCTTGTTTTTTGAAAATGGAGCTTTTTGTCAGGGTACTATTCAACTAGCGCCTTATTCTGAGTGCGGTGCCGAGTTTGGTTTTATCTACAATTATCGCCGATTGCGCTTCGTTCAGCTATACAATACCGACGGCAATTTATCAAACCTTACCTTAATTCGGGAAAAACAGCCGGATAAAAATGTCCCCGAACGTCCGCCTTTAACTGTTGAGGCTTTGCTGGGAGAATGGCAGGGTGAGGCGGTGACAATGTATCCAGATTCGCGTTCTCCTGACTTTTATTCTACCAAACTGCAATTGCATTTGGAAAATGGCGATCGCCTAGTAAACAAAATCACTTTTGGCAGTAATGATACTGTTATCAGTTCTAGCGCCAGCATTGACGGTTCAGTTCTGCACTTTAACGAAGGTGCTTCGCCCGTGCAAGTTGTACTCCTTCCTGACGGCGGTTCTTGCACTTTACCTGTCAAAATTGAATTGAGAAAACCTATATTTTTCGAGGCAGGTTGGTTGGTAGAACCTGACTTGCGGTTTCGGATGATTCGCAGTTACAATGAGCGGGGTGAATGGGTAAGTTTGACTTTAGTTACTGAACGCAAAGTTAGTCATTGATTAGTATGAGCTAGTTCACAAACACTCTTTAATTTCCACCCATAATCTACATAAACCCGCCCCCATTTAGGGCGGACCAAAGTTTATGTATCTGCGAGTTTTATTCGCCGGACTTTGTTTCCTGCGTTTGCGATTGAATCACCGCACTCCAGTCATCATTATTAACAGCCGCTTCCAAATCCTTAGCGCGTTCGCCGTCACTTTGGGCGGCAGTTTCTAATTCTTTGGTAAGACTGGAATCTGCCATTGCTTTCCGCAATTTCAGCTTCTTTTCCTCATAAGCTTTTTGTTCCTCCGCAGACATTGCCGATCGCGCCGCTTGGCCTACCGTAGCCGCCCACATTTCGCTGTCAGCACCGTTTCCAGGCGGAATGCTGCCGAGTTCTGCTATCCAAGCATCCCGCAAACTTTCCATTTCTTCCCGCTTCGGGAATTTGAAAGTTTGCACGCGCAGGAAAGCACAATTTTCTGCGCCATTTTGGGCGATGTGACCGTTGATTGAAAGCAGGATATTTCGCGAATAACCGATAAACTGAGTGTTGCGGGAAGTGTCCATTACAGCGTAAACGCCGGCGACTTTCGCGTTAGTTGCCAAATCGCGCCATGTATCGATCGCCATTACTTGCGTGCCGTCATTTTCTAATGCCGGAGTTGCAGCAACGGCGCTATGTTCTGAGTCGGAACTGTATAAAAAGTTGTGCAGTCCTTCATGGGCGACTGGTACGTTTTGATGTTCTATTGCTACGTCTCGATCGGCATTCACTTGATTAGCTTCCATAAAACCCAATTCCTCAAAAAATGTCAAATTTACTCATTCAATCCCACTTTCAGGGGCAGGCTTTCCGGCCCACCCCACAATAAAGTTCTGTTTGTGGAACAGGCCGAAAAGCCTGTTCTATTGTTTTTTTTGCCCTTATATACTTAACTTGCGGCAATTTGTTGCAATTCCTCGTCAGTCAATTTAACTTCCAGCGCCCCCACAGAGTCCTCAATACTCGATACTTTGGTCGCACCGGGAATCGGAACGATGCAGGGCGATTGAGCCATTAACCAAGCTAATACTATACAGTAAACTGAAACGTTTTTTTCTGCGGCTAATTTGGCGATCGCGGGTATATCTTGCAAGCTGGTGACGCGGCGGCTTCCTCCCAAAGGACTCCAGGGAAAAAATGTCAGTTTTTCGGTTTCGCAATATTCCAGAACGCCGTCTGATTCCGGCTGTCTGTGCCACGGATTGTACTGATTCTGTACAGAGACAATTTCTACTGTATCGCGGGCGCGTTTAATCTGCTCTACAGAAAAGTTGGAAACTCCAATAAATCGAATCATTCCTGCTTCTACTGCTTCTTTTGCGGGTGCTAGGGCTGCTTCGATGGTATAAGCGGGATCGGGGGAGTGATATTGCCAAAGGTCGATCGGTTTCTCGCCGCCCAATGCTTCAAAACTTTCGCGAATTGTCTGGCGCAAATGATGGGGGTTGCCGTTGCGCGTCCATGCACCTTGAGGCCGCATTAAGCCGCCTTTAGTGGCGACAGTAACAGCCCGAGTATCTCCGGTGTACTGTTCCAAAGCTTTGGCAATCAGTTGTTCGTTGTGGTGTTTGTCGGATTCATCTTGGCAGTAGGAATCTGCGGTGTCAATTAGGGTGACACCCAAATCGAGGGCGCGGTGAATTACCGCAATTGATTGCGATTCTGGCGGCCGGCTGCTTAAGGACATTGGCATACCTCCAAGACCGATCGCGCTGATAGTAAAATTACTGTTACCCAGTTTTTTTCTTTTCATTGGTTTGCCTTCGTTTGCGTGGTTTATTTCCAGTTTACATTTCAAGGATAGGTTGAAATCTTACATTTATTTAACTATCTAAGTAAATAGAAAATAATATTTTTTAGATAAGCTGTTTTGCCTTAAAAATGTATATTTCAATTCCCTGTTCCCCGGTGTCAAATCCTCTCCCTCTCAAAGATAATAGACAATCTAGATGTGCAGCAGTTTACCTACCGATTTAACTAGCTGGAAGCGCTAGTGTAAAAGCGGAGTGCAAATTGCCAGAAGTAGCGGGAGAAAAATAACAGCCCGATCGCCAATATTCCCGCCCCTGCGATCCAAACGATTTCACCTCTCCCCAGCATGGCTTCTGCTGGCACAGTCGTCAAGAAGGCAACGGGAACTACGAAAGTGAAGAAAAATCGATAAGCTGCGGGATAAGCTGCCATTGGAAATCTGCCCGCTTCTAACAATCCTTTGAGGACTTCGGTAACATTGTAAATTTTGACAAACCAAATGCTGGTGGCCCCTAACATAAACCATATACTGTAAAGAGTAATAGTTCCGAATAACAGCGGTATTGCTGTTAAAAAATAGTTACCGATTTCTACTCCCAACTTGTTAGCAGCATACAGCAGCAATACGGTGCCGAAGATTAAATCTGGGATTCCCCAAGGCGAAACTGTGTTTGCAGATAGCCAAAATTGGGAACTGATGGGTTTGAGGAGTACGAAATCGAGAGTACCTTGCTGCACTCGATCGACAATACGGCTGAGGTTTGGCGCGAGAAAAGTTGACGAAAACCCCTGCAAAATCGTGAAAATACCGAGTACAACTAAAGCCTCTTCCCATGAATAGCCCGCAAACCTGTAGCCGGTACGGTAGAACAAAAATAGCCCAAACAAGCTGCCCGCAAGATTTCCGAGGCTGCTGAGAGTCGCGAGGACAAAGTTGATTCGGTATTCTAGTTCCGCTGCGATCGCCGCACCCCAGAACAATTTCAGTACGTGCAAATATCGTCCCATGTTTGTCGCCATTTTTTGCCGTGTAAATACTTAAATTCGCATATTTTAAAGGTTGTGTGAAGTTAACTGCTGTACAGGCTGCTCATTTCACTATAACTTTAAATTATTTATACCGCTTAGTTAAGTTGTTTGACTAACACGCATTATTAACTTATCTAACAATATTTAAACAAAAATTACAATTATTAATTTCACTTCATCTTAAACCCATATCTTTTGGCAATTATTAACAATAATTTATATTTTACACCAACTATCGCTTCATTGATTGGAAATACTAATATGTTACAATTATTAATATGATAAAGATTTGACAAATATAGTAATTCTAAAATTTATAACTCTTGCAAGGATTGCTATATGATAAGAGTTGAGGGTAAAAATACAAGATTAAGGCACCCGGATAGCGCGTATAAAACGAAAAAGTCTTGTTATTCTAAATTAGACAACCACTTTCTAAGATATTCAATTCAATTACTAATTCACGCTTCTAAAATTTGCAGATGTTCCAATTCCCTATCCAAATTAAAGCAATCATTTTCTGCGTCCGCGCTCGCATTATAAGTTGATCGTACCTTGATTCAGCAACGCCTACCTAATTTTAATTAACATCCTGTCCCTCCCTTAAGCAGGGCTGGGGGGACAGGATGGGAGGGGAAACGAGGCTTAAAGCGATCGATAAACGCGATAGTTAATTTCAGGGAAAATATTATCAATCTCCTCAACCTTCTCCAACCAACCCGAATCAACTTTCCCTTCTTTCACTTCATCGTAAAGCTTGTGAAAGCGCATTAAATGCGATCGAGTCCGTCGCACTGCATAGGGCACCATCGTTCCTGTACGCATGATAAACGCCCAGTCAGACGATTGAGCTAGCAGCACTTCCCGCGCCGCCTGGTTCAAAGCCCGCCACTGCAATTCATCCGCAGGTTCCATGCTTCCCAACTCAATCATCCGTTCCGCAGCTTTGTGCAAGTGCGGGTAAATCCAAGCATTGGTATCGTTGAGCCAATATTCGTGGAAACCCCGGAAACCCCAGCTAGACTGAGACGGGCGGCAAACTTGCTGAGTCGGATTTCCCCGCAAATAATCGGCTAAGTGCGTCATCTCGTAGGTATTTTGGTCGTACCAACTCTTGCGGAACAGGTAATCTAAGAACCAAGGCCCTTCGTACCACCAGTGGCCGAAAAGTTCGGCGTCGTAAGGCGAAACAATAATCGGCGGACGCTGCATAATGCCGTTGAGGTGTTCGACTTGGCGTTCCCGGTTGAAAGCAAAGTTGCTGGCGTGTTCGGCTGCTTTTTCCCGTGCCCAGTAAGGATCGTACAACTGTTTATCGCCTAAACCCAATCCGCGACCGGTGATTTTGTGATATTTAATCCCGGTATTTTTCCGCTGGCCGTTGGGCATGATGTAGGGCTTAATGTAGTCGTAGTCAGCTTCCCAGCCCAAATCTTTGTAGAATTCGCGGTATTCGGCTGCGCCGGGATAGCCGACTTCCGAAGACCAAACCTGCTGCGAGGATTCGTGATCCCGGCCGAAGGCTGCTACTCCGCATTCGGTGAAAATTGGGGCGTAGCTGCCGTAGCGGGGACGCGGGCGGGCGTAGAGGATGCCGTGACCGTCTGTGAGAAAGTAGCGGAGGCCGGCGTCGGCTAACATCCTCTCTAAGCCTTCGTAGTAGGCGCATTCGGGCAGCCAAATTCCTTTTGGTCGGCGGCCGAAGTTTGCTTCGTAGTTGTCGCAAGCTACTTGAATTTGTGCCCAAACTGCTTCGGGGTACATTTTCATCAGCGGTAGGTAGCCGTGGGTGGCACCGCAGGTGATGATTTCGAGGTTGTTGGTATCTTGGTGTTCTTTGAAAGCTTTGACTAAATCTCGATCGTACTTTTCCCAAAAGTTGCGGACTTGAGAGAAATGGGCGGCGTAATGTTCTGCCAAATAGCGGAGGTGGCCGTTTCCGCTGTTGTGTTCCATTTCGAGATCGGCTAATTCTTCGAGTTTAGCCAAGTGGTCGTCGAAGCGGTCTTGCAGCAAGGGATCGCGCAGCATTGCCACCAAGGGCGGCGTCATGCTCATGGTAATTTTAAAGTCGATGCCGTCGCGCTTGAGCCCTTCAAAGACTTGCAGCAGGGGAATGTAGGTTTCCGCGATCGCCTCAAACAGCCATTCTTCTTCTAAAACGTAGTCGCTTTCGGGGTGGCGGACAAAAGGCAAGTGGGCGTGGAGAACGAGTGCGAGGTAGCCAATAGTCATAATGATTTGGATGCCGTAGTTATTAACTGCAGCCAGTTAGGCACAGCTTTAAAATATTTTAAGATTTTATGCTGAAACGGGACTCACAAAGTGCCGTGTTTTTTTAATGACCTTTCTCTAACAAACTAAATGTCAGCAAATTCTGATTTTCTGCTTGCTGTCGGATTAGGGCTGCTGCTGTTTGAGAGTCTACTGCCTTTGAGAAAAAGAATCCCTGGGCGTACTCACATTTTAACCCTTTTAGTATAGATAGTTGCGAGGATTCTTCGACTCCTTCGGCTACTACATCCATGCCTAAATTGTGGGACAAAGTAACTATCGACCGCACAATTTCTGTGGGGTCAATGCCTCCTTTACTGAAATCGAACTCACCTCCCATCCTGCTAACAAAAGAGCGGTCTATTTTTAAGGTATTGGTGGGGAAGCGGTGCAGGTAGGAAAGCGATGAATAGCCGGTGCCGAAGTCGTCAATGCACAAGTGTATGTTTCGGGTTCTGAGCTGCACCAGCATAGCTGTTACTGATTCGGAATTTTCTATGAGTACGCTTTCGGTAATTTCTAGTTTTAAACTGCTGCCGTCGAGGTGAGTTTCTGCGAGAACTTGGTCGATGTATTCGATTAAATCTGGCTGAGAAAACTGTTTGACAGAAATGTTGACGCTAACGCTCAAGGGGGGGTGGTTGGGAAATAGCTGCTGCCACTGGCGGATTTGGTGGCAAGCTGTGCGGAGTACCCAGCGGCCGAGGGGTACGATCAAGCCGGTTTCTTCGGCGATGGTGATGAATTCGCCGGGGGAAACTAAGCCGCGTTCTGGATGCTGCCAGCGCACTAGGGCCTCAAAACTGGTAATTGTGTTAGTGGCGATCGACACGATCGGCTGGTAGTGAATAATAAACTGGGGCGCTGGGGATAAGGGAGGTAAGGCTGATTCGGAGGATGGCGGAAAGTCTTCTTCTGTGCCCGGCTCTCTAATTGATTCGATCGCCCGCCGCAGGTCGTTTTCTAGCTGCAACAGCCGCAAAGCGTGGGCGTGCATGGAACTGTTGAAAACTTCGTGTCGGGCTCTGCCGAGTTCTTTGGCGCGGTACATTGCTGTGTCGGCGTCGCGCAGCAGGGTTGTCGGTTCCAGGTATTCGCCAGAACTCAAAGCTATGCCGATGCTGGCGGTGATAAATACTTCGTGTCCGTCTAGAAGGATAGGGGAGGTGATTTTCTTTTGCAGGCGGTTGACAATGGTGGTAGCTTCATTGATGCCCTCGATGTCTTCTAGCAACAGCACAAACTCGTCTCCTCCGAGGCGGGCCACGGTATCTCCGACCCTCAGACAAGCTTCCAGACGCCGCGCGATCGATACTAGCAGTTGATCGCCGATGGCGTGGCCGAGGGAATCGTTGACTACTTTAAATCTATCTAAATCGAGAAACAGCACGGCAAACAAGTAGTCTTTGCGCCGTTTTGCCATCCTCAGAGCGTGTTCCAGTCGATCGGTAAATAGCGATCGGTTGGGCAATCCGGTGAGGGCGTCGTGAAAAGCATCGTGCAGCAGTTGTTCTTCGGCGAGTTTGCGCTGAGTGATGTCGTGACAGTTAATCACGATTCCCTCGACTGCGGGATCGTACAGCAAGTTGGTGGCTACAGCTTCTACATAACACCAGGAACCGTTGCGGTGGCGGACTCGGTACTCAACAGGGGACTGGCTTCTTTTGGGGTTTTCAATGGCTTTGTGGAGGGTTTCGGTGATCGTGGCGCAGTCGTCGGGGTGAACTATTTCTAAGGCGCTGCGGCCGATCGCCTGGTGGGGCGGGTATCCTAAAATTCGCTTGACGGAAGGGCTGATGTAGCGGAAGATTCCTTCGGCGTCGAGAATGATCGTGATGTCTGTGGCATTTTCAATCAGCGAGCGAAATCGCTGTTCGCTTTGGCGCAGGGCTGATTCTGCTTGTTTGCGATCGCTGATGTCGAGGGCTACTCCGTCTATAATTATGTCGCCGTTTTCGTTTTTGGAAAATTTAGCGCTGTCTTGCACCCACTTGACCTCCCCAGATCTCAGAACGATGCGGTACTGGCGATCGCACGGCAAAAGACTCGCTCTTGATGCTGCTACCCTGCTGTCACACGAGCTTTTGTCCTCTGGATGGATGATTTCGGTCAAGAGTTCTGGGTGCGAAATCACTTCTTCGGCCCCGAACCCAGTAACTTCGCGCACGCCCGGACTGATGTAGGGCATGGACATTGTGCCATCTGGATGCAGCACGGTGCGGTAGACTGAGCCGGGAATGTTGGCTGCCATTGTGGCTAGCTGCTGCTGGATGCCGCAGACTGCTGCTTCGGCGCGCTTGCGTTCTGCCAGTTCGGTTTGGGCTTGTTGGTAGAGTTCGGCTTGGTGGATCGCGATCGCGCACTGATCGGCTATGGCTTTGAGTAGCGACAGTTCTTCGATGCTCCAAGAGCGCGCCCGATCGCACTGATAGAGGCTAATTCCTCCCAAAAATGACTGCTGGTAGAGCAGTGGGGCGATCGCGACGGAGCGAAACCCTACCAACTCTGCTGATTCTTGCAGGGACGGGCACAGTGTTGATAACTCGTCGATGATCAAGGTTTCCCCGGCCGCGAGCCCGGATCGGTAGTGCTCGGCCACTTTGCAATTTAGCCCGACAAACCTTTCTCTGTTGGATGCTTTGCTGATGTATCGAACTTTGATGCCGCCTTCAGCATCTGGCTGCAAGATCGCGCAGGCGGTGATGTCTAAAGCTTCGTGCAGTTGATCTGCGGTGGTTTGCAGCACTTCGTCGAGTACAAGGGTGAAGCGCATGGCTTGGAGGATGCGGTTGACGATCGCTTCTCGCTGAGCTTGCCGCTGAATTTGGGCGATCGCTTCTTGTTGCTGGCGCCGCATTTTGTATTCTTGGAGCGATCGTTCTAAAACTGTTGGCAACCTAAACAGCCGCCCTTTTAATACGTAATCGGTCATTCCGGCTTTGATGCACTCTACTGCCGCTTCTTCTCCCAAACTTCCCGTTACTAAAATCAAGGGTATGTCTTGCCCTAATTCCTGCATTAATTTCAACACTTCTAAACCGTTGAAACCGGGGAGTCGGTAATCTGAAAGTACAGCATCGTACTTGCAATTTTCGAGCATTTTTCTGCACTCTGTTGCTGTTTCTGCCGTGTCGCACTTAAAATTTACCCCCCCCGCTTCTAAGGCGAGCACTATTAATTCCATATCTTCTGCCATGTCTTCGATAATCAACAAGTTTAATGTTGATTCCGCTACCATTTTTAGTAGATAGTTGGTCTGATTTATATCTAACATAAGGTATTGGGTAGGTTTTCAATTGGTTATTCGTGTTGTTGCTAGTAATTTATTAGACGGAATTTGCTTGTTAATTTTATCTCGATATTTTTAGCAAAATCAATTATATACTCTACTCTCAAAACTTTTATTTAGCACCGGCCGTCGAGGGCTGACAGAACCGATTGGGGATCATCCCAATTTTTTAAAGAGCGTTTTTTAGGAGTACGAGCATCTTGCACTGCCAAGCCTAGATCTTTCGCTTCCATCCCTGACGAAGTGAACATTCCTGTCACACCAAAATTCTGATGCTCTCATGGATTGTGACTTATTTAAGTGTATAAGAGTTTTAAATTCAGAATTTAAAACTCTTATACACTTAACTTACGAATCTATACTACCGTTTGAGATTGTTTGCCCTAGTTTAAAGTAAAAGGTGGCTCCTTGACTAGGTAGGCTTTCGGCCCAAACCGTGCCGCCGTGGCGGTGAATAATCCGCTGGACGATCGCCAAACCAATGCCCGTACCTTCAAATTCTCTCTGGGAGTGCAGCCTCTGAAAGGCTGCAAACAGGCGATCGGCATATTCCATCGGAAAACCCACCCCGTTATCCTTGACAAAAATCGTCCCATCAGGTAAACCCTCAATAACTATTGTAGCCGGAGTGCGTCCTCGGCTGAACTTGACGGCGTTGCTAATCAAGTTGCTGAACACTTGTTGCAGCAAGGTTGGATCTCCCATTACCGTCGGTAAATTTCCGACTGCAAATTCAACGCTGTGGGGAGTTTGGGTCGGATGTGCGACGGTTGGTGGTTTAGTCAATTTAATCGCATTTTGTACCAAACGGCTCAGATCGATCGGAATTTTCCTCAACTCGGTGCGACTCACCCGCGACAGGGCGAGCAAACCGTCAATCAACAGGCTCATTTTTTGGCTGCTGTCTTCAATTACTTCCATATAGTGAACTATTTTGCGATCGCTCAAAGCCTCAGTTAATTCTAGCCGCTGCTTCAACGCTTCTACAAAACCTGAAATGTGTCGCAAAGGTGCGCGCAAGTCGTGGGAAACTGAGTAAGAAAAAGATTCTAATTCTTGATTGGCAGCTTCTAATTGCTCTGTGCGTTCTGACAAAGCTTGTTTTGTCTCTACCAACTCAGTGATATCGCGAGAAGTGCCAATTAAAGCATAAACCTCACCATCGAGATTTCTCAGGGGAATTTTAAAAGTATCATAGTAGGAATTGCCACCGTAACTCACGAACTTTTCCTGAAAGTGCAGAGTTTCGCCTGTTTCAAATACCTGCAAATTTTCCCGGCAAAATCGTTCTGCGAGTTCGGGGGAAAAACATTCAAAAACTGTTTTGCCCTGCATCTCTTTGCTGCTGTTAAAACCGCAAATTTTGGCAATAGTTTTGTTGACAAAAGGCTGGCGCATATTTTTGCGTTCGACCACAAAAATGCGATCGGGCAAAGCATCAAAAAAAGTCTCTAATTCTGCGGTACGCTGGGCGACTTGAGCTTCTAAAGTTTCGTTGAGTTCTTTGAGTTCCGCTTCTACTCGTTTGCGTTCGGTGATATCTTGACCAATGCCGATACAACTGCCGTCGGAAAGGTGAACATTTGCCCAAGAAGTGTCGATAATTCGCCCGTCTCTAACTTTTGTTTTGAAATCGCTCCAGTTCTGAGTTGCTGCTTGGATGAAGTCCAAGACGTATTTGCGGTATTCCGGCTGCGGATAAAATTCTGCCAACATATCGCGAGCTTTGGTTTCTGCAAAACTCCAGCCGAGCACTTGTTCCCAGTGGTGGTTTACCCAGTTTATTTGACCGTTTTTATCTAAGAAAGCGAGCATGATCGGCACGTTGTCGAAGATAGTTTGCAGCAGTTCTTTTTGCTGTTTTAATGATTCTTCGGCTTCTTTGCGATCGCTGATGTCAAGTACGGAACCGATAAATTGTAAAATTTGTCCGTCTGGGGTTCTTTTGAAAATTTTAGAGCGATCGTGCACCCAGCGCCATTCCCCATTTTTGTGTTTGATTCTGTAGTCTATGTCATCCGTTTCATAGGGATTACTGCTGCGTTTGAGCCGCTCCATACCTGTAATTAGCTTTAACAGATCCTCGGGATGAACTAAGTTAGCGAGAGCGTCTGTACCCAAATCTTGCAATTCTTGGGGAGTGTATCCCAGCATGGCTGTGATCGATTCATTTGCATAAATATTTTTGTTTTCTACGGCATCGTAAATGTAGAGAAAGTTAGGTATTGTGGTAACAATACTCTCTAAAAGTTGCTGATGTTTTTGCAGTTCCCATTCTGCCTGCTTGCGCTCGCTTAAGTCCAGCACAAAACTGACGCCTAACTGCTTCGTTCCTTCTAAAAATGTGCTACCCAGTAGCACAGGAACGCGGCTACCATCGGAGCGTATAAATTCTTTTTCAAAGGGAACAACCGTATTTCTGGCCTTCAGCTCGGCAACTTTTTCTGTATCTAAACGCACGTATTCTGGCGGTGTCATTTCTTGCCAGTTAACTCTTCCTGCAAGCAGATCGTCCCGCGTATAATTTACCGTGTTTAAAAAAGCGGCGTTGGCATCTGTAATGCTGCCGTTAAGATCCCAAAAAATTAGGCCGATCATGTTAGAATCAACTATGGCTTTAAATTTGGATTCGCTTTGTCGCAACTGCGATTCTACTTGTTTGAGTTCTGTGATGTCGCGGGCAATGGATAAAAGTGTTTCGACTGAATTGTCTTCAGCAAATTCGGGAATGACTCGACAGTGGTAATGTTTTATGCCATCGGGAGTGGGAAACTCAAATTCTATGGTTTCTTGTTTGCCGGTGCCAAAAACTTTCAAAAAAGTCTCGTCCCACAGGTCGCACAAGTGTGGTGGCATTCCTGATTCTCTATAACTCTTGCCAATCAATTGTGCGGGGGTTTTTCCGGTTGCTGATTCTACTGCGTGGTTGATGTAAATGTGGCGGAATTCTCGATCAAACCTGGCGATGATATCGGTCGCATTTTCCGCTAGGGTGCTGAAAGCTTTTTCGCGTCGGTGCAGTTCTTCTTGAATGCGGTGGCAATTGGTTATGTCTCTACCAAAAGATAGAATTGAAACTACTGCCCCCGATTCATCGATGAGTGCAGAATTGTACCATTCGCAGTAAATTATCGAGCCATCTTTGGTATAGTTGCGGTTGCGGCAAATGTTGCGGGTTTCTCTGTTGTGTAACAGTTGATTGGTGACGGCGCACATTTGCTCGAAGTCTTCTTGATGAACTATTGACCATTCGTGCCAGTATTTGCCGATTACTTCTGCTGCACTCCAGCCAAATATTTGTTCTGCCATTGGCGACCAGCGCACTACCCGAAATTCTTTGTCCCACTCTATAACGGCCATTGGGGAGTTTTCTAGGTGAAATTCCCGTCGCGAGTTGGCTTTTTTTATTTGAGTTTGAAGTTGCTGCCGGAGTTGCTTCGCCCCGACCAAGCGGTCGCTGAGTTCCTGTGTGTTTGCTGAGCCGGCTTTGGCAATGTGAGCAATGGTTTCTGCTGTTTGTTTTTCGAGTTCGTTCCAAGCGAGTTCGAGGGCTGATTCCGCCTGCTCTAGCTCAGTGATGCTGTTCTGAAACAGTTTGGCACTTTCAACTGGAATTTCAGGCATAGTTTTGACACTTAGGCAAGTGTTACTTTGAGAATTCAAAATTAAAGCTTAAAAAATAAAAATATGTAATTTCCTGTTAAATTATACATTTTTAATTTTTAGTGTGTGCGTGGAGCCGATCGTTGGAGGCGGGCGGCGTTATTAAAGGCTGCCAGTCAAAGGATTTGGGGTGCAGATCGATCGGCAATTGTGGTGGATCGATCTAAAACTCTCCTGCGTAAGGGAAGGGTGCGGGCAGGAGCAGGCGCTAAGTATATTTTTGCATAGAGTTGTTGTTTGGGGGCGATCAAAAGGAGATTGGTGTGGATCTGGGCCTCGCTCGCATCGCAACTCTGTAGCAGGGTATTTTGTGTGCCGATCCCTGTCTCTACTAAACGAAAGGCGCTTTTCCAGCAGATTCCGGCAGGGGTTTAAACCTGCCGAACTAAGGGTTTGACGCGCTTGCTGACACCCATGAAACCGCCGCTACCTACAAATAATCCCCACTCACTTTGGTCAATAAAAAGCTAAAATATAATCTAAAGTTATTCAGTCTTTTAAATCGCTTATGACTGCTGCTGCACCTTCTTCGATAAAAAACCGAACTCAGTACGAAGCCATTATCGGTCTTGAAACTCATTGTCAATTGAGTACGAATACTAAAATTTTCTCCAGTTCTTCTACAGAATTTGGCAATGCTCCAAATACTAACATTGACCCAATTTGTATGGGAATGCCTGGAGTGTTGCCAGTATTAAATCAAAAAGTGCTGGAGTATGCGGTGAAAGCAGGGCTGGCTCTCAACTGCTCCATCGCACCTTACAGTAAGTTTGACCGCAAGCAATATTTCTATCCCGATTTGCCGAAAAATTATCAAATTTCTCAGTTCGATTTGCCGATCGCTACTAACGGTTGGCTAGAAATTGAACTGGTGGATGAGACGGGAAATTCTACTAGAAAAAAAATCGGGATCACTCGCTTGCACATGGAGGAAGATGCCGGAAAATTGGTTCACGGCGGTAGCGATCGGCTCAGCGGTTCAACTTATTCAATGGTGGATTACAACCGCGCCGGTGTGCCTCTAATCGAAATTGTTTCGGAACCGGATTTGCGATCGGGCGCGGAAGCAGCCGAATACGGTCAAGAATTGCGCCGGATCGTGCGCTACATCGGTGTTGGCGACGGGAATATGCAGGAAGGTTCGCTGCGGTGCGACGTGAATATTTCGGTGCGCCCCGTGGGCAGAAAAGAGTTCGGCACGAAGGTGGAAATTAAAAATATGAACTCTTTTAATGCGATCGAACGGGCGATCGATTACGAGATCGAGCGGCAAATTCAAGCTGTGGAAAATGGCGAAACCATCGTCCAAGAAACCCGGCTTTGGGATGAAAACAAGCAGTGTACTTTCAGTATGCGGGTTAAGGAAGGTGCCAGCGATTATCGGTATTTCCCGGAACCGGATTTGCCTCCGATCAAAGTTTCTGCCGAGCAATTAGAGGATTGGAAAGCTCAACTGCCGGAATTGCCAGCAATGAAGCGCAATCGCTACGAAACTGAGCTCGGTCTTTCTCCCTATGACGCGCGGGTGCTGACTGACGACAAAGCGGTGGCGGAGTATTTTGAAAAATCGATCGCGGCCGGTGCTGTGGCTAAACAAGCTGCGAATTGGGTGATGGGCGATATTACTGCTTATCTGAAAAATGAGAAACTGGCGATCGCAGAAATTCCTTTCCAACCGCAGGATTTAGCCGAACTGCTGGGACTAATTGAGGCCGGTACGATCAGTGGCAAAATCGCTAAGGATATTTTGCCGGAGTTGCTGGCAAACGGTGGTTCGCCTCAGAAGTTCGTTGAGAGCAAGGGTTTGATTCAAATTTCGGATACAGGGGCGATCGATCGAGCGATCGATGCCGTGTTAGCCGCCAATCCCAAGGAGCTCGAACAGTACCGAGGCGGTAAAACTAAGCTGCTGGGCTTTTTTGTGGGCAAGGTGATGAAGGAAACGGGCGGCCGGGCCGATCCAAAATTGACCAATGAGCTGCTGGCGGCGAAGCTTAACGGCCCAGGTTAAGCAGTTTTTAAGGGGGGCGTGTAGCGGATACAGCGGCGGGCGAGCGGTTTTTCCTGAACTCGCCGCGATCCCTGGCTCGTAACTTTATAATTAATCTACATTTCTTTACAACATCTTCACGTTTGGGGGTGACACCCCTCATGCCGACCGTGTTATATTGTGTTATGTAGATGCACCCTGATGGCAGAGAGAGTTACTTAGGTAGCTCTCTCTTTTTTTTGTCTTTTTTTTTGCACGGACGTGAAAATACGGAGGGGGGAGAGGGGGATTTGCCATACCGATCCCCGATTACTGATTACCGATTAGCAATTACCGCTTTGAGTCGATTAATATCAACTTTAGTTATTAACTAATTTTGACATTATGAGCGAACAAGCTAGCGAGCTAATCAAGCAGGGGATTTCGCAATATCAGGCGCGTCAATTTGAGGCGGCGCTGGGTTCTTGGCAGGAAGCGCTGGCGCTGTATCGCTCAATGGACGATAAGCGCCGATCGGGTGCGGCGCTGGGTAATATGGGCGTAGCTTACGAAGCGCTGGGAAATTATGCTCAGGCGATCGACTGCTACCAGCAGCATTTGGTGTTAGCGCGGGAAATTGGCGATCGCCGGGGCGAGGCTAATGCTTTGGGAAATCTGGGCAATGCTAGCTGTGCTCTGGAGGATTTTTCTGGTGCTATTGATTACCAGAAACAGCGTTTGGCGATCGCGCGGGACACTGGCGACGGGCGCTCTGAGTTGGAAACTTTGGGCAATTTGGCGCTAGCTTACGATGCTAAGGGAGATTTGCCTGGTGCGATCGAATGCTATCACGAGCAGTTGTCGATCGCGCGCGCCTGCAAGGACGATCGCATTGAGCGCAATGCCCTCAAGAATTTGAAGCTTGCTTATAAGTATTTAGCAGATTACGAGAAGGCCGACGATTACCGACAGCAGCAATTGGCGATCGTCCGGGAACTGTTTTTAATTGATAAAAATAAGAGTTTTGTACAACTTGCAGAAACAGTTGGTTTGAATCCGATTGAGGATTTTGCTGGGGCTAATTTAAGCGGTTTTGACTTGCACTACGCTGATTTTAACGGTGCTGATTTGCGCGAAACCAACCTTCGAGGGGCAGATTTGACTTTGGCCGATCTCAGCGGTGCTTTGCTGAGCGCTGCTATTTTAATTGATGCTAATTTGTGCAATGCTAATTTGCGGGATGCTGAACTCAGCAGCGCCAATTTGAGCGGTGCTGATTTGCGGACAAAGCTGCCCCGTGCGAATTTGAGCGGTGCAAATTTAACCGGCGCCAATTTGAGCAGTGCTTATTTACCGAATGCGATTTTAGTAAATGCAAATTTGACAAATACTGATTTGAAGAATGCTGATTTAAGCGGTGTTAATTTGAGTGGTGCGAATTTAAACGGGGCTGATTTGAGCCGCGCTGATTTAAAAAATACGGTGGTTAAAAATGCGAAGTTTTTTGGTTGTCTGGGAATTTCTGACGCCGTGAAGGTTGAATTGACCGCACGGGGTGGATTTTTTGAGTAGAATTGGAAATGTTGGTAATTGTAGAGGGTAATAAAAGCTATGACTGCCGTAACTGCAAAACGATTCTCGATCGCCGAATATCACCGTTTGGGAGAACTGGGATTTTTCGCCCCCGATGACCGAGTTGAATTGATTCGCGGAGAAATTATCATTATGTCTGCTAAAGGTAGGCTGCACTCTTTTTGTAACAGTCTTTTAGTTGAGGAGTTAATCATTTTACTGGCAAGACGCGCTCGCGTGCGCGCACAAGAGCCAATTATTTTGTCTGATGATAGCGAACCAGAGCCTGATGTTGTGATTGCTCGCAATCGTGATGACAATTATTTATCTTCTCACCCGCAGCCTGCTGATATTTTGTTGGTAATTGAGGTTTCGGATTCTACGTTGAAGTACGATCGCACAACCAAGTTGCCTCTCTATGCTGAGACTGGGATTTCTAATTATTGGATATTTAATTTGGTTGATAATCAACTGGAAATGCACAGCGAACCTTATCAGAAACAAAACGGGAGTTATAGTTATCAATTGCAACGAGTTGTTTTGCCAAATCAGACGGTGGTAATTCCGGGTTTTCCAGAGTTGTCTCTAGATTTGTCTTCGGTATTTCCAGCCTAAGCTTCCTTCGATGATATAATGCAAAAGTGCGATGGCTACGCCCCGGCCCCGGCCTACGAACTCTTCACCAAAGTAGCACTATGACAGCTAAAACTCTCTCCCCGCCCGAACAAATTGTCCAACTATCGGGTATCAGTTGGCAAACCTACGAAACTTTGCTTGCCGAAATTGGCGATCGGCAAATTCGACTGACATATAATCGCGGCAATTTGAAAATTATGGTACCATCCCCAGAACACGAACTTTACAAAAAAGTAATGGGTCGATTTGTTGAAACCCTAGCAGAAGAATTGGAACTCAACATTGCCCCCCGGGGTTCAACAACTTTCAAGCGCCCTGAACTGAGCGGTGTAGAACCTGATGAATGTTTTTACATCCAAAATGTTAGTGCAGTTAAAGGCAAAAAAAGAATCGACATGAATCAAGATCCGCCGCCGGATTTAGTGGTAGAAATTGATATTACCAGTCGTTCCGAAAATAGCTTACAGGTTTATGCGGATCTGGGAGTGCCGGAAGTTTGGATTTATAATGGATCGCGGCTCAGAATCAACAGATTAGAAAATGGAGAATACGTTGAGGGCGAGATAAGTTTAGCATTTCCCAGCTTACCGATATTAGAGATTGTCAGATTTTTGGAACAAGCAGAAACAATGGAATATTTGGAATTAGTGAAAGCATTTCGGAATTGGGTAAAAAGCCAAATTCAGCAAAACTAATGAGTTGCAGCTCAAATTAAACAAAATTTACAATTGTGTCCACAAAAAAAAGCTGTATAGTGATAAAATAGAGATGATAAACTAATTTAAATATCAATTACAGGCTGGTAGTGCCAGCAATTCTACCCGATATGCGCTCGCTAGAGTCTCACAACAAATACCCAGATTGCTTGTGGATGCAATTAGAAGCAATTCCCCTGCCATCGGTTGCAGCCCAAACCCAGCAGCTAGACATTCACTTGAGCCTGAATTTTAACGAGCATTGGGAACCGCTACTCGGTGGCCGCGTCAAATTTGGTCTGCAAGGCGGAACGCTCAAACTCTATCTAGAAAACTGCGAAATACCCGTAGCCTCACGTCAGTTAGTCGGTTCTTTCAAGCTTTTGCCAATTCAAGAAACTCTGCCCATTCAAAGCAGTGCAGAAAATTTAGTAACCGAAAGTCAGCGGGGATTTCAGGGCGAGGAGAAGGCGGAAAAAATTAAGGAGACAGAGAGCATATTTTGTCACGTTTCCACAATCAGCGATGATACAACGCCAGCTTGGATTTTTTCAGTAGAACAGGGCAAATCAGTATTAAAAGGTTTGCTAAAAAATGCTAAGCTGGGAGAAATTTCTGGCAAAGAATTTCGGATGGCAGCCGCTTTTGAGGTTGCTAAAGAAGATATTAATCTCACAGATGCGGAGGGTTTGTGGCCGCACGATATCACGCCAAATCAACATTCTGTTTTAGAAAGAATCCTGACTATATACTTGCAACAACATAAACTCCAACCTGCCCTCAGTTGGGCGCTATTGTCCTACAATTTACCTCCGGTTGAACCGCGCGAAGTGGAAATTGTCCCGGAAGCTGAATCCCAATTGCAGGAAATGGTCGATCGCATTATTTCCGCTGAAACCGACACCTTTGTGGAGTTGGCAAAAATCGCCAATCTCAATCCAGCACTAGATTTCGCGGGTAGCAGCTTGCGCGGAACGACTTTAAGTGCAGTGGATTTTAGCAGCGCAAATCTCGATCGGGTAAATTTCCGGGGTGCAACCTTAAACGATGCCGATTTCAGCGACGCCAACCTGCAAAATGCCAAATTCGGCGGTGCAGATTTGAGTGGCGCTTTCTTAGGAAATGCTGATTTAAGCGGTGCAGATTTGCATAAAGCAAGTCTAGCTTTAGCTAACCTCAGCGGTGCCAATTTGAGTGGCGCAAATCTGCTGGAAGTGAACTTAACAAATACTAATTTCAGCGGTGCGAATGTCGAGTCAGCCAGATTCGGGAACAATTCAGGAATGGAGGAGGAGATGCAGGTGAATTTACAGCAGCGAGGGGCAATTTTTGAAGAGGTTTAGTCGGTAAGTGCGAATCCCTTTCATCCATCTTGCCACAAAAAGGGTGATCGCGATGTAAATAGTAAAATTTACTCTGGTTTACTGCTTGTGCTATAATTGAGTAAAAATCTTTGTAATTACCAATTGCTAAGCTAATGCAAGCTGAAAAAATATCAATTTCCTTATCACAATCGCTACTAAAGTTTATTGAAACTTACAAAATTGCTAAAGGATGCAAATCGCCCTCCCAAGTAATTGAAGTAGCTTTGGAATTGCTGCGAAATCAAGAATTAGAATCTGCTTACCGACAAGCATCTAGTGAAGTAGACTCCGCTTGGGATGTAACAGTTGGCGATGGATTGACAGATGAAACGTGGTGAAATTTACTACGCTAATCTCAGTCCTACGGTTGGTTCTGAGATAGATAAACGCCGTCCCGTATTGGTGGTGAGCAATGACGCTAATAACCGTGCTGCCAATACAGTTACAATTCTACCAATTACCTCTAATATAACCCGTGTCTACCATGCACGAGGTGTTGCTAAATCCAGAGGATAGCGGTTTGCCCAAACCTTCTAAAGTGCAAGCACAGCAAGTACGGACAATTTCTAAACAGCGCATCAGCAGCGATGTAGTAGGAAGTTTGAGTGAGGAAATCATGCAGTTGGTAAATGGTGCTCTCAAACTGCATTTAGAGGTTGATTAAGTGTCATATATCCGCAACATAACTTTTTCGGCGTTGCTGATCCGAAGTATGAAAACACAAACCAGATCCCCGACTTCTTTCTTGCCACTCGGATTTTCAGTAACTGAATTTGATTCAGAAGCCGGGGATCTGCCGGAAATCATACCGTTATTCAGCAACGCCCAGCGCGATCGCCCTTTTATCCATATCCCTCCATCGTGGCACGGGCGTCTCGCCTGTGCTTCCGAATCGGGTCAAAAAGAGCGATCGCCCTCCCAAACAAATTACCCCTCATCCTCCTGTAAAGGAGGACGCCCAGAAATCACAATAAATCCAACAGATTCGAGAGTCAGATTTGGGCGGCGAATACCATCTAACACCGCTTGACTCAACAAACTTTCCGTACTGATTTCCTCAGCTAAAACCGATTCTAAAAGTTGTTCGGATTTAGAAAGTCGATTCAAGCGCAACTGCAATTGATTCACCCGGTTTTCGAGTTGGATAGCAGCCGTGACAGCAGATCGATCGCACATTTCCACAAAAGCCGATCGCCCGCGCAGCAATTTCTCCGATACCACCCGTCCCTTTTGACAAAAATCATCCCATTCTAGCGGATCGACAAAACTGTCAATCAGCGACGTGCGATTTTTCGACAAATTGTAATCCCGATTCTGCCCGCCTTTCCCCTTATAAGCCCGCTGCAAAATCGCCAGAATTTCCGCATCTTCCACTAGAGACATTTCTTCGCTGCGAGCATCTACAAACACAGTTTCAAAAATGGGCAGAAACAAAGAATCAGCGCGGCGCTGCAAAGCTTTCAAGTTGTAATTTTCGATATTTTGTGCTTGCAAAACTTGCTCGGCCGGCTGCACATCAGTCTGGATTGAATAATTAAACTGAAAGCCAAACCACTCCTTCCCGGGCGCAGCATCCCAAGTTTCATCATGCCGCCACATGGCAAAAGCTTGACCGCGATCGTCCCAGCGAATATAAGAGCCAAGTGCATCGATCAATCCCTCACCAATGCGGTAAAGAGCAACATCCGCATTCTGATAAGCAATCCGGCGATTGTAACTACCATATTGCTGGCAATAAGGAACCAATCTGGTCATCAAATCGTTCGAGGGAATTAACGTTTTTTGAGTAGGTTTATAGCGCATCAACCCCGATACACTCGGATGTTCGATTTGTTTGAAGTGAAGAGCTTGACACAACCAACCTTCAGTAGCCCGCTGCATTTCTTTATGCTTAGCATCGCAGTTGTCGAGAGATTCAAAATACTGAGATGCGCTGTCATCAAGAGTATCAATTTCATCGAGAACGTACTGTTCGTCAATTTTGATTTTCTCTTGTTCGATTTCAGTTTTAATCGCTTCGATTTCGCTTGATAAGCCCTTGCCTCCCTCCGCAAACAACTTTTCTTCAAGTTTGAGAAGTTTTTCCTCAGCATAAAACTGAAGGCTGGCAATAGATTTGTTGAAGATATCAAACCCATCTTTTAAAACTTGAAACCAAGCTTCGTGGGGACTCTCTGGCAAATCCGGGCCTGCAAACAAACAAAATTGCACTCCCATTTTGCTGCCAATGCGATCGACTCTGCCGAGTCTTTGTTCTAACTGGTTGGGAAACCACGGCAAATCGAAGTGAACTAACCAATCTGTCACTTGTAGATTTACCCCTACTTCCGCCGATCGATCGCACACTAAGATAAAACAATGCGGTTCAGTCTTAAACCGCTTGAGACTAGCCTCAACATCATCAGCCGATTTGCTCGTGTCATGGCTGGCGATCGCATTTTTACCAAAGATTTTAGCTAAATTTTCCGCAATCTCTTTACAAGTTGCAGTAAAACTGGTAAAAATCACAATCTTCGGAAAACGCTCGCCCGGAATCGGCCGTTTAATTTGCTGTTGAATTCTCGACAGCAAATCGCGAGGTTTGCTGTGATACTCGCGCGGAACCTTCAAAGCAACTGCGAGAAATCGGAGAATCGCGATTCGTAACAAACTCAGTCGATCGAGTCCTTCCTGGGGCTTTTCCAGGGTGTTGAGCAAGGTTTCCAGCATTTCCCTTTCTTCGGGAAACAGCGCCGTTTTGGTCAAAATTGCCGTGTCATTTTGTCCAAATTCGCGATCGAGTTCTGGAGTCGATTTTTTCTGCAAACGAGCTTTGACAACCCGTTCTAAAACATTCAGCCAAGTACCAGAAGCGCGGAAAAACAGCAGAAAAATTCTCTGATATTCGCTCGACTTGGGAGCGACTGTGCGCCATTTATCGAGTACGGTTTGAATTTCCGACCACTGTTCATCATTCAGGTCATACTCAGTTTTGGGGACAGCATCTCGGTCGAAAATCACATCCTCAACCGCATCGCGGCGGTTGCGAAGGATGCGGCGGTGCAGGCGGTAAGTATCGCTAACGTGAGTGCGGATATTTCGGACAAGCCGAGCCTGTTCGGCGGTTTCTTTAGTTTTCAAACAACCTTCTAACTCTGTTGCTAAGCCGATTAAATAATCATCTTTAGCAAAAATAGTGCGAAGTTGAGCGAGTTTTGCTTGCAAAACAGCAGGCTTGGCATTTTCTCGAAAATCTAGCAAAGCGCGACCGATTTCTTGACGGTTTTGCACCTGTTCTTTGAAGCTGTCCAGGTCATCAAGACGGTAAGTTGTGGGATCTAGCAAGTGCAGCATCGTTAGAAAATCTTGCTCGCGGCCGAGAACTGGCGTTGCAGATAATAACAATACATTTTTGCTTTTCTGAGCTAGTTTCTGACAAAGTTCAAACGACTGCTGCTGAGTACGATCGCTCGAATGTGCCATTGCTGCCACATCATGCGCTTCATCAACAATCAGAAAATCTAGGTTAGCGTTGCGGCTAACTTGATTGATTTCGCTAACAGCAACAAGCTGCACTCTGTCAGCAAAATGAGACAAATAGAATTTATTTTCCAACTCCTGCCGCCACTGTTCGAGCAAGTATTTGGGAACGATAACAACCGCGCGCCCGTTGGGTTCGTCTAGCAGAAATTGGCGGAGAATTGTCCCGGCTTCTACTGTTTTTCCTAGTCCTGGTTCGTCTGCTAATAAATAGCGCACGATAGGGTCTTCTAGGACGCGCCGGACGACTTCAACTTGGTGCGGATAGAGGTCTATGTTAGCAGAAATTAAACCGGTCATGCCGCGGCTGACGGCCCGCTGTTCGATCGCAGATTGAACGAATGCCAATCGGCGATCGTGAAAATACGGCGTTTCTTGGCCTTTGACTGCTAAAATGTCGATCGGATCGGCGATCGGGATATTGCAGCGAACGTAAAGTTCGCTTTCAACAGCTTGCAAACTTTGGCTGTCGGGGAGGTCAATTTCGTACTCTAATTTATCTTCATCCCAATCATAAACTCGCCCAATTATCCATCTTTCCTGAGTGGTACTCCAGAGGTAGCACCGGGTTTGGCGCTGAAGTCTGGCTTCTTGCAGCAAGCCCAAGGGTACAGTTTTGCGGATGCGGTTTTTAACTGAGCAAAAATATTCAACTACCGCCTCGGTACGCGATACCTCGACAACTTTTCCGACTCCCAAATCGTTTCTGGGCGATCGAACTAACGAACCAACATCAATCATAGTTTTAGCGTGATAACATTTACTAGAATACAGTAAATCCTTTCATGTTAAAATTTTTAGCAATCGGCAATTTTTGCGCGGATCACTTTTCTAGTCCCATGACAGTCAATCTGGTATTGTGAAAGGAATCTGTTTAGCATTGCTAACATTTTAGTAATTGAATAAATATGCTGACAGCGAATAAGAATAAGTAATTACGAGAAAGGAAAAATAACGCCGGGATTACCGGATTCCCATTTCGGGTATTTCTGCATAACACTTGCATAAATTTCAGACTCTGTAAACCCTGCTAACCAAGCTTGTAGCTGTGGCCAAGGCTGTTCGTTAAACCAAGCTGGGTCGGTATGAGCAAATTGACGAACAAAAGGTGCGATCGCCATATCAGCTAATGCTACATTGTTACCAAATAAATATTTAGTTGCTCTTAACTGTGAGTTGAGTTTGTCGAGAAATAAAGAACCTTCATAACGATGTACTTGGGCATCAACACCGGGATAACGAGCGGGGTACTTATAACGGTCAAGATGATATTTAAATCTATCATCAAATAGAGCGATTAGTTCCAGCATTTCTGCAACAGAACCTTGCTGTGGCATCAACCATTTTTCAGGATCGTGTTGTCTCAATGCCCACAACATGATATCGATACTTTGATCGAGTACCCGCCCGTCAACATCAATTAATATTGGTACTGTACCTTTGGCAGATACCTCCAACATTTCTTGTGGTTTGTCTCGCAAAACAACTTCCCGTAACTCACACACCCGATTGCTAACCATCAAGGCCAAGCGCGCGCGCATAGCATAGGGACAGCGGCGGAAGGAATACAAAATCGGGTATATTGCTGACATATAATATCAATTCCGGTTACACCGGAATTATTGTTGACTGTTGACGGTTGACTGTTGACTCGATTTTATTAGGCCGATGCAACGGGAAACGATATAATTAGTCGATCGCGCGATCGGGTTTTTCGGGTCCCAAACCCGGTTTTTTCGTAGATTTATTGTCGCTAAACAAGATTTTTCCTAGAAACGGGGTTTCTTGGAGTTTAGTGAATAATAATATTAGTCGATCGCACCATCTACTTTTTCCTTCGCATCGTAGCGCGCGCCTATATGTACTTGGTTGCGACGCTTAGCAAGCTCAATCTGACGTTGACGTTCAGATAAGGCTTGTTTTTTGGTTTCAGTTTTTGAGTCATGACAATGAGGACAACTCACACCAAGTACAAATAATTCAGAAGCCTTATCTTCCTGACTAATCGGGTGACGACAACCGCGACAAAGTTCATAGTTTCCCGGCTTTAACCCCTGACCCACAGAAACCCGTTCATCAAAGACAAAACATTCGCCTTCCCAACGAGTTTCTGCTTCCGGCACTGTTTCCAAATATTTTAAAATTCCGCCTTCGAGATGATAGACTTCCTCAAAACCTTGACTACGCAAAAAAGCCGTAGATTTCTCGCAGCGAATACCACCCGTGCAAAACATTGCTATTTTGGGTTTATCGCGTAAAGCAGCTTCTTGCAGCGCCCATTCCGGTAACTCAGAAAAGCTTTTTGTTTTTGGATTAATAGCGCCTTCAAAAGTACCCATAGATACCTCGAAGTCGTTACGAACATCAACCACGACAACATCGGGATCGTCAAGCAGCTTATTCCACTCATCAGGCTTAACATATTTGCCAGCCATGAGGCGGGGATTAATGTCCGGTACTCCCATCGTGACGATTTCGCGCTTCAAGCGTATTTTCAGGCGGTAAAAAGGTGCTTTTTCCGAGAAAGATTCCTTGTGTACAAGATCCGCAAAACGCGGGTCACTACGCAAGAATGCCAGCACTGCGTGTACGCCTTCGGATGAGCCTGCGATCGTGCCATTAATGCCTTCAGAGGCGAGTAAGATAGTGCCTTTGACGTTGTTTTTGTTGCAACAATCGAGTAGCGGTGCTTTCAGGTCAGCAAAATCAGGTAGTTCAACGAACTTATATAAAGCAGCGGTTAAGAAATAAGCCATAGATTGAATTTATAGCACTAATTAATTTTCATATAAATATGAAAATTCAGTCAAAGCGGACGGTGGGACTCGAACCCACGACGTTCAGCATGGGAAGCTGACATTCTACCACTGAATTACGCCCGCGCTTAGTGTTTTTTACCTGTTTTCACCTTGTTTCATTGTGGAGGCCGATCGGTAAAAAACGACTAGAAAAACATTGTACAACTATTTTCTGATTTTGAGTATAGCATTTTGACAATCAATTTTGGCCGATCGCCGATCGCACGTCCAGCCAAAAAAAGTCCTGCGTTTGGTGCAGGACTTATACTTCTATTCTTCAGTCCGCTTGGAGTGGACATCGTTTGTGTAGCTGCGGTTTCAACCGCCGAGGCTATTGGAGAAACGATCGGGCGATCGATCGCCCTCACCTCTTAGACGAAGCGCAAAGAGTTGCTGTCAATAGCCAGGAAAGAAACTGATTGGACGATCGCAATCAATTCATCGGCGCCCGAAGTCTTCTTGAAAATAGCGGTTCCAGCAGGCAATCCTTCGGGCGAAGCACCTAACTGGTAAGTGCTAGGAGCACCTTGAAGTTGCAGGATATCTTCACTCGGGTTGAAACCGACAATCAAAGCGTAGTCGCCTGCGCCAGTGCCCGTATCGTTGCCATCGTTGTAGTAGAACTTGGTGGCATCTCCCAGCAAGAAAGTATCATTGCCTTCTGCACCAATCAGGGTATCGATTTCGCCTAGCCCTGGGTTAGCAGCAACTCCGTCAACGCCACTGAGAATGTCGTTGCCTTCTTTGGCATAGAGGAAATCGTTGCCAGTACCGCCCAGCAAAGCATCATTATCTTTACCGCCGTACAGGGAGTCATTACCAGCGTCGCCGGCTAACGTATTGTTGCCGAGATCGCCGCTGATGGCATCGTTACCGCCGCCGCCATACAAGAAGTCATCACCTTTTCCTCCTAACTCGATATCGTTACCGTCGCCTCCAATCACGGTGTCATTGCCGTCATTGCCAAAGAGGAGATCGTTGCCGTCGTCGCCCAATAAGGCATCGTCTCCTTTGCCTCCGAAGAATGTGTTGTTTTCGCTATTGCCGATTAAGGTGTCGTTGCCTTTGTTGCCGTAGACGGGACTGTTAGCGTCGATCGCAATAATCACGTCATTGCTGTTGCTGCCGATATTCCCTGACGCTGAGCCTGTCGGTGCGGGTGCGCTTGTGACTGTGAGTGCGATCGGAAGTGCGATCGTCACAGGCGATGCGGGAGTGAAAACGGGTGTAGGTGTTGTAGCCGGTGTGGGCGTCGTAACCGGTGTGGGTATCGGTGTGGGTGGCAGCGGTGGGAGTGCAACCGGTGTTGGCGCGGTGGGTGTTGGCGCAGTGGGTGTCGGCGCGGTGGGTGTTGGCGCGGTGGGTGTTGGCGCGGTGGGTGTGGGCGCAGTGGGTGTGGGCGCAGTGGGTGTGGGCGCAGTGGCCTCTGGTAAATTAGCTGTGAGAATCTCCGTACCAGAGAGGTTGCCCACAGTTTCGATAAAGCCAGCACCTTCGACAGTCGCCGATGCACCGAAGAAGTCGGCAATTACAATGTCATCCGTAGCCCTGACAATTCCGTCTTTATTGATGTCAATCACTAAATTAGTGCCTTGTCGGGTCAAGCCTGTATTTCCCGATGACAACGACAGCGACAGCGTAGGGCTGGTACTGATATTACCGTTAAAAGTAACGAAATCTAGGTGATCAATCCCACCTGTATCCTGAATCGAAATTTGATTGGTCCCCTGATCCTGTCGGATTTGATAGAGATCGTTACCTACACCGCCTCGCAGCACACTGCCATTGCCAAAGTTGGTATAGAGCGTATCATCGCCAGCACCCCCTTCCAAGGTGCTACCATCACTACCACTGAGATAGTCATTGCCGTCTCCTCCTAAGACGACGCTCTTGAAGCTACCCAAGAGGCTGTCATTACCCGCACCGCCCTCCAAATTTGAGCCGTTTACCAGCGTGTCATCTCCATCACCACCGGCCAGGCTATCCTTGCCAGCGAAACCTCCATCCAGAAAGTCGTTGCCGATACCTCCATCCAGGGTGTCATCGACATTGCCGCCAAGAAGGCTGTCATTTCCGCCACCGCCACTGAGGCTGTTGTTTCCTCCGCCGCCGAGCAAGCTGTCGTTGCCCTCTAAGCCAGTGATGGTGTCATTGCCCTCCAGCCCTGAGATGTTGTCATTACTGGCAGTGCCGGTGAGGTTATCGTTGCCTGCTGTTCCCGTTATGCCACTGGTTCCGGGTGCTATCGTAGCCTCAGTCAGATTAGCCGCGAGAATCTCCGTACCAGAGAGGTTGCCCACAGTTTCTATGAAGCCAGCACCTTCAACAGTCGCCGATGCACCGAAGAAGTCTAAAATCACCACCTCCTCCCCAGTCCTGACTATGCCGTCTTGATTGATGTCAATCACTAAATTAGTACCTTGTCGGGTCAAGCCTGTATTTCCCGATGACAACGACAGGGATAGGGCTGGGCTGGTACTGATATTACCGTTGAAGTCAACAAAATCTAAGCCATCGATGCCACCTGTATCCTGAATTTGAAGTGGAATCTTCCCGTTATCCGGCAGGAGATAGCGATCATTACCTGCACCGCCTCGCAACACAGAGCTAAATCCGGCAAGGGTATCATCGCCAGCACCCCCTTCTAAGGTGCTTTGACTACCACGGAGAAAGTCATTGCCGTCTCCCCCTAACAGGAGGCTTGGGAAGTTAGCAAAGAGGCTGTCATTACCCGCACCACCATCCAAAGTTGAAGAGGCGTCATTGCTGCCTTGGAGCGTGTCATCTCCATCGCCACCAGCCAGACTGTCTTTGCCACTGAAACCTCCATTCAAAAAGTCATTGCCGACACCCCCATCCAAGGTGTCATTGCCGTCATCGCCAAGCAGGCTGTCATTGCCTCCACCTCCACTGAGGTTGTCGTTTCCTGCACCGCCAAACAAGGTATCGTTGCCATCTAAGCCAGCGATGGTGTCATTACCGTCAAGCACTGTAATGTTGTCATTGCCGACAGTGCCTGTGAGGTTATCGTCACCGGGAGTACCGGTGATTGCATTGGTTCCTGATGCCGCCGTAGCCTCAGTTAGATTAGCAGCGAGAATTGCCGCACCCGTGAGGCTGCCCACATTTTCGATGAAGCCAGCACCTTCGACAGTCGCCGATGCACCGAAGAAGTCGGAAATTACAATGTCATCCGCCGCCCTGACGATGCCGTCTTTGTTGATGTCAATCAGTAAACTCGTGCCTTGTCGAGTCAAGCCTATATTTCCGGATGACAATGACAACGACATGGACAGGGTAGGACTGGTACTGATATCGATGCCAAAATCATCAACAAAGTCTAAGCGATCGATGCCACCTGTATCCTGAATTTGCAGTTGATTCTGGCTAAAATCCCGCAGGAGATAGCGATCGTTGCCTGCACCACCTCGCACCACCCTCCCACTGCCAAATCCGGCAAGCGTATCATCGCCAGCACCCCCTTCTAAGGTGCTATCACGATCACTACTGAGATAGTCATTGCCGTCTCCTGCTAAGAGGAGGCTATTGAAGCTACCAAAGAGGCGGTCATTGCCCGCACCGCTATCTAAAATGCTAGAGCCACCGCCGCCTTGGAGCGAGTCATCTCCATCGCCACCAGCCAGACTAATTTTGCCGAAACCTCCACTCAGAAAGTCGTTGCCGATGCCTCCATCTAGGGTGTTATCGCCGTCATCACCAAGCAGGCTGTCATTGCCCCCACCCCCACTGAGGTTGTCGTTTCCTGCACCGCCTAGCAAGCTGTCGTTGCCATCTAAGCCAGCGAGGGTGTCATTGCCCTCAAGCCCTGAGATGTTGTCATTCTCAGGCCCGCCGATGAGATTGTCATTTGTCAATGTACCAGTCAATACTGCCAATGTTTTTTCCTGCTTACGGTAAACAGGCGAGGGCTAATTTTACTTAGCTACTACGCCCTAATTATCTATCAGTGCTTTTTCCCCAAAATTATGCAAACTTTCCAAAAAACTTTTTTTAGCCAAAATTTGTTTCATTTTCGACAAAAAATGCGATTTATAATAGCATCTGGTAAGGTAAAACACAATATTTTTATTAACTATAGCAATCCTAAATCATTATCAAGACTATGATACAATTATATGCAATACTCGATCGTGAATAAAAAAATGAAT
>NZ_JAUBUR010000005.1:192090-269682 GCF_036705485.1 Microcoleus sp. AT9b-C3 | reverse complement strand
TTATTCATTTTTTTATTCACGATCGAGTATTGCATATAATTGTATCATAGTCTTGATAATGATTTAGGATTGCTATAGTATCATATACGTTAAATAGCTCATTACTAAAAAGGTTTTAGACAATTGGCAAAAAAATACGTAGCAGCGATCGACCAAGGAACCACCAGCACCCGATTTATCGTATTCGATCGCCAGGGACAGATAATTTGCAGGGACCAACAAGAACACCAGCAAATCTATCCGCAACCAGGATGGGTGGAACACAATCCCGATGAAATTTGGCAGCGCACCCAAAGCGTGATTAAAAATGCCCTGGAAATCGGCAATATCGACCCCAAAGATATTGCTGCACTCGGTATTACCAACCAGCGCGAAACAGCAATTGTTTGGGACAAAAAAACTGGCAAACCTTACGGCAATGCGATTGTTTGGCAAGATACTCGCACTCACCCAATTTGCGAAAAATTAGCTGAAGTTGAGGGCAAAAATCGATTTCAAAAACGATGCGGTTTGCCGCTGGCAACTTATTTCAGCGGACCGAAAATTAAGTGGATGTTGGACAATATTGCAGGATTGCGGGAAGCGGCAAATCAAGGGGATGCGATTTTTGGCAATGTCGATACTTTTCTGATTTGGCACCTGACTGGCGGCGCGCACATTACCGATGTTACCAATGCCAGCCGCACGATGCTGATGGATTTGCAAACTCTCGATTGGGATGCCGAAACTTTGGAAATAATGGCAATTCCCCGCCAGATGCTGCCAGAAATTCGCCCTTCGAGTCAAGTTTTTGGAACTGCAAAAGGATTGCTTGCAGGTGTTCCGATTGCTGCTGCTTTGGGCGATCAGCAGGCCGCCCTCGTCGGGCAAACTTGTTTCAGTCTGGGGGAGGCGAAAAATACTTACGGTACGGGCTGTTTTATGCTGCTGAATACCGGTGAGGCGATCGTCCCTTCAAAGCAAGGATTACTAACAACAGTCGCCTACAAGATGGGGGAATCGCCCGCTGTGTATGCTTTGGAAGGCAGTATTGCGATCGCCGGAGCTCTAGTGCAGTGGCTACGGGACAATTTGGGCATCATCAACACATCTGCGGAAGTTGAAACATTAGCAAATACAGTCGAAGATAGTGGCGGAGTTTACGTTGTCCCGGCCTTTTCTGGACTCTACGCACCTTATTGGAAAGACAGCGCGCGGGGAGTAATTGCAGGTTTAACTCGCTACGTGACTAAGGCACACATTGCCCGCGCAGTATTGGAAGCTACAGCGTGGCAAACGCGAGAAGTATTGGAGGCGATGAATCAGGATTCAGCAGTGCCGCTTTTGTCTTTAAAAGTAGACGGAGGAATGGTGGGAAATCACACGCTGATGCAGTTTCAGAGCGATGTTTTGGGAGTGCCTGTGATGCGGCCTGTGGTAGCAGAAACTACTGCACTCGGTGTGGCTTATGCGGCGGGTTTGGCGGTGGGTTTTTGGAGTCATCTAGCCGAATTGCGGGACAATTGGGCGGTGGATTGTACTTGGGAACCGAAAATGCCGATCGCACTTCGCGAGCAAAAATATCGCTTTTGGAAAAAAGCAGTTTCCCGCACATTCGATTGGGAAGAATAAATCGCTGAGTTAACCCCTAAATGCGTATTTAGTGATATCATTAAATCCAGCACTATTTTTCAACTTGCCAATAAATGATTTCGCTAAAGAACTTAAAAAAAATTCTCACCGCCTTTTTATTGATACTGACACTGGGATTTGTAGAAATCGCCACTAATTCCCAAAGTGCGATCGCAGATACAGCTAAAAATCCCACAACCGCAGCCGAAGTCTTCACCGCCAACTGTGCAGGTTGTCACATCAACGGCAGCAACATTATCAGGCGCGGCAAAAACTTGAAACAAAAAGCATTAAAAAAATACGGCATGGATTCCATCGCCAACATTTCTAACTTAGTAACCAACGGCAAAGGTATTATGCCCGCTTACAAAGATCGTTTGTCGCAACAACAAATTATCGATGTTTCAGCTTACGTGCTATCCCAAGCTGAAACCGATTGGAAATAAAACCTCGGTAGATTATTTATAGCTTAGGCAATCTTGCCACAGACATCAGATATTTCTTTACCGCAGGTTGAAGCGCGAACAGAGTTTCACTTTCGGCTTGGACTGTTTCAATTAGCGATCGCCTTAAAAGCGATTCTAACGCCTTCAGTAATTCTAAACTCCTCTCTTGCTCAACATCGGAGTACAAATTTTCACAACCAACAGGCTTGACTTCTTTCGCCATGCAGTGTAATAGCTGGATTTCTAATCCTGATAAGCGATTAAACTGTCGAGATAAAGTATCGCTATAATCTCCCAGAAACAGCCCATTTCTTAAAAATTTAGCAATGCTGTCCCCAAACATATCATGAATAGTTGTCGTTACTATTTTTAACGCTAAAGGATTGCCGCTGTATGCCTCTATCAATTGTGAGTATTCACTTTCTTCAGACAAACCCTTGTTTTTAAGGATTTCCACAGCCGCTTCTCCCAAACTACCCAATTTCAATGACCGTACCGATTGATTTTGACCTTCTAACGCCGCAATTTCTTTAGGTTTTTCGCAGCTAGTCAACAGCAAGCAACTTTGATGCTGGGATTTTCCTACTTGTTTCAGAAATTCCCCATACACTTGATATCCTTCTCGATAAATTCCTGTTAACTGCTCAGTGCAGAAAACAGCTTCCCACTCATCTAAGATTATCAAACACCGACGCTTTTGTAAACACTGAATCAGACGCTGGATACCATCAGCGATAATTGTCGGTTCTATTGCATTTGTGGAAGCGATTAGGTTCTCCAGAGAAAGCTCAAGCTGCGACATCGCAGCTTGAAAAAGTTTTTTATCATGAGTAATTAACTGCAATTTTTCTACATCGCTTTGCGGTTTATCAGATAAAAATTCGATTAAATTTACCAGAGTATCTGCCAACACAGGTGCATGACTGAGGTTGACCCAAATTACGCACTCAAACTGGTGTTTAATCAGATTTGTTAGCTTAGATACTAAAGCAGTTTTGCCAAGGCCACCCATACCCAATACAGCAACTAAGCGGCAGTTTTCTTGTAAAATCCATTGTTCTAAGTTAGCAAGTTCTGTTGTGCGCCCGTAGAAAAGAGACGTATCCACCGCCAGCCCCCATTCAGTTCGATTTTCCATAGAAGTTTGGGGAGTTTGAGTATAATTTCTCAATGTAGGAAGCAATGTTTCTCCACTACCCTTTTGTTGATAACCACGTATTTCTAGCATTCTTGGGATTTCTTTCCAGTCTTTCGGTTGTTGCAGCGTCAAAATTTCTATGTAGCGATACAGCCCTCTCGATAAGTCTACTCTAATACCGGCGCATTCGCGGTTGAGTGCGGTGGCAATTTCCGGCGGGCTATAATTGCAAAGCAATCCTCGCAGGTACGTTTTTTCTAAAGGAGTGAGTCGCTGCTTTCTACTGCTGGCATACTCTTGTTTGGCTGCTGTCAAGTCTGCATATAACTGTTCGAGATTCCAGCCAGCCGCAGCCTCTATAAATTTCTGTGCTGGTATTTGTAAAAGTTTATTTCGCTGTGTCATGTATATTCCTAATAAGTAAACACCCCGTCAACTCGATACAGCTACTTTGTCAGTCCGAAAAAGTTAGATGCACCTGATGCAACCTTGTAAGCGACTTTAATCTGTTTTGCCAGTTCAAGTCGAACACTTCCTTGCGATTGGAACATAATCTTGCTAAATCATGCGAAACTTTTTAGGTGAAATGCCTGTGTATCGGCGAAAGCACTTTGCAAAATGACTCGGATTGGCAAAGCCACACTCGATCGCAATATTGTTTATTGTCCATTCTTTCTGCTTTAGTAGTTGCTTCGATCGCTCTACTCGTTGCTGAATTAAGTAGGCATGAGGAGTCATTCCAGTTGATTGCTTAAACAATCGACAGAAATAGTATTGACTCATAGCTAATTCGGCTGAAATTTCTGCTAACGATACATTTTCACTAAAATGAGCGTTGATGTATTCAATAGCTTGCTTCAGTTTGTATTTTGACAACCCGTCTTCATATTCTATCAGAATATGAAGACGGGTTGAGTAATATGTTAAGCAATGAGCCGCTAAAGCCGTCGCCATTGAATCCGCATAAAAGCAACTATTATTTGGATGGTTTTCCAATACTGCTGTCAGTGCTAAGATAATTTGCCAAACTAGCGGATCGGGTTTTTTAAGCGTCAGATTAACTTCAACTCGATCTGGGTTTACTGACTCATAGGCGACATGATTAAGAAATGTAGGCTCAAGGTAGCAGTGAGTGATATCAAATTCCTGACTACACCTAGCCTTAATAGGTGCGTAAGCAGGAAGTATTTCAATGCAACCCGTTTCATCCCGGTCATGCTGCACTAAGTGACGCTTACCATCAAAGGCTAATTCCATTTCTGTTGGCTGCTTCCAAAATGGAAGACAAATTATATGTTGCAAACCACATATTTCAGGAATTTGCATTGCAGGCAGTTGATAGTGTGCTAGATGAATATTTTTCCATCCCGCGTCATGACTGGAGTGAATGAGCGGGCGCTGAACAAACTTTGAAGTTGCATCTGGTTGAGAATAATCAACAGCTAAAGGTCTTTCTGTTAGCATCCTTTTCAGTCCTTCCAATACCTATGGATAAAATTTTTGCCCAGTAGCTACCTCATCCTTATAACTCGTAGTTATACGCAAACTTTCTGTATAATATGCCAAATTGAGTAGATAGGCGGACTAATTCTCTAATAACACTTAGTATAGTTTTCAATCGCTAACTATATAATCAGGGTTTCACGCTTTCATCAAGCCTTGATACAAACGGTAGAATGGCATTTTTAGGCTTTCATTCAAAAACTTTCCTAACGGGACTTAAACAAATTCCTGACTAAAATCGGCTTGTATTCCGCTGTGGGTAAATAGTTTAGCTCGCTCCGGGTAATGGAGGCTCAAACCAGTTGCAGTAACAGAATAGCAAAAAGAAACGAGCTGAAACCATTATAGCGACTGGGTTTGAGCCTATTTTCAAGATAAACTTTGTTTAAGTCCCGCTAAGTATTGTTAATTATTATTAATTCTTGTTAGGAAATAAATTTAATCTGGTGTTGTTCTCACAAAAATACCTAATAAAAATACTAATAGCTCTTAGGTAACTTATCGGTCTTGAGTGTTTTATAAATGTAGAAGGCAGTATTTTATAACACCTGCTATCAAAAAAGTTAAGAGGACAGCTTAAATGGCATCAGTTCAAGTGACCAATCAGTTAACTACAACTGACAAGGATATCCCGACTCCTAATCCGTTCGATGGTTCTGCAAGAACTCGCGCTAAAGATTACCTTTTAGTAGTAGACTTAGTTAATCAGCCTATATCAATAGATGTTTTTAAAGATCTAAGCACTAGCTTCGACCCTTACGTGCAAGTCTTTCAGGTACCCAAAAACACCACGGGTGCGAATCTCGCTGATACGAGGGGTCTTCTTGTTGCTGAGGATGATGATAGCGGCGGCTTCCCAAACCCAAAAATACCGGGTTTTGGTACCCAATACTTCAATGGTGCTTCTGACCCGCTTACAAGTGTGCCTGGTGTGGACTATGTAGTCCGCGTGACTAGCTTTGATACGTTAACACAACTTCCTCAGCCTTTCACATTACAGGTTTCAACTCCCAGTGGCAGTGTCACGTTGAAAGACCCCCTAACAGGTGCGCCTGTAAATCAAGCAGGCAGTAGTGGCGTTCCCGTCGCGCGTTTCTTTGACAAGACGGCAGGAGGGCATTTTTATACTACAGACCCAATAGAGAAAAGTGACCGACTAACCAACCCTGCTCGTTATCAGAGTGAAGGCGATGAATTTGTTGCTCCAGGCGACGGTAACGCAAAGGTTGAACGCTTCTTAAATACGGCATCAGGAACCTATTTCTTTACGAATAAACCTGGTGAGATACAGTTTGTTCGCACCTTACCCCAGTTCCGCGATCAGGGGGAGGTTTTCAATTCATATAGCGCGGCAGTTCCGGGTGCAATACCAGTCTATCGTTTTACCAACCTGGCGAGGGAACGCGAAAATCCGCTAAATATTACACACTTTTTCACTGCAGACCCAAACCAGCGGCGGGCGGTACAGGGGAGGTCAGATTTCCGGGATGAGGGGGTTGCTTTTTATGCTCTTCCTGTCTAAGCAGGCAGTTGGATTCATCTAGGTTTAAAATGAGTAGTAGGGTGCGTGCGACGTACCCTACTTTTTTATCTATTAAACTTTTGGGTAAGAAGCGATATTTTGGTCATCCTATGAACAATCTCACTACAAAACCTTCCCTCTTCAAGGCTTTAACTGTAATTAGCTTGTGCTTGTATCTAATCTTAGCGGTTAGCCCGCCCGCTTTCGCCTCGATTCACAAATATCCAGAAACTGCCGAGACAGTAATGTTCCGCTCCGTACAAAGCCTGCGCGATACAGATGACAAAGCATGGCAAGTTGTTTTGTACAAGCGAGTCAAATCGGGAGTAGTAAAGTCTTTAAATCTGAGATTAGTGGGATTTCCAGGAACAGAATTGCAGCACCCGGTTCCGCTGAAAGTTGCTGCGGGCAAGCGCGAAATTGGCAATGCTAATGATATTTGGAACGAGTCGGGTTTGCCAATTAATGTCGGAGAATACGATTTCAAATCAATAATTACACAATTGGAAAGTAATAGACCTTTGCGGTTGAATTTGCCCGTGAAAAATCAAAAAGAAACAGAATTGCTGGTTCCTCCTTTTGCTGTCAGAGAATGGCGGCTGTTGTTAGACAGAAACTAAATATACCAATTTAAGCCCACTCTACATTTAAAATCCATACAATTTCCCATGTCACAAATCACTATGTTTAAATTATGCCTTAAGGTAGATTTAAAGTAGCTAAAAAATAATACAGTCTGGCAAAAACTAAATATATTAATTTAATCGCACTGTACATTTAAAATCGCTAGAATTTCAGGGATGTATCAAAAACAACTTTATTTACATAGACCTTAAGGTAGATTTAACCTATTTGAAGTGTAATTATGAAACAAACTAAAACCTGAGTTAGTCGGTTGACAAAACTCCAGTGTTTTAACGTGCGCGTCTTCAGGGTGAATCTAGTATGACTTTAATCAGTAAAATTGTCCGAAAAGCTTTGGCAACAGGTTACTTAACGGTTGAGGCAGAAGAACAGTTGCGACAGCAGTTGCAGATGACTAAGTACGGTTTAGAAGATTTTGAGGCTTTTATTACTTTGCAAAAAGAGGTGATGGAAGGTAGGGTGAAACAGCAAGCTTTGGAATTGTTACGATCGCGCAAATGTTCTGCCACTGCTTGAATCGAGTTCGATCCTCTGCGAGGGCTTCGCTAACGACCTTTTGGAGAAAGGGGATAAAAAGGTGACAGCATCTTCTATTTTTATCCCTAATTAGAAATTTCCGTCGCCATAAAACTTGACAAAAATCCAACAGTCGGCAATAATAGTAGATTGTCTGTCTAAATCCGGCTCGGATCAGGTTAAGACATTCCAAAAGCTGGAGAGCAGTCAGCAGTCAAAAGTCCACAACGACCAATGACCAATGACTCATCAGCTACCTGTACGGCAATTTCAACCACCATCCCATGACTTACGCAATCATTGAAACCGGCGGCAAACAATTTCGGGTAGAACCAGGCCGCTTCTACGACATCGAACTGCTTCACGTTGAAGCTGAATCCAAAGTCACCATAGACAAAGTATTTCTGATCCAGCACGAAGGCGAGGTTCATATCGGTCAGCCTCTACTAGAAAATGCCACTGTAGAAGGAACGGTTCTACGGCATTTCCGGGGCCGCAAAGTCCTCGTCTACAAGATGAAGCCGAAAAAGAAAACTCGGAAGAAAAAAGGGCACCGTCAAGAAACAACTCGCTTTATGATTGACTCCATTAGCGTCAACGGTACAGTCTTGGCCGCCAGAGACTTAACTCAAGCAGTTGTGGAAACTCCCCAAACCGCCGAAACTGATTCAGAATAAAACATAGTAAATACAGTTGAGGATATTATGGCCCACAAGAAAGGTACAGGCAGTACACGTAACGGACGCGACTCTAATTCTCAGCGTCTGGGTGTCAAAAAGTACGGCGGTCAAGTTGTCAAAGCTGGCAACATTTTGATCCGTCAACGCGGCACTAAAGTTCACCCCGGTAATAATGTTGGTATCGGCAGAGATGATACTCTGTTTGCCATGATTGACGGTGTGGTGACTTTTGAAAGAAAAGGCAAAACTCGCAAGAAAGTCAGCATTTATCCTGTTGTAGCAGCACCTGCGGCTGAGCCCGTGGCTGAAGCTGTGGCAGTTTAATTGCGATATTAATTCCTCGTTCCTAGGCGATGCCTGGGAACGCATATAAGCAAGGCTCTGCCTCCTGATTTTCTATGTTATTAGAAAGTTACAGGAGGCAGAGCTTTTTGCAATTTGTTTCGCCGGAGAAAGGACTGTCGGTGCTTACCAAGAACCAGAGAAGCAGGAAAAACTCTCGTTTTTACTCCTAAAAATTGTCTAGCCTCCTCCGACAATTGTGACAACTTCTAAGATGTCGCCTTCTTGCATTTGTGTAGTTTCCCAAAATTGTTTGTGCAGAATTTCCCCGTTGTACTCGACAGCCACCAAGCGCGGATTTAATCCCAATTGTTTTAGTAATTCTGGTAACGGTGTGTCGATCGCACAATTGCGAGTTTCTCCGTTAACTTGCAGTGAAATTTGATTTATCATAAGTAAAATATCAGTTTTCAGGGCGGGTTTGGTAACAAAATTATATTTTATGCACAGATTTACTGTGCTAAACCCGCCCTACAAATCCCCAATCAACCTAGCTTTTTCCGTGCAAAGCTTTCTGAGCTTTCAGATTCTGCATCCGAATCAACTGCGAGATGAAAAACTGCGTGACTAAAGTAGGCTGTTCTGCTTCCATAATCGCGCGTACTACGGCAACCCTTTGAGCTCCGGCATTCAATACTTCATCGAGGTTGTTGATATCAATTCCGCCGATCGCAAACCACGGAATCGGCGACTTATCAGCAGCATACCGCACATAGTCCAAACCTGCCGCCTGTTTATCAGGTTTAGTAGGAGTGTGGTAAACCGGCCCAACTCCAATGTAGTCGGCTCCCTCTTCAATAGCTCGCTGCATTTCCTCGCCATTCGTAGTAGAACGACCGATGATCCGTCCCGGGCCGAGCAACTTGCGCGCTTCCGCCACAGGCAAATCTCCCTGTCCTAAGTGTACGCCGTCGGCATCTGCTGCGATCGCAAAATCCACGCGATCGTTCACAATCAGCAAAGCATCGTAGCGGTGACAAAGTTCGCACAACTGGCGCGCGTTAGCCAGCTTTGCGCCGTCGTCTGAGTTTTTGTCGCGGTACTGCACCAAAGTCAGTCCCCCTTGCAAAGCAGCTTCCACGACTCCCATCAAGTTGTCTCTCGGCGAAGTTACAAGGTATAACTGCGATCGAAGTAACTGCTGGTAGCGTCGGTAAGCCAGCAAATTGCTTTCGAGAGTATAAACCCGATAGCGCATCTGCTTAAAAGCCGCACCCATATTTTGATCGTAAATTTTGCCATACTCTTCGAGTACCCGCAGAGCTTCTTCCACCCGACAGAAATTCGCCTCCAGTAGCTGCTGAATGCTCGAACGCTGCTCTTCCTGCGGGTGAGTCAACTCCGTACCCGGATCGGCCGGCGTATCCCTAGCGCTGCGAAGTTCTGCGACGTGCCAAGCAGCCAATTCTTGACGCAGTTGCTTGCACTCGCCAGCTAAATCGGCGTTGTTGAGACCAAACCTGCACCATTCTTCAATAATTCTCAACCCTTCGCGCGATCGATCTAAATTTGCATCTAAAATCCGGCAGAGGGCTGGCTGTGCCGGTAAAGTTCTGTTTTTTTTGTCGGTCATTCAGAACCACCCTAATTATAATTAATCTTACCAATCAACCCGCTATATTCTCCCACGCCGTCAAGATTGTGGCAAAGCAGGCGGCTTAATTTTGGCATAAACCAATGTAAATTCGACAATAATTTTTTAAGTTTTATTGAATCTGATGAAAACAAAGCATAATAGATCAAACTTGATGAGAGTGGAATCGTTAAGCTGCATACCACACTTGGGAGGAGAGCCGTGAGGTTAGCAGAACAACACAAAAGATTAACAGAAGAAAACCCCAGCAGGCGGGTGAAATCAAAGTGCGATCGCGAAAACCCGACACCAAACTCGGGAAGCGGAACTCGGATCGCAAATCAGTGGGGTTTATTTATGCTCCTAAATTCTCAATATAGCGAGTGCAAAGAAAATCGATCGCAAAAATCTTGTCTGAGTTCTTGCCTTCTGCTCGTTTTTGCGATGACCGCCCTTTGCAACCATCAACCGTCAGTTATCGCTGCCGGGATACCGGGAGTGCAGCTACTTTCTCAGACCCTGCAGAGCGAGATTAACATACTGTACGTCAGCTCGACCGGCGGCAGCGACACAGCAGGCAACGGCAGCGATCGAGCTCCCTTTAAAACCCTTACCTACGCCTTAAGCGTGGCCCCGCCCAAAACAGCGATTTTACTAGCACCGGGTACTTACAGCGAGCAAACTGGCGAAAAATTTCCATTAATGCTCAGGCCCAGCGTGACAGTTCAGGGAAATCCCAACACTCGCGGTCAGAATATTGTCATCAAAGGCGGAGGATACTTTATCAGTCCGACTTCGGCGGGTCAAAATATTGCGATTTTAGGCGCAGACGGGGCGGGACTCAGCGGGGTGACGGTGACGAATACCAACTATCGCGGTTACGCTTTGTGGATCGAATCGAGTTCTCCGACGGTTGTTAACAATACTTTTTCTGGGAGCACTCACGACGGCATTTCGGTAGTGGGAACTTCCAGGCCGACGATTGGCGGGAATGTTTTCTCGAAAAATGGAGCTAACGGCATTACGATTTTTGGCAGTTCCCAGCCGGAAGTTCGAGATAATGTGTTTGAAAACACGGGATTTGGGGTGAATGTAGCGCAGAACGCTTCGCCTCTGCTAATCGGTAACAAAATTACTCGCAATAAAGATGGCGTGGTGGTGCAAGCTAATGCTAGACCTGTGCTGCGTAACAATTATATCGAGAGTAATCGCCGGGACGGAATTGTGGCGATCGCGAGTTCTCTGCCGGATTTGGGAACTGCCGCCGAACCGGGCGGCAATGTCATTCGCAACAACGGTCAGTACGATGTCAACAATGCGGCAAAAGGTCAAGTAATCCCCGCTTACGGCAATCAATTGTCGAGCAGCCGGACGACGGGTTCGGTTGATGTGGCGGGAACTTTTACCCCTGGGCCAATGGGGGGAAGTGCTTTGCAGCTAACGGCCGATCGACCTCCCAGCATCGGTGGCCCAGACACTTCTCTCCCGGCTTACACTCCCGGCCGGCTAAGTCCCAGAGTTGAAATATCGCCAGTTCCCCCGCCTGCGCCAATTTCCAGGCGACCGGTGCAAAATCGACCCGCACCGCGAAGCGCTGAGTTGCAGCAAGAACTTTCTCCGAGAAATGCCGCTGCTTCATCGGTAGTCCAAGGGGCGATCGCAATTCCCGTGCCCGATCCGAATTATCGATCAATTTCGGAAAGTTCGGTACAGCAACCAATGATTCCTCCCAATTTTGATAGTTCGAGTTCGGTTTCTTCCGAGGGTAGATTGCCGGTTCCGGGTCGCAACATTCCGATAGGAAGGGGTGGCTATGTACCTGCACTTCTAGGGGGGAATTCTTTGCCCGATGCCGAGGATAATTCGCCGTCATTCGATCGAGCCAGAGCTTTGGGTTTCCGGTATCGAGTTGTAGTGGATACCGACAGTTGGCGCGATCGACAAAAAATGCAATCCCTCGTTCCCGGTGCTTTTCGCTCTTTTTCCAGCGGGCGACCGGTGATGCAAGCCGGTGCTTTTCGGGAACGCGAAAAAGCTGAGGAATTGCTACAAATGCTCAGCGCTAACGGTTTGAATGCTCGAATTGAGGAGATTAAATAGTTATTGGAAATTGGGCATTGGGCATTGGGCATTGGGCATTGGGAATATCCTTTCCCGCTAAGCTGTTCGGCATTTAAAGGAGCTTAACCAATAACCAATAACCAACAACAAAATTTTAGGGCCTAGCATATCGGATGCCAGACCCTAAAAAGTTTGTAAATTAAGTTGATTCAAGTGGGTTTTTAGCTCTGCTGAGTTTCAGCAAACTACAACTAAGGTGGACTTTTTTGCAACTACTCTGCGGACGAGCTAGCTATCAGCGGAGTCTATTCAGACTTCTGTGTTTGACTGTTGTGCGATCGCAACTTTTGATTAATCCAATAGCCTCAAGCTATCTAACCAATACGAATCGCAATATCAACCTTTCTTTGCTAATAAGCTACACGGTTCAGGCGTTGCCTGCGGACTAGAGCCGAGCGGGACAAATACTCTAATTCCAAGTTTTTTATCCAAGTTTTTTGTGCTTCTTGGTTTTGCCCCTCATGTTTTTAAGTTAACACCAACTGCGCGCATAAAAACACTTTGTTTACCAAACTTGACACTTTTTGATGTGATGAAATACTTCCAAAAGCGATTATTAACAATTTGTACGATCGCCCGATACCGCAACGTGTACACCCGGCACTTTTCGCTTGCTGTCAACGCAGCAGAGCTTCCCAAGTTGCGCGACCAACAATGCCGTCTGCTGGTAGTTGATACTGTCGCTGAGCAGCCTTGACAGCAGCTTGAGTTTCCGGGCCGAACACGCCGTCAGCACTCATTCGCAAAAATCCCTTGGCCCGCAGCCGTTCTTGCAAAACTCTGACTGCCGCCCCCCGCATTCGTCTTCTCAAAACCGGAAAATTAGTTGGCTGCGCTTGGGGGTTAATCTCTGAGTTATCGGCAGTTACAGGAGCGTTGGCTATGGGGTTTTCGATCGCGCTAGCTGCAGGAAACAGCCGGTTCCAAGTATCTTGACCGACTATGGCGTCGGGAGGCAGACCTGCTGCTTCCTGGAACTGAGACACAGCTCTAGCGGTGCTTTGTGAGAAAATCCCGTCTACAGTGTCAGCGTAAAAGCCCAATAATTTAAGCGCAGCTTGGAGTTCGCTCACTTCCGAGCCGCGGCTGCCCAATTTGAGCGTGGGGCGGACGATCGCACCTGTTTGAGCGATCGGGCTATTGCTGTTACTCTGTTCGGAGGTAGGTAGCTGTGCGACAGCACGAGTAGGGGCGATCGATCCCATTACCAATAAACCGCACAAACTCCAGCCGAAGAGCAAACTCGGAACCTCGCGGGCTTCATTCCAGCTTGCTGTCAAGTTTTGGGACATTGGGAATTCGACCTCTGCAAAACTGGTAGCGATCGTACATCAAATCTGGAAAAAATTGGGAATTTCGGCATAGAAAATTGGGCATAAGGCATTAACTGATTCCCTGGCTATGCCTGCGAACCAGTTAACTCAAAACTCACAACTTTTCTCCCCTTCGCTTTCCTAAAAATAATTTATCCCCTGAAATAGCTGCAATTGGCAAAAAAACTGCTAGATTGCCCTACAGAAAACATTGAACCGCGTTCATTGGGCCCCAGCAACACCATGTCCGAATCCAGAACCGCCAGCCAAATAGACATCGGCAACGTCAACATCGGGAACTTCCAAGTCGGCAGCATCAGCGGCACCAAATACAACGACTTCAACGCCAACGGCCGCCCAGATCCCGGAGAAGTCCCCATTCCCAACTGGCAAATCTACCTCGACCTCAACAACAACGGCCAGCCAGAATTTAACGAACCTTCCACGCTTACAAACCCGCAAGGCAACTACATCTTCGCCAACCTGCCGCCGGGAACTTACCAAGTTAGGGAAGTCCAGCAGCCGAACTTTCGCCAAACTACCCCAAATCCCGCACCCATCACAATTACCAGCGGCACAAATGCTGGCAATATCAATTTTGGCAACAACTTTAACGCAGGGACGATCGCAGGCACAAAATTCAACGACATCAACAACAACAGCAGCCGAGATCCAGGGGAACAAGGGCTAGCTAACTGGCAAATTTACCTCGACCTCAACCGCAACAACAGGCTCGACGGCGACGAACCTTTTACTTTTACAAATGTTGAAGGCAATTACGCTTTTGTCAATATTCCTGCAGATACATATTTGGTGAGAGAAGTCCAGCAACCAGGTTTTCTCCAAACCACGCCTGACCCTGGGCCGATTAACGTTACTTCCAACGCCACTGTCAACAACATCAATTTTGGGAATGTCTTTTTTGTTGGCAGCATCAGCGGTATCAAGTTCAACGACCTCAATGCCAACAGTGTCCGAGATGCGACAGATCCGGCTCTGGAAAATTGGCCCATTTACCTCGACCTCAACGGCAACAACAGCTTTGATCCGGGCGAACCCAATACCATCACCAACCCGCAAGGCAACTACACTTTTGCCAATGTTTCTCCCGGCCGGTATTTGGTGAGGGAAGTCCAGCAACCTGGATGGGTACAGACTACGCCAAATCCAGGCCCGATCGACATAACCGGCAATACCAACGCTGTCGGCGTCAATTTCGGCAACAATTTTCCCACCGGCAGCATCAGCGGTTTCAAGTTCAACGACCTCAACGCTAACGGTATCAACGAACCGACGGAACCGAGAGTTGCCAACTGGCCGATTTACCTTGATGTCAACAACAACGGCAGTTTAGATCCGGGCGAACCTGCGACTTTAACAAACCCCGAAGGTAATTTCTCTTTTATCAATTTGCCTCAAGGGACCTATGTGGTGAGGGAAGTCCCGCAGCCCGGTTTTCGACAAACCACGCCGAATCCGACTCCGCTTACCGTGGGCAACGGCACGAATGCCACTAATCTCAGCTTTGGTAACGTGTTGGTGACGGGTACGATCAGCGGTGTGAAATTCAACGATTTTAACGCCAACGGTCGCCTAGATCCCGGGGAACCGCCGATCGCCAACACTCAAATTTACATCGACCTTAACAACAACAGCAGTTTAGATCCGGGCGAAGCGAGTACATTAAGCGACCTTCAGGGCAATTACAGCTTCCGCAACGTTCCGGTAGGTAGTTATGTTGTCAGGGAAGTCCAGCCGCCCGGTTTCATTCAAACGACCCCGCCTGCGGTGGTTGTTGTCTCGGCAGAGATTGGGGCTAGCAGCATCGATATCGATTTGGTGACGGGAGAGGCTGAGGGTAGGTTGGCTAAATCCTGGAAGGGCGACCCGCTGACGGATCGCAGCAGCTATGCGGGCGAACCTGGGGGCAATATGGGGGCCGATCGCTTGCTTTTGAGCCAGGGTCGTGATAGGGATCAAATTAGTAAATTTTTGAGCGATGGATTTTTTGCGAATTTAGGCAATATTCCTAACTGTGGGCAACAGAATGTCGGTCTGGAGCCTAATGCACAAATTGGTAATTTTGTCAATGCCAGTGAATTAATTAAGGGGGCGCTCGCTGACTCGTGTGTGCCAATGGGTGTAAGAGATTTCCCGGTAATTTAGGGTGACACAAAGCTCGATCGCCCGGAATCCCAAACCGCAGATAAAAATTAGCAAGAGGTTAAAGGGCGATCGCGTGATACCCTATTGTTGGCAACCTCCAACGCATAGCCAGAGTTCCGGGAAGCCCAAACCTGGCTTGTATATGAGGAGCAAGATTCAGAGGCAGTATCATACCTGTTTTTAGGAATTATCAGACAATTCCCCAAGTGCGATCGCCATCGTGGCATGGTCGCTCAAGTCACCGAGGTGCAGTGAGTTTTAACGTTGTTCGAGCTCAAAACAGCAAGTGTCCGCGGGCAGAAGAACTCAGCGCGCAAATCTTGAAGATATTGCGCTCAAATTGCCACAGCTATTCAAAACCTGATATAATCTCGTGCGACAAAGCTGGAGTAAGCCTGATGTTAGATGAGGAACCTTCGAGCAACGTAGACGTATGTATGATTGAGTAGCGATCGTCAGTCGCTAGCAGCAGCTAACTGCTGATTGACAAAGTGATACAGTAGCCTGTAGCTTACGTAGATTTAGGTGTGAAGGAACAGAAAATCATGGCACAAAGAAATGCTAGTCAGGTAACTCCTGTATTACCCCCAGTCGTGCTACCGCCAACCATCAATTTTGGCAACGCTCCTGCGGGTATCCAGGGTACCAAGTTCAACGACATCAACCGCAACGGCATTCGAGATGCAGGCGAACCGGGACTCCCCAACGTCCAAATCTTTATTGACACCAATAACAACGGCACTGCCGATGCAGGTGAACCCTCGACATTGACAAACGCCGGCGGAAACTTTGTGTTTCCAGGCTTGCTTCCAGGCACCTATACAGTCAGGGAAATCTCGCCACCCAATTTCAGCCCGACAACTCCCAACCCAGTCGTCGTTACCCTCGCCGGCATTAATGCCACAGTGTTGTTCGGTAATGCTACAGGTGGCGGTCAAATTATTGGCTGCAAATACCTCGACGTAGATAATGACGGCTTTCGAGACGGGAGTGAACCCCCGATGGAAAACGTCAGAATCTATATCGATGCCAACAACAACGGTCGGCTAGATGAAGGGGACACCAGTACCTTAACTGATAGAAACGGCGAGTACCGATTCACCAATTTGCAGCCAGGCCTATACCGCATTCGGGAAGAGCGAGCCAACGGGCCGGGCACTGAACCGTTAGAAAGAGATTTTCCCCAAAGCACCCCCCCCGGCAGCACCCCCCTGCTTGACATTAACCTCGGCTTCAACGAAATCTGGGCCTGTGCTCAAGTGGGCAACACTCCTTTGTACGAAATCCCGATCTTCAAATTCCGGGACAACAACGCCAACGGCATACAAGACTCCGGCGAAGTTGCCCTCGAGGGCATTCCGTTCATCCTCGATTTGAACCGGAACGGCAGGACAGACGTGGGCGAACCGCGACAGTTAACTGGTCCTGATGGTAGGGCTACCTTCAGGGATTTGAAGGCTGGCAGCTACTCAGTATTGGAAACCTTTGAAACATTCATACCCAACCAGCCGCCAATTAACACTACCGAGAACCCGGTAGAAGTCACAGCCCCTGGGGAGCTATCGCGACAGCAGGGAACGCTGCCTTTCATAGTGGCAGATCCCACAGTTCCCGGTGGCCAGCGGGTCGTTGCGGCGAACTTTCCGCCCCCCTTCCCGCCGGTCAACCCGGAACCCGCAGTCTTCTTCACCCCGATTTTGGTAAATCCAGGTAGCGGTGCTGTCGGGAATACGCGCCCCAACATCACGGTCTTCAAATACAACGATCAGAACGCTAATGGTCGTTACGAACCGGCCAACACTCTACAGGAAGTGGGCATTCCCGGCATCACGGTTTACCTTGATGCCAACGACAACGGCGCCCTCGACACAGGGGAACAGTCGCTAGTCACTGATGCCAACGGGCGCGGTGCTTTCACCAACTTGGAACCGGGAAATTATGTGGTTCGGGAAGTGCCACAAGCTGGTTTTAGTCCTACGACTCCGGATCGGGTGCAGTTCAACCTCAGCACTCAAGATGCCAACGTTGTCTTTGGCAACACCCCCAACAGCCGCATCACTGGGTGCAAATTCCAAGACTTGAACGGCAACGGCTACCGAGATGGCTTTGAAACGCCGATCTCAGGGGTCGCAATCTACCTCGACAGCAACGGTAACGACGCCCTTGATCCCGGAGAAGCAAGTACCGTCAGCGATGAGTTCGGCCGCTGGGAGTTTGGCAATTTGACCCCCGGTATTTACCGAGTCCGGGAAGTGGTGCCTTCCAATTCTTTCCAAACTACTCAACCACTGGACATCGTTTTGGGCGCCAACCAAACGTTTACTTGTGCTTTGGTGGGCAACGGCCAGTTCTTTAACTTGCAAGTTCCTAAATTCCGGGACGACAACCGCAACGGCGTTCAAGATCCGGGCGAGCTTCCTTTGGAGGGCATCCCGTTCACCTTGGATGTGAACCGGAACGGCGTCTACGATGCTGCTACCGAGCCTCTGGTGAGAAGTGATGCGAATGGTATTGCCCTGTTCACCAATTTAGCTCCGGGCAACTACTCGGTATTGGAAGTTTTCAACGCTCCGGGCGTTCCCAACCCGTTCCCCATTCCCACAGGGCCTAACCCTGTTACTTTCTCGGTGCCAGGGCCAAATACTTTTGTAACGCCGATCGTGCCGGCGCCAGTACCGACGGAACCAGAGCTAACGGGTGGTAGCATCGATCTGCTGACTGGCGATACGGTAAGTGCTTCTACCATCCCCGATCCTCTGATTAACCCCGAGCGTTCAGCGGCGGCTCTGGTACAGGCCAGTAGCGCCGATACCTTGCTCGCAAATGAGACTGAACGTGTTAGCAACTTTATTAACGTGGACGATTTGAAACGCCAGGCGAATTCGCTGGTTCAAGACTTTTTAGCAAAGAACGGTCTCCAGGACAAGGACTCTCAATTAATGTTGGGCGCTCCTCCTCAGACTACTGGGTTGTTGTAATCTTAAGTTGAGTCTCTAGTTTGAGACTCAGCAATTAGCAACTAGCTTGTTTAAACGGCACGTCAAATGATGTTTTGGCGTGCTTTTTGCTGTTGTAACAATAATAACAAGGGGTTTCGATCGCCCAAACTGTCTTTAGTAGTAGTGCACGATCGGCAAAAAGAGCGATTCCCCGCCTCAAGAAAACCTTTATTTATAGAGGTAGAACTTAGAGGAATATGTTATGCCAACTCAACAACAAACCAATCCGGCTCAACATCAAGACCAGCAACCCGGTATTGAATCCCAAATGACTCCGCAACCTCAGTCCTTCGCGGAGGGATATCGCGGTAGCGACAAATTGCGGGACAAAGTAGCCTTAATTACCGGCGGGGACAGCGGTATCGGGCGTGCGGTGGCGATCGCCTTTGCCAAGGAAGGCGCTAACGTAGTCATCAGCTATCTTAACGAAGATGATGATGCCAAAAAAACCAAAGAGGCGATCGAACAACAAGGCCGGCGCTGTATTGCGATCGCCGGCGACATCGGCGATGAAACCGTCTGTCAAAACCTTGTAGAACAAACAGTTAAAGAATTCGGCCGCCTCGACATCCTCGTCAACAACGCCGCCGAACAGCATCCCCAAGAAAGCATTGAAAACATCACCGCCGAACAATTAGAGCGCACATTCCGCACCAACATTTTCTCCATGTTTTACCTCACAAAAGCCGCTCTCAAACACCTCAAAGAAGGAAGTGCAATTATCAACACTACCTCTGTCACCGCCTACAAAGGCAATCAACAATTACTAGATTACTCGTCCACAAAAGGAGCAATTGTTGCCTTTACCCGCTCTTTGTCTCAAAGTTTAGCTGAGAAAGGAATTCGCGTTAACGGAGTCGCCCCCGGTCCGATTTGGACGCCTCTAATTCCTGCAACTTTCCCTGAAGAAAAAGTGGAGAAATTTGGTGCAGACACGGCCTTGGGACGCGCAGGTCAACCCGATGAAGTTGCCCCCAGTTTCGTGTTTTTAGCTTCAAAAGATTCGTCTTACATGACGGGTCAAATTTTGCATCCCAACGGAGGATCTGTGATTAATGGCTAAAATCTTCTTGCTCCCCATGCTCGTAGGGGCGGGTTTTACCGAAAATCTTTGATGAAATTCATAATATAAATAAACCCGCCCTCCACAACTCGGGGGGCGGGTTTATTTATATTATGAATTACCCGAAATATCTTTCGTGAAACCCGCCCCTACAAATAATATATTTATTTTTTAAAATTGTCTTTCAAAAAAACAGTAATCCCGCTACCCACGTAGCGGGATTGATAGGTTGCAGTTTAGCTAGTTTTTAGCTCAGCTAGAGCTACAATTAGCTCGCTGCTGAATTAGCTCAGGTTAGCCATTTCTTGCTGGATGGTGCTTTTGGCTGCTTTGAATTGAGTAGCCATTTGTTCCATTTGTGCTTCGCTCAAGTTGCGGCGAATTTGAGGGAACATATCGTTTTCTTCTTCTTTTACGTGATCCTTAACCGCTGTTTGGAGCTGTTTGATTTGGGCTTTGAACTCAGGAGAACTGGGGCTCATTGACTTAATCTTGGCGAGCATTTGCTTCATTTCTGCTTGCTCGTCGTACAGTTCTTGAGTGTTGCTGTAGTAGCTGCGAATTGCTGGGTAAACAACTTGTTCTTCGGCTTCGGCGTGAACGCTGAGGTCTTTGTAAAGTTGACCGAAGAATTCTTGTAGTTTTTGAGGATCGTCGGTGCTTGCGATTTCCATAAAGAGGGTATCGGTTTTGCGGTGATCCATTGAGATGATTTCGGTGATGTTCATCTCATCTTTGCTGCGGGTAACAGCACCGCCGATGATGCCGGTCATTGCTGCCATTGCATCTTGTACGCGAGCCCAAACGCCTTGGTCGGGGTCTTTGCCGGTCAGTTCGCGCACGCCTAAAATTTCCAGAACTCCTTTGAGTTGTTCTTGGTGAGCGCGGTTTTCAAAGTTAACTGTATTGAGCGGGGTAATGGCAGCTTCGATGTCGGCCCCAACTACTTGGGCGGCTTTATGAATTAATAAGCCAGCCATTGTTTGTTTGTGTTTGAGCAGTTCGTGCTGAGCGACTTTTTCAAACATGGTCAGTTCAGAACCTTGCATGAGTTTCTGAACTTCTTCAATCATTTTTGTGCTGGTTTCTTTGGGTTCGGCTTGAATGCCGTATTGCACGATCGTAGTTTCTAATACGCCCAAGTTTTTGCGATCGTCTTCGAGCATATCCCGGAAGCGCTGGGCTAGTTCGGAGTCGTTGCAGGAATTGATGAACAATTGCTCGTTGGCGATCAACAAGTTTTGCAGCGCTTTCATGTCTGCTAATTTAGTTGCGATCGCTTGGCGCTTGGTATCTTCTAGGGTAGCTACCATCTGTCGTTTCTCCTCTCAATGTCTTTAGTGTTCTTACATCTCTTAATTTATTGATATATTCTGATAACATCCTCTTTCTCGCGACTGATTCATTAATATCCCGCGCAACCTATTGACTTTTGAGCCAAAAAAGGGTAAGTATTTGAGACTGCTTGAAAAAAAGCAAAAAGCAAAAAACAACTGATGAGTAAGGATTAATGGCAGAAGACTCCGCCCAAAAACGGATACCGTGCCACGTACTCCTGTCGCGATCGGCTCAAAATTTTAGACTCTTGTTCAAGCCCCCAGATTCATCTGTGCAGTAAATCTAAAATCTAAAATCTAAAATCTAAAATCGACTGAGTGATGATTTCTGTATCAATTAATCCCGATCGCATAGCTCGAAGGCGCTACCATAGTTGCAGCCGAAGTTAACTAAAGTTTAAGAATAACTAGCTTGTCTCAACTGCTCACTGCTTTAGAGTTCCCAGCCAATGTCTGGAAGCTGAATAATGGGTTAACGGTCATTCACCAGCGGATTTCGGCCACACCGGTGGTCGCGCTAGACGTGTGGGTGAGGGCTGGCGCTACGCTGGAGCCGGATTCTTGGTCGGGAATGGCTCATTTTCTAGAACACATGATATTTAAAGGGACGGATTCGATCGCCCCTGGAGAATTTGACCAGGTAATCGAAAATCGCGGCGGTGTCGCCAACGCAGCTACAAGTCACGACTACGCGCATTTTTTCGTCAACGCTGCGGCCGATTATTTAGCAGAAACAGCCCAGCCACTGGCAGAATTGCTGCTGCGGGCTTCGATTCCGGATCTGGAATTCGATCGCGAGCGAGATGTGGTGCTCGAAGAAATCCGTCAAGCTCAAGACAATCCCGATTGGCTGGGTTTCCAAGCCATGATGGAAACAGTTTACCAGCGGCATCCCTACAGGCGATCGGTATTGGGAACGGAAGAACTGCTGATGTCCCGAACTCCCTACGAAATGCGCTGTTTCCACCGATCGCACTATCAGCCGGAAAATATGACTGTGGTGGTAGTCGGGGGAATTGAGGAACAACAGGCTAGAGATATTACGGAGAAAGCTTTCGAGCAGTTTTCCGATCGGTGGGATTGTCCCAAATTAACCGCAGAGGCCGAACCGCCACTGATAGAAATTCGCCGTCAGGAACTCTGTCTCCCCCGATTGGAACAAGCGCGGCTGATGATGGCCTGGACTGGCCCGGGAGTTGAACACTTGCAAAGTGCTTGCGGCTTGGATTTGCTGTCGGTGTTGCTCGCACACGGGCGGACTTCGCGTTTAGTCAGGGAACTGCGGGAAGAATTACAATTGGTAGAGGCGATCGACAGCACTTTCTCGCTGCAACGGGAATCGAGTTTATTTACTATCAGTGCAGTCTTGGAGGCGAAGGATGTCGAAGAGGTGGAATCTCGGATTTGCGATCGACTTTGGCAATTGCAGTCTGAGCCAGTTTCCGAGGTAGAATTGCTCCGCTGCAAGCGTTTGCTGTGCAACGATTTTGCTTTCTCGCTCGAAACGCCGGGACAGCTAGCCGGTCTTTACGGATATTACAATACGATCGCCACTGCCGAATTAGCGCTCAGCTATCCCACCAGGATTAAAGCATTTGGGCCCTTAGACCTCCAGCGCCTAGCTCAACAATATCTCTCTCCCCGCCGCTATACAGCCGTGGTACTCAAACCAATCTAATAATAGTTCACTGTTGACTGTTGACTGTTGACTGTTTACTGTTAACAGCAACTAGGTTGGGTTGAGACATGAAACCCAAGTCTATTAATTGGAAATTTGAGATTTGTCCCTCAATCTACAATCTCAAATCGCCAATCTCCAATCGGATGATCGGTAACGCTCACGCTCTACCAATCCTACGAATAATCATGACTAACAGCCAACAGTCAACAGCCAACAGTCAACAGCCAACAGTCAACAGCCAACAGTCAACAGTTAACAAAGAATTCAATGAAAAATGAAATCCAGCGCACGGTTTTAGACAACGGTATTGTTGTCTTAGCAGCAGAAAATCCAGCAGCAGATATTATTGCAGCTAGGATATTCCTGCGGGCCGGCAGTCGCTACGTGCAGCCGGAACAAGCAGGATTGTGTCACTTGCTGTCGGCGGTAATGACTAAGGGAACCGATCGGCTGTCTTCGCTGGAAATTGCCGAGCGTGTAGAATCGGTGGGAGCGAGGTTGAGTGCCGACTCTACTACAGACTATTTTTTAGTGAGTTTGAAGACGGTTTCTGCAGATTTTGAGGAGATTTTGGAGTTGGCGGCGCAATTGACGATATCGCCCAATTTCCCGGAAGCTGAAGTCGAACTCGAACGCCGCATTGCCATATCGGCAATTCGATCGCAACAAGAACAGCCATTTGCGATCGCCTTCGAGCAATTGCGACACTCGATGTACCAGGAACATCCCTATGCTTTCTCTCCCTTGGGCACGGAAGCTACTATGTCAAAGCTCACCAGAAACGAGCTCGAACAGTTCCACAAAACCTATTTCCGTCCCGATAATGTAGTTATTTCTGTAGCCGGCCGAATATCGACCGAAGATGCGATCGCCCTGATCGATCGAACTTTTGGCTCCTGGAAAGCGCCTTTAACACCCTTACCAACTTTAAACGTCCCCCCCCTGTACCCCTCCCCTCAATCGGTCGTTACGGCGCAAGATACGCAGCAATCAGTGATTATGCTGGGCTACCTCGCACCCTCTGTTAAAAATCCCGACTACGCAGCCATTAAGTTGCTGAATACTTATTTGGGTAACGGTTTGTCGAGCCGATTGTTTGTGGAATTGCGGGAAAAGCGGGGCTTGGCTTACGATGTTTCTGCGGTCTACGCGACGCGCTTGGACACGGCTCAGTTTGTCGTGTACATGGGTACGGCGCCGGAAAATACGGCGACTGCTTTTGAAGGATTGCGCGCAGAAGTCGATAGACTCGCCAACACCGAACTAAGCGAGGAAGAATTGCAAGCTTGCAAGAATAAAATGCTCGGTCAATATGCTTTAGGAAAACAAACTAATTCGCAAATTGCCCAAGTTTTAGGCTGGTACGAAATTTTGGGATTGGGAATTAAATTTGACCAGCAGTTTCAAGAAGAAATTGCACAGGTGACAGCTTCACAAGCGCGGGATGCTGCTAAGAAATATTTTGTAGAACCGTATATTTCTTTGGTGGGCCCGGAGGCGGCGATTACAGAGTTGGGTGTAGCTGCTGTTTGTTGAGTAGGAAATTGGCGATCGAACTTTTGAAAAGTTCGATCGGTTTAGTCAAGAAGCACGCATATAGCGATTCCAAATAATTTTCTAGGTACAATATTGATTAATTTTGGGAAAATCAAATTTATGTGCCTTAGTGAAGAACTCAAACAAAAATTTGATCGTCTTAAAAGACCTACATAAATACCAATACTTTCTTAAAATTTTTTTAGCTTGTAACCAAATATCTTCAACTGGATTCTGTTGGGGAGCATTGGGAGCAAATAAAATACAAGTAATTGACAAATTATCAGGTTCCTTGTCACTATTTACTGTTGATAAGAAATCTCTAAACTCTCCATATTTATCATAACTAGCTCCATCCCAAATTAAGATAATTCTCCGAGCTTTATATTTATCTGGTAAAAATTTAATAAATTTGACCGTTGATTTTCCAGATCCCGATGGATGACGAAAGAATGTGAAATTGTTGGCTTTGATAATTGAGATCACCAAAATAAGTTTGTCACTCTCTTTCATGAGTAATTGGAATTTCAATTCTCCTATCTGATCGACCCCAAACGTAGCCTGTCAGATCGCCATGAAGTAGATGACATTCATCTAAAAACAATACTATTCTTTCCCCATATTCTATGGCTGCCGTGTTTTTCGATAAAATATCGTTAATTTATTCCCGCTTTTTTTTTACCAGTTAGTCATCGGATTTAGGATGGATTTTTTGAGTTTTTTTCCAACTAATATTGGCAGCAGCGAAAAGTTCATGCAGGGCTCTGTTTGGAATAGCTCACACCAAACTCTTGTTCTACATAAGTCACTAACTCCTCTAACTTGCAATATTCTTTATTCTTTAACTGCTCGACTACTACATCCGTTTGTCGCCCGGTCAAATACCCTTGCGAGCCTTTATATCCTAGTTTTATTCCTTGGACTCCTTGGGTTTTAATTCTTTTTTCCAATAACCAACAAAGAATTAACTTACACCTAACATTTTGCTAATTTCATGATACAGTTACCTTCAAGCGCCATTTTGACAGCTCTTGCTCGTTTTAGTTCTCTTGCATCGATATTGCTTTTAATGAAAGATTCTAATTGGGGTATTTCTTTTTCCATGTCTTTTTGTGGCAGTTGTAAGTTATTAATTTTTTTTCCAAATCAAATATTGCATATAATTGTATCCTAATCTTGATTAGGATTTAGGATTCCTATATACATTTGATCTCTCAAACTGAATCGCAATATTGAACTTTCTGTGAGTAAAAATATTGCTGGGCGGCGGGTGATGGCAAAAGTGGGAATGCAGTAGAAACAGAAGGTGGATTGCTGGGGTGCAAACTCGCTCCAGTCCGGCCTGAATCGGGGGGAGTCCAGAAGTATAGAATAGAGGTTGCGGAACCGGCACACCGCCCGATCGCTCGTCCCCAGCAATTTGTTACCCTAAAAATAGAATCTTCGCTCTCTCAACTCCTTCCCATGAACAACGCTTCTCCCCTGATTCAAACCGTCACACCCGAACGCTGGGCCGGCTTTAGCATGGACTTTATAGGGGCGGGTTACACGGGTTTGTTGGTCAAAAACGGCCGCGCTGTACGTACCCTGAAATCCGGGCGGCATTTCAGCTTCGCCCTTCCCCTGCTGGAACAGTGTCAAATTGTCATCGTAGACACCAAACTCCGCAATTTGGAGGTACAGTCGCACGGAGATTTTTTGTCTAAGGATCGGTTTTTAATTGATGCCACTCTGACTGTTATTTATCAAGTTATAGATCCGAAACGGGTAGCTTTGGAATTGTCCGATCCTCTAGCTGTTTTAGCAAGTGCAGTTAAGGATTGTATGGGATTAGCGATCGGGCAAATACCCCTACAACAGCTTATCAGTCAAGGACGGCTGTTGCTGCGCCAAAATTTGCTCGATCGCGTCCAAGATTTTTATACCCTAGGTTTTAACTTAGAAGACGTGCGAATTGGCGATGTCAGCTTTCCCGAAACCAACGGAGTTATTCGCCAAGTTGAAGGAATGAGTGCCCGACAGGAAGCAGAAAATGCCGCCGCCCTGCAAATGAGAATTGCCGAAGCAGGCCGTCCGATTGTTCCTCAATCTCCCGTACAGCAGTTAAACTTAATTTCAGGTAATTCTCCTGCGAGTCTTCCAGCTTCAGACACAGCAGCAGCGTTCGATCGAGATTTACAACAACTAACAGAACAACTTGCTCAAAACAGCCTCCCACTGGGGAGAAATCCTCCCCAACTTGCACCCACGGTACTCGCAAGCAGCGATCGCCAAACAACCGGATATTTAATTTACAAACTTTCTGGAGAAGCGATCGCCCTAACAGCCAATCCTTTTACAATTGGACGCGAACCAACCAACACTTTAGTATTACAAGATCCGCAAAGTTCGCGCTACCACGCTCAAATCCGCCGCGCCACTGACGAACTTGGCAAACAGCGGTATCAGCTTGTCGATAGCGGGAGTTCCAACGGCACTTTTGTGGGTGGGCAGAGGCTGGCTGCTAACGAGCCTTTTTGGCTACCAAATGGCTGCGAAATTGCGATCGGCGACCAAAAATGGATATTTCAAAATTCGTGAGAGAGAGAGATGAAGATTTGTTTAAACAGCAGATAAACACAGATAAATCCCATCGGCGTTCATCTGTGTTTATCTGCTGACATCTGCGGTTGAAAAATCCCCATCTAAGTAACTTGCTTTAATCACGATATACAAGTAATAGATTCCGAATCTACCGTTAACAATATGAATGTTTTTTTAAACCGCAGATAAACACAGATAAACACAGATTAATTCTATCGGCTTTCATCTGTCAGGTTTCCGTAGGGGCGTTGCCAAGAGTCCCCGCCCTTTCAACACAGCTTGACCACGAATTTCAAAGGTGGTACCCGCCACGTGATTTATCCGTGGAATTAATCCAAAATCGAAAATCGAAAATCCTCAAGAAAGAGCATTTATCCGTGGGCTCGCCTCTAAAATCGAAAATCGAAAATCGCGCAATCGATTGACAACTTCTCCCTCCCCAATTCCCTATACTCCCAGGTAGAAGTCTCTTGCCAACCCTAGGGGGGATATCTCCACAAGCATTTCGAGCGACAATTTGTCAAGATTGAAAATATAAGTAGAGGACAACCCCATGAACTTTTCTATACAATCTGTTTACAACTGGTACCGCGACACCCTCCGCAACCCCAAATACCGCTGGTGGATTATTCTGGGAACCCTGGCATATCTGGTAAGCCCGATCGACATTGCCCCAGACTTTCTCCCCGTCATCGGACAAATTGACGATGTGGCGATCGCAGTCTTGCTGATTTCCGAAGTTTCCCAAATGGCGATCGACTACTTTAAATCCCGCCAAACAGAGACAGCCTCAGCATCCGAAGCCACCGGTGCCCATTATTCTGAAGCCCAAGGCAGCACCGTTGACGTAGATGCAGTTTCTGTAAAATAATTGCCAAAAATAATCGAGCGCTACAACCCCGACTTCTTCAAGAAATCGGGGTTTTTGTTTTTTAAATGCCAACTGCTCAGATCGTGCTCCAAAGCTGGTAATTTTAACTATGGTCAATCTGTGTTAACAACAAATTTTTTTATAGATGAAGTTTAGCGAAATAGTACAAAAACTTAACTTAGCTACCAGTCGCACCCTCACAGCGTCGGTTGCTACCGATCCAGAAATTACAGGCGCGGCCCCTGTTGATGAAGCTGCATCGGGCACAATCAGTTACATAGAAGGTGCTAAATTTGCCGCTCATACAGCCACTACAAATGCTTCGGCTTTAATTTTACCCTTAGATGAAAGCCTCCAAGCTCAATGTGACGATCGCAACATTGCTTGGATTGCCGCAGCAGATCCGCGATTGCTGTTTGCTGAAACGATCACCATTTTCTATCAACCGTTTCGCCCAGCATCCGAAATTCATCCCTCAGCCGTCGTTCACCCCTCAGCAGAAATTGGTGAAAATGTCTATATCGGCCCCAACGTCGTTATTCAAGCAAAAGTCAAAATTGGCAGCAACGTTTGCATTCATCCAAATGTCGTAATTTACCCAGATGCGGAAATAGGCCCCGGCACAGTTTTACACGCTAATTGTGTCATTCACGAACGTACTCGCATCGGGGCAAATTGCGTGATTCACAGCGGTGCGGCGATCGGTTCCGAAGGTTTTGGGTTCGTGCCGACAGCTACAGGATGGGTGAAAATGGAGCAGTCTGGCTGCACGGTATTAGAAGAGGGCGTTGAGGTTGGGTGCAACAGCACGATCGACAGGCCCGCTGTCGGAGAAACCCGCATCGGCCAGAATACAAAAATCGACAATTTAGTACAGGTAGGTCATGGCTGTCAAGTAGGAAAAAATTGCGCTTTTGCTGCTCACGTTGGCATGGCCGGCGGGGTAAAAATTGGCAACAATGTAATTTTGGCTGGTCAAGTGGGAATTGCTAATCAAGCCAAAATCGGAGATGGGGCGATCGCCACTGCTAAAGCCGGAATTCACAGCGACGTGCCCGCAGGCGCGATCGTGACGGGCGTTCCAGCAATTCCCCACAAACTATTTCTCAAAGCCGCAGCCGTGTACAACCGCTTGCCCGAAATGTACCAGTCTCTGAGGCAAATTCAGCGCAAGCTCGATCAGTAGTCAGTTGGCAGTTGGCAGTAGTCAGTAGTCATTAGTCATTAGTCATTAGTTAACAGTTAACAGTCAACAGCCAACAGTCAACAGTATTATAGTTGCAACCCCTTAAATGTGAATAGCATAAACAACCTGCGACTGCTGTCGCCGTCAATACCAGCAATTGTCAAAATAATCTTGTTTTTCTCAACTTGGATTGTTGTGTGGCTTCCCGCAGCGATTGTGCTGGCGCTCGCCCTCAAATGGCATCCACCCCAACCCCTGGGAAACAAAAAACTACCTTTACTCGCTTCCCTCTACGTGATTGTCCCCTTCATTTTATGGGCGACAAGTTGGATCGAAAACACATCTTTTATTAACTGGGGTTGGGATTGGCAACCCGTAGTTTTGATGTCATTAATGCGGGGATTAGGATTAGGAATAATCAGCTTAGTAATTTTATTCGGTCTGCAATTAACCGCAGGCTGGGTCGAGCTACAAATCGGGGAAATTTCCACCGAAACAGGCGAAAAAAAATTTAATTTTTGGACTTTAATTTTTACCCCAGCTAGTTTGCTGACTCTGTTATTAGCACTGTGGATTAGCGCCACAGAAGAGTTAATCTTTCGCGGCTGCTTGCAAACAATCCTCCAGCAAGATTACTCATTGCTAATCGCAGCAGCGATCGCCAGTTTCATTTTTGCGATCGCCCACCTAATTTGGGCCGCCAAAGAAACTCTACCGCAACTGCCCGGATTGTGGCTGATGGGGATGGTTTTAACATTAGCCCGCATCGCCGACAATGGCAGTTTGGGATTGGCGATCGGCATTCACGCAGCTTGGATTTGGGGTATAACTACCGTAGATACAGAAGGCGCCATTAAACCTACTTCTAGCGTACCAGAATGGATTACAGGAATAGCAGCAAAACCCCTAGCCGGTGCCGCCGGAATTCTGCTACTGCTAGCAACAGCAGCCGTACTGTTCTTAATTAAAAATTAAAACCTAATACCCCAAACCCCTTTAAAATTACCTCTTCTCTTCCTCTCTTCCTCTCTTCCTCTCTTCCTCTCTTCCTCTCTTCCTCGGCAGTAAAAAAAGATTAGATTCAATCAAGCGAGAACTAAAACCACAAAAAACACAGATAACACAGGCATTAATCTGCGTTAATCTGCGGTTAAAAATCAGACATTAATTCAAGTGTCGATCGATCGTCACAATCGAAACCGGCCGCAACGCATCAAAACGAGTTGAATTCCCCCCAGCCACAGAACGCGATAACTGCACTTGCACGATTCGGTAACTCCAGTGCGGTTCCCGGCGCATCCGATCGCCCATCCAGCTCAAAACAGTAGCAATATCCTCAAAAGCATCCAACGCAAGCACGATCGAGCCTCCAGGGAGCAGCCGCAGCGCGCAAACGCCCAAAATTTTAGTCAACCCTCCGCCACTACCGCCAATAAAAATCCGGTGCGGAGGACGCAAGCGGTGCAAGATTTCCGGGGCGGTTCCGTAAATCGAGAACACATTTTGCAGCCCAAAACGGCCATAGTTGAACTCGATCGCAGAAGTACCAGAAACCGTTTGTTCGATCGCGTAAACCTCAGATTGCGGGAATAAACGAGCAATTTCGATCGACACAGAACCATTACCAGCACCCACATCCCAGACAACTTGTCCCGGTTGCAAAGCCAATTGTCCCAGCACCAACACCCGCACTTCCCGTTCAACCGTCAAACCCGGCTTGTCGCCACAACCGATAAAAGCTGCATCCGGTATTCCCAACAAAGGCAACTTTTCCAAATCCAAAGGTTCTGCCCTCGGCGGGGAATCCCGCAGCATCACAACCACGCTCAGCGGTGCAAAAGACTCTCTCAGCAAAGCTTCCAGAGACTTGTGGCTTACCCGTTCCTGGGCCGCCCCCAAATTTTCGCAAACCCAAAACTCGTAGCGTGTCGGCAAATCTAGAGCTTTCACCAAACTTGCGAGTACAGCCGGAGTGTGAGCTTCGTCCGCCAGCACCGCAATCTTCTCCACACCGAGCTTCAGCTTCGCCGTCAGCTCCTCAAAATAGCGTCCTTGAGAGCCTACACAATGAGCATCTTGCCAAGGGATTCTCAAGCGATTAAAAGCCAACTGCACAGAACTGACGTGGGGGTGAAAAGTCAATTCTTCTGCCGGCAATTGGGCAATTAACAACTTTCCCCAGCCGTAGAACAGCGGGTCGCCGGCCACTAAAATTACGATCGGTCGATCGCGGTGTTCCACCGTCCCTGCAGAGGGCTCTAATTCGGCTTGGGTCGCCCACCAGCGCCGAATTTCCAGAATTGCTTCGGTCAAATCTTCCAACGCCCAGCGCTCTCCATCGTGCTGGGGAAAATAGCTCAAATGGCGCTCGTTCCCTATTAGCAGAGCAGCCATTTCTACAACCTGCCGCGCCGATTCGCTCAGCCCAGCAGCTCCATCTAAACCTATACCAACAACGTGTACTGTCACTTTTTAAGCAAAAAGTAAAAAACCAGAATTACTGATTTTTCCTGGTTTTTCATAAATTTTTTCCTTGACTTTACTGTCAAACAAAAATAATTAAAGCATTTAATAGGCAATATCCTGACTATTGCCACAGCGGAGAGGGGGAGAGGGGGCGAGAGAGTGGGAGAGTGGGAGAGTGGGAGAGTGGGAGATGGAAAAAATCTTCACATCGATCCTCTTCCTTCTTCCTTCTTCCCTCTTCCTTCTTCCTTCTTCCTTCTTCCCTCTTCCTTCGTTAAAACTCAAACACAGGCCAGTCCGGTTGCCGGAGGTAGGTGGTCATGTCGTCAAACTTCCGCAGTTCCACTCGGTGTACAGACAGTTCTTGCGGCGTGTCCAGCCATTGCTCGTTTAACTCTGACAGCAAAGCGCACAGGCGATCGCGGTCAAGGTTCGGCCCTACGTCCCCAAAATAAGCCAGAGTAATGTGTGCCGTAAAATGATATTGCTGTTCGATTCCCAAAGCCATTAAATCGGGATTTTGATAGATCGATCGGCGAAACTCCAGAATTTGCTTGTAAGAGTTTTCGTCCGTCGGTGCTAAACAAACACCCACAGCTCTAGTCATCACCATCAACCCCAGCACTGTCCAGCGAATGGGGGCGCCGCCCGCCAAGGGTTTGCAGGCGGCAAAACGATCGGCCATGCGCGAGCGCAGTTGCTCCTCAAATTCGGGATTTTTATCAGAGGCATCTCGAAAAGCGCTGCTCCAAATCAAATCAGCTACGGTTAAATGGAAGGTATCAGGAGGCAGTGCCACGATCGCACCGTCCGCTATTTCCTGCAATAGCCGTTGTTGGATCGAATGCAAATTACTATAAAGTGCAGCATTTTCTGCATCTTCCCCAGCAGGCGGCGTAATCACCGAATAACCCGGAAAAGGTACAGGATCTCTGTGACCAGCTTCGTCCGGCTTAAATTTTGGAGATTCCTGAATGTGTTCCACCTGGGACTTGTAGGAGTCCAGCAGCGTCATTCGCGCCACCCGATTTACGTAAGCTTGATAAGTATCATCCAATCTTGATTTCCTCGCGGTGACATACTCCCACACCAAATTTTATATTATGGCGCGGGCTTCCAACAGCCCTATTCAGGATATGTTGGACAAGCCTCGCGTGCAACTGTAATTTTTTTGGCTAGTGAGCGTTTATGCAAATTTACCTGTTTTGGGGAGAAGACGACTTTGCGATGGCGCAGGCTGTGACAAGTTTGCGCCAAACAGTCCTCGACCCCAACTGGGCTAGTTTTAACTATGACAAGATTATTGCCGATCGACCCGACGCTGTGGTCGAAGGGCTCGATCGAGCCTTAACGCCGCCCTTCGGTACCGGCAGCCGTTTTGTCTGGCTGGCAAATACGACTGTAACCCAGCAGTGCTCTCCAGAACTGTTAGCCCAATTGGAACGAACGCTGCCGGTGATTCCCCCTACCACCGTTTTGCTGCTGACATCGGTCAAAAAACCCGACAGTCGGCTCAAATCTACCAAGTTACTGAAAGAGTCCGGCGAATTTCGAGAATTTTCACCGATTCCGCCTTGGAATGACAAAGAATTAGTCCAGCGGGTGCGCCAAGTCGCCGGCGAAATGAACGTAAAATTGACCGCCACAGCGATCGAACTTTTGGCCGAATCCATTGGCAGCGATACCCGCGGGCTATACAGCGAACTCGAAAAATTGCGACTGTTTGCGGGCAACCGCAGCCAACCTCTTAACCCGGAGGAAGTGGCAGCATTAGTGCACTGTCACGCCCAAAATACCTTCCAGCTAGCCGATGCGATTCGCGAGGGAAATACCTCCGTCGCTTTGGATTTATTGGCAGGCTTAACGGCCCGCAGCGAGCCTGGTTTGAGGATTGTGGCTGGCTTGACTGGTAAGTTTCGGATTTGGCTGTGGGTAAAGGCGATGATCCAAGCGGGCGATCGCGATGATAAAATTGCTCAAGCTCTAGATCTAGGCAATCCGAAACGAGTATACTATTTTCGGCAAGAAGTCAAGAACGCCAGCTTAGAAAAACTACAAAAAAGTTTGCCTTTGCTGCTAGACTTAGAAGCTTCTTTAAAGCGGGGGCGGGAAGAAAACTCAACCCTGCAAACCAAAGTTATAGAACTTTCTAGCTTGTTTCGCTGATGCGCGACAGAGCACAGGATCGGCTCCTTACTGTAAATTTTTACAACAAATTTCTTTCTTCGGCTATGTGCTTGATGCCCGATCGCGGGGCAAAAGGTCAACTAAAACAGCAGGAGTCCCGCACTCTACCTGTACCCAGGTGAGTGACGGGAGGAATGCGCGTGAGTGAAGAGATCCGCCCCCTCGCAGAACCGACAATCTTTAGATATCGGTTCTGCGAGGGGGCGGTCGAGAAACGAACAAATCTGGCTCTGCCGATTACTATTACGACTTTCACGAGTTAAAATAATTTCAGAGTTTGTGAAGATAATGTCCCAAGTAATCACCGCCAAACTGAAGCTAAACCTGAACACCGAGCAAAAAAGCTTGGTGGCGAGGACGGCCTTAGCTTACCGGGATGCCTTGAACTACACTTCGCGAGTCGCTTTTGAAGCGGGCAAAACCAGTAACGGCGCTAAGTTGCAGAAAGCTGTCTACAACGAATTGCGAGTGCGATTTGGACTGGGAGCGCAAATGGCTTGCAATGTACCCAGACAAGTTTCTGCGACTTACAAGACTTTGTGGTCGAAAGTAAAACAATCTAATGATGCTATTGCCAAAGGGTACAGGAAGAAACGGTACAAAGGACTGGATCAACCTCCCAAGTATATTTCTCGAACTTGTACCCTAAACTACCAGCGGGACTACTCTTTTAAAACCGAGCAGCAAGTGAGCATTATCACACTGCAAGGCAGAATAGTAGTTCCGTATGCTGGATACAGCAAGCATCTAGATTTAATTACCAGCGGTGCTAAAATTGGAGCCGCTAAAATTGTCTATCAGCGCTCTTCCAAGGTTTACTACTTAATGGTAAGCATTGAAGTGGAAGTGCCTGAAATCGAGCCGGTAAAAACGACCAGAATTGCTGGCGTGGATGTGGGTATGCGCTACTTAGCGGTAGAAACCGACTTGCAAAACAAGTCTACATTCTACTCGGGCAAAGAAGCCAGACACAAAGCTAACCGCTATCACAAAGCTAGACAGACTCTTCAGCGTAAAGGCACTCGTTCGGCAAAGCGAAGATTAATCTCCTTGTCTGGAAGAGAAAGACGGTTTATCGCTGATGTGAACCACCAAATCAGCAAGGAAATCGCCAAACCCAACAGCTTAATTGGCTTAGAGAACTTGACCGGGATGCGGAAGAGAACTAAATCTAAGTCTGAAAAAAAGGCTAGTAAAAAACAGCGCCGAGCCAACAGAAATAAGGCTAAATGGTCTTATGCCGAGTTACACGGGTATATCGACTACAAAGCCAATCTAAATGGTTCGCTAGCAACTAAAGTTCCAGCGCATTACACGTCGAAGAGTTGCCCTAAATGCGGTCATACTTCAGATGCAAACAGACCGAATAAAGGGCTGCTGTTTCGCTGTGAGTGTTGCGGTCACGAGTTACACGCTGATTTGGTGGGTGCAAGAAACATTGCAATGAGAACGCTGTTAGTCCGGCAAGACTGGATTAGCACGGGGATTTTGTCAGCATCCCCTAATGTGTCGAACTGTGAAACTAAAGCCGAAATCCTATCTAGGTTCTCGGAATTGCGGTGGAGTTCAGATGCAAGCCCACATCTCCGGCGGTACTCCGCTTGATGGTGGGTAGTTGACTAGATACTAGAAATATTTTCAGAATGCCAAAGTAGAAGTTAATGTGGTAAATAAATATTGTCCGCCGAATGCCGATCGGTTAATATTATTTGCCGGCTCTCCACCCCCCCCAAAAAAAGAGCGCTACCCATGACACAACAGAACCCGCGGGAACTGCTCAAGCAAGGCGATCCAAACGCGATCGCATCTAGCATCAACCGTACACTCAAACCCAAAGGCATCAACGCCGATGTGACGCGGGACAACGGCTGCCTCCACATAATTCTGGAGGCAGACAAAGTACCGGATCAAATGGTATTGGTCGATTTCATCCGCACCGGCATGACGAAGCTGGGACTCGAATCAATTCACACTGTAAAGGTTTACGGGCGTCGAACAGGTGAGGGATCGCCTGCGTGGGAAGATGAAATCGATCTGATGCCTGCGGATTCAATGCCTTACCCCTTGGATAGTGGAATGCCTGACGACTCTGTAGGTTTAGATGATGTCGAGCCCGAAGGCGAAGACTATTATCAAGAAGGAGAATTCGATCGAGATGACGACGAGGAAGACGAAGACGAAGACGAAGATCAAGCCCCGCCTCCGAAAAAACAATTTCCCAAATGGGTAATACCTGTGGGTATCTTAGTACCTCTGGCGGCGATCGCAGGGCTTTTCTTTACTAAAACTTTCCCCTTCGGCGACTCTAACCCAGAACCCATCGCCCCCGAAGCTGCTTCCCCCTCCCCCCAACCCTCATCTCCCCCTTCTAAAGCCGCTGCATCCTCGACCGCCGCATCTCCAGGCACCCCACAGGCAGCCTCCCCTGCACCAAAACCCGCTCCCACTGCTGCTGCGCCAGCAAGCCCCGGTCCAGCTTCTCCTGCACCAAAAGCCGCCGCGCCTAAGCCTGACTCTTGGAGGGAAGCCGTTAACACAGCTCAGAAGGCAGCAATTTCTGCCCAGAAGGCTCAGTCTCAAGATGAGTGGATTGCAGTAGCAAGCGAGTGGCAGCAAGCGGTTAAGCTCATGAGAGCCGTACCGTCAACCAGCCCGAACTATCAAAAGGCTCAGCAAAAAGCGGCAGAGTATCAGGCTAATCTGATTGTTGCCAACCGCAGGGCGGCGGCAGCGCCTTAAGAGTTTTGAGTTTTGAGTTTTGAGTTGAATACTCGATGTGCTAAAAGTCAAAAGTCAAAAGCTTTCAGTAAAAAAACTTGTTTTTACTGAAAGCTTTTTTACTGTTGACTTTTTTCAATTTTATTAAAATTTCATTTAAGCTGTCGCGTATTTAAATTGCATATTATGGGCGGGCGGGATGCCTACGCACTCAATGTTTGATTGTTTTTTAACAGATAATTTAAATGCCGCAACAGCTTAAAAATGGTCAGAAAAAAGATAAACAGAATTATATTTGTGTCGGTTGTGGCAGACTATTTATAGATTGCTATCAACCTCCTAAAGGTTACTCTTCAGAGGCAAAACTTGAATGTCTCAAAATGTAGGTCAACGATATGGGCTTTCGAGCAATTGAGAGAGTCAAAAATGTGCATCATACGACCATCATTAATTTGGTCAAACAAGTAGAAAAACTCTTGCCATATTTTTATGACGCACAAGCAACTCCCGAAGTGGGAGAATTAGATGAATTAGAAACATTTGTTGGCTCAAAAAAAACTTGCACCTGGTTATGGACATCAGTAGCTCATTTTGAACCAGGTATTCTAGGATGGGTTTTCGGCGACCGAGCGTGCAAAAACCTTTGAACTACTATGGTGGATTGTTAATACATAGAAAGGCAATTTTTAGATGACAGATGGTGGAAAGTTTACCCGCAGTTTATTCCCGATGGATGTCTGATTATTAGCAATAATAATATAATAGTGAGGGTGAAAATACAAGATTAATGCACTCTTTAGGGCGCATAAAATGAAAAACTATTTGTTATTTTAAATCTGAACAAATGCTAAGGTATTCAATTCAATTACTAATTCACTATTTAAAATTTGGAGATGTTCCCATTCCGTATCAAAATCAAAGAAATCATTCTCTGTGTCCGCGATCGCATTATAAGTTTATCATACCTTGATTCAGTAAAACCGGAATTACTTACCAAAAGCAAAGAAACCAGGTTTTTGACCGTTTCTGCAGGTGTAAGGCGTCTTTTCAGCAAAAAAAACCGGTTTCTGACTACCCGTGCGTAAGCCTTATAAACGTAAAATACGGATGACTAAAAAGCTCGCTATATAAGTCTTATTCCTTCTTCTTGCTTGTTATTTCTGACCGAATAGGTAAAAAGTGGTGATATCGTTCCAAATTCCTTGTTCAGTTTCTAATGCTTCTAATTCAACCTCAAACTCAGCCTTAACTTGCCGTAATTGCTTGGTTGAAAGTGTTGACAAAGGAGGCGGGTACTGTCCGGGAGCCGGATGAGCATTTCCCGGCCACATTGCCTTGGCTTTTTCTAAACTGATATAGCTACCATCTTGCTCAATTTTAACATCTACATCCTCAAATCCTGCTTGTTCGAGCAGTCTGTGGCATTTTTCAACCGTGCCTGTGGGTTTGCTCATATTGAATGAAATGCCGTATTTTTCGGCTACTTTCTGCGTCACAACTCCGCCGACAAAAGCCGTGTCGGCGAAGGCATGAATGCCGATGATTCCCCCTGGTTTGAGAAATGTGTGCCAGTGAGTGAGTGCTGCGTGCAGATCCGACATCCAAATGAAGGCTGAAGAGCAAAAAATGCGATCGCAAATATTACGGGGAAAGTCGAGATTTTCGGCATCCGCCAGCAAAAATTCTGTGTTGTTGAGATTTAATTCTAGAGCTTTGTTTCTGGCTACATCGAGCATTCCCGCCGAAATATCTACGCCAATAACCCGACCTTCAGCGCCCACAATTTGAGCGGCTGCGATCGCCACATGGCCGGTTCCAGTTGCAATGTCTAAAACCTGCTGTCCGCGACTAACTCGCCCGTATTCAACGAGACGCTGAGCAATCTGCAAATGCCAATCGCTATTGTCATAATTTTGGCTTCTGCGGGTGTACAAATCTGCGATCTCTTGCTTGTATTTTTCTAATTTAGGTTGGTTGCTCATCCAGGTTTTTTCCGTTGAAATTGACAGGCGAGACGCTTGTATACCAGGAATCAGGAGTCAGGGGTCATATCGTTTACGGTTGTTTCTGAATGATTTAACCACTCTTGACGCTGAGGATGCAGAGGAAGAGAGAGATTAATAATTTCGATGTCAATGGATTTGAGTTCGGAACATTTGTTATAGCAATCCGCGATAGCGAATAAACACCAACAACACCGCCCACGATCCTAATGCGACTTTGACTGCAACCAGGATATTGAGCAAGGGGAGAATGCCACCGCTGAAAAGCGTGCCTAACTCTCCGTGCGGTAACTCATATCCTGACAGAGTGATAACGGACAATACAATGAAAACAAGTACCGAAACCTTCTCCAAAGTCGCGGCGTGCCAGCGCTGGTAGATTTCTTGCATCCACTGCGGTGATGAGGTAATCGCCACCAAGCCGATCGCAGTTCCCCCCGCTACACCCGCCGCAAAACCACCGCCTGGACTTAAATGCCCGCGAATTGCTAGTTCGATACCCACCAAGGCCGCAATCGTCGCTCCCAATCGCGCCAAAATAATCGATGGTTGATCGGTAAACTGATATATGGCGCAGGACGGACTTTCATTGGCTAGCATAAAACTTGCACCCAAGATGGCGATCGTAAATACTATGACTTCAAAGATCGTGTCGTACAGCCGATTTCGCAAAATGATACCGGAAACCGCATTGGATACTCCACTATCTTGAACAACCAATTCGACGATCGAACTTTGCTGCGATAACTCCATTGTGGGATTGGCGATTAGCAGCATTTTGATAAACAGCGCTATCCCTGATAAAAAGTAAACCCACTTCATCAATGCTTGTCCTCTGCGTCTGGTGTACTTAGATAGGTTAGGGTTGTACCCGGTGATGAAAGTTCGCTTTGCATGATCTCGTAGACACGCCGAACTCTGGTTGCGGTGTTATAAAGTTGCGCTTCGCCGCTGTGTTCCAATTGGCTTTGTGGCGCACAAGCTGCATGAACTTCTTTTTCCCTCAGCGCCCGCTGCAAAGCCTGTGCACTCGCATAGGGAACGAGTTCCAGGCGCATGTGGCGTTTCTGAAAAACCGTGCGGATGTCATCTATCAGTTGCTTAAAATCACCTGCGGTTTTGTCGTTTGGTATAGCATCGCCCTCTGTCCCCTCTTCGATTACACCCAGACGCAGCACGAAGGATGAACGCACCGTCACTGCATAAAGTGTAATCGCGAGTAGAGTACCCATCAAGGCTTCGGTCAAGCCCACATCCCCCGCGCCTAAAATTGTATACACCAAGGCGGCGATCGCTCCCAATACCCCCCGCAGTAGCAAGGCGTGGTATGGATTGACCTGAAATACCACCATACCAGCAGCTAAGGGTAGCAGAGCGACGAGGACATAAATGTAGCTATTATCGTTCATAGTTACTCCCTGTTTTGGAACAATAGGCCAACACATATCCCAGCATTGTGTTCCAGGTTGCTAAGCAAATGATCGCCAGAATCAGCAGGGGCCATTTACTGGGTATTTTCAGCAGCAATCCGACGACGATCGCGATCGAACCCAGCGTATCTGATACCGAAAGACTGTGCAGTTTATATAGAACCGATCGCTTCCCAAGTAGGAAAGAAGTACCCCAAAACCAGAAAAAAATCCCTATACCGATGCAGGTATAGCTCAATACATCTATTACGATCATGCTTCAGTGATACGTTTGATTATATGTGCCAACAACATCAAGCCAGCATTACCCACACTGAGGATAATCGCCGCCACCACACCGATCATCCAATCATCGCGCCAGACGGATATGACGAGAGCGATGATTGCCGCCTTGCTCGAAATACTGGCAAAGGCCAACATTGTCTGCCAGATATCATGATCTTTCCATACCTCGTACATGGGTATGAGCAGAGCCAGAATCATCGCAATTAGAATCAAGTTGTTCAAGTTGTTCAATTGTGTGGACTCCTGATTTTTCTTACTGAGCTAAATCGGAATTATTCATTTCTCTCTTCTCTTCTCTTCTCTTCTCTGAATCGGCGTCAAGAGCGGTTAAATCATTCAGAAAGAAACTTGAGCTAGGTGTTTGATGTCCGTCGCACTTGGTGTACTTCGTAAAAACCCTCTTCGTGATATTTCACGACAATCGTCTTGGGAGTAAAAGTGATCACGAAGACATCTAGGAATATCAGCAAGGGCGAGCGATGGTTTGGCACTTTTTGCATGATCACATCTTCGTGCCTATGGGGGCGGAGGATGAGTTCAAAAGCTTCTATATAAGCTATCGGAATCGCCCTGACTATTTGACCAAACGCCCCCAACCATTCCCTCAAAGGTTCCGGGGGTGCGTAGCTGCGCGGCAACAGGGCAGCAATGATGATGCCGATCGCAATATTTGCAAAACTAAAATCGGCTGTCAGTAGAAACCAGATCGTCAGTCTTAATATTAGCTGTCCAATCATTTTGGTAATGCCATCCAGAATAGTAGGATCGAAATCAAGCTCATAAAACCGACCAAATGATCGAATTGTTCAAGCATACGTGGCAGTTTGATTGCCGTGCGTTGAAAAATTAGAAAATAGGCTAACCAACCAACGCCGATGATGGCGATCGCCTTAAGCATATTTTCCAGCGTATAAGCCTCAACATAAAAGGAGGCTGCAATCAGCCCACCTAGCAACAGCAACACCGCAGGCCAAAAACCGGGTTTTGATTTTGCTTCTCCACCACGGGGCAGAAAGATGAATTTAGCAAATAGGATAGCCGTTCCTACTGCTGCCACATTCATGGCGATCGCATAAGCCGGTGTCAAATTCTTCAAAGTCAACATCTTTGCCCCAAAGCCAACCAAAAAAGGAAAGCCTGAGATCGAAAGGCTAGCCACGACTAAGGCAATCCAGAGCTTAGTATTGATCTGCTTTTGTCGCAATTCCTTAAAGTCGCGGCTGGGTAAAGAACCCGCAATCAGGAATAGCGCCGATTTGACCAAGCCGTGGGCGAGGGCATAAAAGCCTGCCACTTCCGGGGCTACGAGAATCCACCCTAACTGCGAAACCGTGCTGAACGCCAGCATCCGCTTGGTATCCTTTTCAAAGATGCCATAGAACACGCCCATAAACGCCGCCCCGACTCCGAAAATCTGGACGATGGGTGCCACCTCCTCCACCATCAGCGCGCACCGCACGAGGGGATATACCCCCGCTTTAACGACAATTCCTGACAGCAAAGCCGACACTGGCGTTTCTGATTCCGAGTGAGTTAACGGTAGCCATAACCCCGATACAAACACACCTCCCTTAACCAGGAGTGCCATAAAGATCAGAGCGATCGCCTCTGGGGGCGCTGCGCCCAAGCCGGCAAAACTAAACGAATTACTTGCCTTATAAACCAGCACGGCACCGACTAGATAAAACAGCATTGCCGTGTTGCTAATAAATAGATAGCGTAAGGCTACCCAAATCGAGCGATCGGTGCGAGGATAGGCAATCAAGAGAAACGCCGCAATGCCGCTGACCTCTAACCCCACATATAAACTAATAAAGTCAGTAGAGGCAAAAGCCGCATTCAGGCTGCCATGCACCATGAGAATCTGTGCATAAAAAAATGCCGTCTTATCTGTGGGCCAACAGTAGATAATCACCGCTGCCGTGACTAAGGCATTGGTTAAGATAAAGTAGCCACTCAAGCTATCGACTAGCAAAGTCACGCTGAAATTATCCAGTAACTTCAGCGTCACCGCTGACGGTATCGTAAAAAGTTCGCATGCAAAAGCAGCAGATACGATCGCTCCGAATATTGCGAGATGCTTGTCAAACTTCGGAATCAAATAAATAGTAAACCCGACAAAAAACGGGAGTCCAATCCAGGCTAGCGTCAGGATATTCATGGGGTATTATTCATCTCGATTTCGTTACTTTCTAATGTCGGATTATCTCGTGCCAGCTTCATCACACTGACCAGCATTAAAGCCTGAACTGAAAAGCCGATCACGATCGCCGTTAAGATCACCGCCTGGGGAACCGGATCGGCGTAAGCGACATTTTCCCCCTTTGAAATAATGGGTGTCAGCAAGCCTTCTCGCGATGCCACCACCACGTAATAGGCGATAACCCCTGTACTCATGACATCCATACAGACGATTTTCATGAGCAGGTTCTTTTTAAAGATAATACCAAAAAATCCGCAAAATACTGTTGCCAATACCAATGCTTCTAACATGGAAATTGCGTGTTGGATAAGGGGTTTTTGTTATTATATTTGAATTAGCGTATATTATTTCTAATTGAACTTAGAAATTTCTAGCCCCTAAACTAGCTGAAACCCACTCTAGGTAAGGGAAAGAGTTTGAGGCCCTTAAACTAGCTGAAACCCTTGTCAATTGGAGACCCAAGCCAATTCAATCTCAAACTGTTTACCTATTGGAGTTTGCAGCCATTTTTGACATGATTTTGGTCGAAGTCCCGTTAGCGAATCTGTGGCCGACAACGAAGTCCGATCGTCCACCAAACCCAGTTTATGACCACTTGTGCGTCCAGGACTATAATTGTGACACTTGCGTCCATGACTGTTCAATTTAACTGGGGCGAAGTCACTAACTTCAATCATTCCGCAAAGCTGCGATCGGATCTAAGCGAGCCGCATTCCGAGCCGGTAGCACTCCAGCCAATAAGCCTACAGTAAAGGATAGCCCAAAACCTGCCGCGATCGACCATACAGAAACCACAAACGGAAATTTGAACGCTGTCGAGGCCCCAAAGGCGATCGCAACTCCCAGCCCAATACCCGCCGTACCCCCCACAGTGGAAACTAAAATAGATTCCGCCATAAATTGAATGAGAATTGCTGCATTAGTAGCGCCTACCGCTTTGCGAATCCCGATTTCCTTAGTGCGTTCCACAACAGACACCAACATAATATTAGCAATACCGATACCGCCAACCACCAAAGAAATTCCGGCGATCGAACCCACCATCACCGTAAATAAACCTATCACATTGCTGAAAGTATTAACGATTTCAGCTTGATTGACAACTCGAAAATCATCCGGTTGTGGCGGATAAATATTGTGGCGCAAGCGCATGATATTTTCCACTTGAAATTGAGCATCCGCTAAATCCGCTTCGCCCGCAGTTTCCAACCAAAAACCCGAGATCGCAATCCCCGCTAAAGAATTTCTCCCCACAATCCGCGAAGACATATTTTTGAGGGGAATATACACTCGATCGTCCTGATCGGTGCCCCCTACAGACCCCTTGCTTTCCATCACTCCAATGACCTTGTAGCGGTTTCCCTGAATGCGAATATCCGAGGATAGCGCATTAACTCCGGCTCCAAAAAGTTCGTCTCGCACCTTAGAACCCAGGACAACTACTGGCTCAGCAGCATTCAATTCATCCTCGTTAAAAAACCGTCCTTCTTGGGGTTGAATGTTCTTGACATCGGGATAGTTTAAATCCGTTCCCAAAATCGAAGTAAATGAATTTTGTCCGCCATAAACGACTTGCACTTGGCGCTGCAAATAAGCCGAAATTGCCTTAACTGCAGGAGCTTGTTTGCCGATCGCCTTAGCGTCATCCCAAGTAAGGGTAGTAGCAGAACCGCTTCCCTGACTGACACCGCCGGATCGAGAAGCGCCGGATAAAACCAACAGCACATTTGTACCCAAAGCCTTTAACTGTTCTTCAGTTGATTTTTGTACACCCTGTCCCACCGAAGTAATGGCAATTACCGAAGATATCCCAATAATTACGCCCAGCATAGTTAAACTGGTACGCAACTTATTATTCCACAGCGCCTCTGTCGCCATGAACGCGATTTGAACATTAGAGATTTTGTTGGTACGGGGCCGAGTCTGTAATTTCATATTATTTGTTATTTGTTATTTGGTGGCCACTTCTAAGAATTATGCCTAAATTGGCCCGTAATTTATCACCTGACGGTGCAACCGGAAACGATATGATTTGTGGCACGATCCGCCGGGGGTTGAAACCCCCGTCTCATAGCTAAAGTCGGTTGAAACCGACTGAAAATTCGTCTAATGATGCAGCCGGAAACGATATGATTTGTGGCACGATCCGCCGGGGGTTGAAACCTCCGTCTCATAGCTAAAGTCGGTTGAAACAGACTAAAAATTCGTCTAAAACCGATGTAGATCCACTAACTCTTCAGTCCTCTTTCAGAGGACTTTCGCTATGAGACAGGGATTTCAATCCCTGGCGGACTCTGCGACGAACCAACTACCCCCGACTGCGCGGACTAACTATTAACGCAAGCGCGTTCTACCACCCGGTTGCAAACCCGGAATCCCCCCCGACGATGGATTTTGGGATCTAGGCCGCAATCCGGGGGGTAAACTAAGCAGCACTTTTTCATTTCCTTTCAAACCCGATCGCACTTCCGTCTTGTCATCCACCGTCATACCAGTCTTAATCGGCATAAAAGCAGGTTTGCCATCTTCTCCACCCGGAACATAAACCCCCGTTTCCCTTTGTTGGCGGACAATTGCCGCAGTCGGGACTACCAAAACATTTTTAAGTTCACCAGCCTTAAACTCAACATTCACATTCATGCCCGATCGCAGCATTTGTTTATCGTCATTAATAATTGCCGCTTTTACCTCAAAACTTGTCACATTTTGCAGGACGATCGACTGAGGCGAAATTTGAGTGATTTTACCTGCAAAAGTCTTTCCCGCAAAAGCATCGGCTTGAATAGACGCAGCCTGGCCGATCTGAATCTGAGAAATATTAGTTTCTGCTACGTTTGCTACTAATTGATTTTTTGAAGCTAAGGACAAAATCGAAGAAGAAGTCGCCGAAGAAACCGCACTACCTGCCGTAGTGGGAGTCACAAAAGCGCCCGGATCGGCGTACTTGCGGGTGACAGTGCCGGTGAAAGGAGCCCGCAGCACAGTGTCGTCGATCAGCGCTTGAACGCTTTGCAGGCTGCCTCTAGCGGCGAGAACTTGAGCGCGGGCTTGGGCGATGTCTTCCGGGCGGGAACCGGCTTCTAGCAGCGCCAAAGCTTGCTGTTTTTGCTCGACGGCGGCCTGGGCTGCTGCGATTTCTTCGGGGCGTGCGCCCGATCGCGCCAGGGCCAAAGCTTGCCGTTTTTGCTCGACGGCGGCCCGCCCTGCTGCGATGTCTTCGGGGCGTGCGCCCGATCGCGCCAGGGTCAAAGCTTGCCGTTTTTGCTCCACAGCAGCCCGCGCCGCAGCGATTTCTTCAGGGCGAGTACCCGCTTGCAGCAAAGCTACAGCTTGTTCGGCTTGTCTGACTTGCGTTTGAGCTCGATCGCGCGCAGTGCGGGAGTTGTTGACAACTTGCAAAGCAATCGCCCCGGCATTATAGAGTTCCTGATTTCTCTGAAAGTCTTCCTCAGCTTGGTTTTTGGCGTATTCGGCATCTCTGAGTTTGGCGGTTGCTTGGGCGATGTCTTCAGGTCGATTGCCCTTGAGCAATTTTTGTAAATTTGCCTGTTGTTCAGCTAATTGTGCCTCAGCTACGGCGATATCTTGGGTGCGATTGCCGTTGAGCAATTTTTGCAACGTTGCCTGTTGTTCAGCTAACGCTGCCTCAGCTACAGCAATATCCTGGGTGCGATTGCCGTTGAGCAATTTTTCCAGACTTGCCTGTTGTTCTGCTAACGCTGCCTCAGCTACAGCAATATCCTGGGTGCGATTGCCGTTGAGCAATTTTTGCAGGTTTGCTTCGGCGGCTGCGAGTTGTCCGCGAGTTTGGGTAAGTTGCCCTTGGAGGTTGGAGTCGTCCATGTAGGCGAGAATCTGCCCTTGTTCAACCTTATCTCCTTCCTTGACAAGCAAACTTTTGAGCATTCCTGAAGTTTTGGGGCTGACGTTAACGGAACGTTCGGGCACTATTGTGCCGTTTGCCGAAATTGTAATCGGCAGGTTCACCCTTTCGACAGCAACGGTTTTTTCCCTGCGTCTGGTTTCGCGGCTGGATTTGACGGTTAGCTGGCTGTAAGCTGTGTAGCCTACTCCTGCCAGCAGGGAAGCGGCGAGGAGTCCGCTAAGCCACGGAGTCAGCTCTTTTTTTATCTGAAAGTGCTTTACGAAGTACATATAAATTAGACCTGATGGGTCTGCCTAGAATTTAGACCGATCGGGAACAGAAAAGGTTCAATTGAAGTCTGAGTCTGTTTTTTCGGTTGTGCCGTTATGTGCAGGTATCTTCGGATAATTTTCTAGGGCTTACGCATTGACAAAATAACAAAGTAGTGTATTGATAAATATGGGTCGTCTACTTTCGAGGTATAGGACAATGAGAAAAATAACTAAACCCTCGACATCACAATGCAATATAGACATCTACAGGTTATTTTTGCTGTCAGAGCCAAAGTTGGGAGGGTGTAGCAGGTTATCAGAAATATTGGGAGATGTTTCGCATGACAGCATCAATAGATTTTTGTGGAGAGAGATACGAACCCAAAGATTTATTCAAGACAATAGAGAAAATCCTAAATCTGGAAGGAGGGCTACTGAGTGTAGACGATACAGTCATAGAAAAGATTTATAGCGACCCCAAAAAGCCGAATTAATGAGTTACTTTTGATCCGTTAAGGCTCATAAAACCATAATTTGCTTAAATTTAATCCCCCTATCTTACAGGGATATTAATGGTTACTCAGTCCCAATAAATTACAGAATTTATGATAAAAAGGAGGGGAAAACCAAAAACGATTATTTTAGAGAAATGGTGAGTGAACTGTAAGGATTCAGGTCAGGGGGTATTGACAAAGATAATACAGGAGGGAGATTATTAGAATTATGAAAAAATTGGAGTTTAGACTAAGCAGGTCAAAAAAAATTAAGAAAACGTACTACAGTTGAACACTCTCTGGCTCATATTGGGCATTGGCAGAGGAACCGTGCTCGCTATATTGGACAGCGGAAAAATCTCTTCTCTCTACGCCGAGTCGCTGTTGTCCATAATCTTCATGTCATCGCTCGAATGGATAAGGTTTGGCTAACTGTTTGCAAATTACTAAAGGCACTAGGGAGGGCAGCGCTATGTAGGCAGAGGAAAATAGAGTTGACAGAATTCTAATAGTTGCTAGCTGATGCGGATCTGTCATTTGAGGGAGATCGATTAAATTCTCAATTTCCTTTCCGCTCAAAATTGAAGTGGTTTGGATCAGCGCGTGTCCGATATCAGATTGGTTTGGCGAGTTGGGAAACTCTATTCCGAGCAGCTTTAACACTTGTAGCCCCATACCTAGCGCTTCTTGTAGCTTATTCTGCCCCATATAAGATTGCATTTGCACTTCGTACACCCTCACTTTGTCCAGCAGCGATATAGCTTTTTGCAACACTCTTATAGCTAATATCTCCATTTCTTCAAAATCGCCGTTCAGATAAGCAGCTTCTGCTGCTTCCTCATGCAGGGTCAAAGTTAGTTTATACTGACTTTCCCAGCTATTTGCTGTCAGTAATTCCCTTCCCGCGTTCAAATATTCAACCGCAGCAGAATAGGCTGTAGCAGCTTTCGCTTTCTTTCCAGCAACCAGATTCAATTGTGCTAATTGCTCTTGTTCTGGTTTCTGAGTAATTAGCTCAACTCCCACATTCAAGTGGTTGACAATATCAAAAATTCTTTCTTCTCGCTCGGCTTCTGGTGTATTCTGTAATAACAGTTGACCGATTTTTAAATGAGTCGATCGCTTTTGGTCTTCTGGAATCAGAGAATAAGCAGCTTGTTGGACGCGCTCGTGTAAAAAATTATATTTGGGTAATTGCTCCTGGGTAATTAGTAATTGGTCAGATTTCTTTCCATTACCGATTACCGATTCGCTATTTCCCTCTGCTTGATAAAACTTATAAACTTCGCTAATGGGTAAAATTAGCCCGTCTTGTAGTGCCTTTCATAAAGCGGATGCGGTTTCTTCGGGCTAATTTTCATCAACAATTGCTAACGTCGCCAAATCAAACTGATTGCCAATACAAGCAGCTAACTTTAAAACTTCCTGTGTCTGGGCTGGCAACTTCCGCAACTGAAGTGCCATAAATTCTACAACATCATCTGTTAGTGCCAAGGCTCGCACTCGGGCAATATCGCACTGCCAATAACGAAGCTCAAAATTAAATTCAATTAGCCCATCTTCATGCAAAGATTTGAGGAATTGTGTGCTGAAAAATGGATTGCCTTGGGTTTTCTGATAAACGAGTTCTGTCAAAGGCTGAGCCAACGCTGTAGAACAAGCTAGAGTATCGGCAACTAAACAATTTACGTCGGCTCTATCAAGTGGTGCTAAGGTAATATTATTCACCTTTGCTTCAGTTTTTTGAATCTCTGCTAACGTCAGCATCAATGGATGTGCTGGAAAAACTTCGTTATCCCGATAAGCTCCAATTAAAAAGAGATAGCAGTTATCAACGTCGCTCATCAGCAGTTGAATTAATTTTAACGATGCTGAGTCTGCCCATTGCAAATCGTCCAAGAAAATCACTAAAGGATGGTCTTTTGTTGTGAAGACTTGAATAAATTTTTCAAACAACAAATTGAAGCGATTTTGACCAGCACTTCCAGAAAGTTCGGGCACAGGCGCTTGCTGTCCAATAATACGTTCGAGTTCAGCAATGACTTCAACGATTACCTGAGCATTCTCGCCCAAGGCGGCCAAAATTTCCAACTTCCATGGTTCAACTTTCGCATCTGTCTCCGATAACAGTTGTCCCATTAAATCGCGAAAAGCTTGGACAAATACTGTAAAGGGAAGGGTGTGTTGAAATTGGTCAAATTTTCCTTTAATAAAGTAGCCTCGCTGTCTCACAATTGGTTTGTGAACTTCGTTGACGACAGCGGTTTTACCAATAGCAGAAAAACCAGAAACGAGGATCATTTCAGTGCTACCTGCACTCACGCGCTCCAAGGTGGCCAGTAAGGAGGATACTTCCCTTTCTCTACCGTATAATTTTTCTGGGATGAGGAAGCGATCGCACAAATCTCGCTCCGCTATTTTAAAGTTAGTCAACGTCCCTGTCTCTTTCCACTGGAATAAACAAGTTTCTAAGTCGTACTTGAGTCCTAGGGCGCTTTGATAGCGAGCTTCAGCATTCTTCGCCATCAGTTTGCTGACAATCTCAGACAGCACCAATGGAACGCTCTGGTTTACACTTGAGGCTGGGATAGGTTGTTTGGCGAGGTGGCAGTGTACCAAATCCATTGGGTCATCCGTTTGAAATGGTAACTTTCCTGTTAGTAATTCGTAGAATGTTACTCCTAAAGAGTAGAAATCTGTCCGGTAGTCAATACCCCTGTTCATCCGGCCAGTTTGTTCGGGAGATATGTAGGGTAAAGTGCCTTCGAGGACGTTGGGATTTTGTATTTCTTGGGTTTCGCGAGGCAGCAGGGAAGCGATGCTGAAGTCAATCAGCTTCACTTCTTTGCTGGTGGGGTTAATTAGAATATTGGCTGGTTTGAGGTCTTTATGGATGACGTGGTGGCGATAAAGTCCGTCAAGGGCGTTGGCAATTTGAATGGCAATGGGAAGAAACTCGTTAACGGGCAACCCTTCTAGAGATTCGTTGCTATCGGATGCGACACTAGCAAGGTAGTTACTTAAGGAAATTCCGCCAAAGTCTTCCATCACCAGAGCATAATGGTTATGGTAAGTCTCCAGGCTGTATGCCTTGACACTGCCAGGGATCTCTAAGTTTTTAGCAATGATGTACTGGTTGCGGAAATGAACCAGTTCTTTGAAGTGGGGAAAGTCATTGCGCAGCAGTTTGATCGCGACTGGCTGCCCATTTTAAGAGCGAATGCCACGATAAACTAGAGTTCGATTACCTGCGTATATTTGCTCGTTAATCTCATATCTTAGAACAAGATTTGTTATGGTAGCCATATCTAGGTATTCCTACTGCTTTTGTCAAGCCCGAAGCTTCTGAGAGTTACTATCTACTATTTTCGCTCGCTCTACTCTGGTATTCAGTGAATTACATTTTTCTTAATATACTTTGTGGCTCAAATTATGAAAACACGAGTTTAAAACAATACTTGAATTTTTAATGGAAGAGATGTTGATACTTTAGTTAAGACTAAGTAGAAAATGAAGGAGGCTAAGGCTGAGTGAAGGGCAGCAGTTGATAGAAGAGGAATTTAAGAGGCTCATCAGGTACTTAAGAGTATTTTTTTTACACCGATGCTTGTATGCGATCGCCTATTAAAATTAAAGTCTAGTTTAGGTTATAATTTAATGTCATTAATACAATTCGGGCGGAGTGTAATTTAAAGCGCTAAGCAGGGCAAATTGAGTTTGTGTGTCAGATTTGATATAAATTGAGATTCAGGGAATTGCCAGCCGAATTATTTGTCGAGAGGCCACAAAAAGCTGCCCCAGTCTAATAAGTGAATCAGGCATTTAATGCCAAAGTTCAGAAGTAGACTATGGAACTAGCCCAAGTCAATTATATTTTGCCACTCACATACTTACAATTACGAATTACCAATTACCCCTTTGATTTTTTTAGTTCCAATACCTGCGCCAGTGAAACAAATTCTCCCACAAATTCTGGATAAAAGTATTGCTGCGAAAGCGCTGTGACTCCCAAACAGCAGCAGTTTGACCGTTAATTGCCGAAAAACTCGACCAAATATAAGGAAGTTGGGCGATCGCCTCAACTTTCATCCCGTGACGCACAGCCAAGGCGATCGCGTGAATCAACTCAGCAGCTTGTGGCCCCACAATACTCGCTCCCAACATCTCCCCGTTGCGACGCCCGACTATCTTACAAAAACCAGTTGTATCCCCGGACATTTGAGCTCTTTCAACATTCTTGAAATATTCGCGACAAACAATTATATCATCTCCAAAACGACGCCTTGCTTGCGCTTCAGTCAAGCCAACCCTCGCCAATTGCGGGTCAGAAAAAATCGCCCAAGGAATCCCGCGATAATCTATTTGAAACATTGGCAAAAACAAAGCATTTTTCACAGCAACTGCAGCTTCGTAATTAGCGATATGAAGGAACGGATAACCCCCAGCCACATCGCCGATCGCGTAAATGCGGTGATTAGTTGTTTGCAGCTTTTCATTTAAAATCACCCCCCGATCGCTGAATTTAACCTTAGCCGCTTCGAGATTTAACGATGAAAAATTGTGCCCTCTACCGGAGGCCAGAAAAATCTCCTCAGCTTCGATCGCCCTTGGCCCAGCTTGAATCCACTTTTTACCATCAATCACCCTCGCTTGAGTCACCTCAGTAGCAGTCAGAATCCGCACTCCTTCAGCTTCCATTGCAGCTTGAACTAACCCAGCAGCCTCTCGGTCTTCTTTAGCCAAAATGTGCGAACTTTTCACTACCAAAGTAACAGCAACCCCCAGCCGAGCCAAAGTCTGAGCCACTTCGACACCGCTGGGATCTGCACCGATTACAGCCAAACTTTTAGGCAACTCTGGAAGTTTTGCTAATTTTCCGACAGTTTCCGAAGTAAAAAAGCCAGCAGACGAAAGTCCTTCAATATTGGGAATCGCCGGCAGAGTTGGACAAGCTAGCAAATAACAGAGCGATCGCAATTTTCGCCCGCCGACAACAAAAGCCAAATCCGGTTTCGCAACAAACTCGCCGTTGCCAAAAATAACATCGACACCGCGAGTAGCCAAAAGACCGAGAGAATCAATTTCTGACAAATTAGAAACAACATCATCTGCCCACTTTAGAACCCCGTCAAACCCTAATTTGAGCGGCATAGAGGAATTCGCGACTTCCCAGCGAACCCCCAACTGCTGGCGGCTGATCTGCTGAGCAAAACGAGCAGCCTCCCTCAAAGTTTGGCTGTATCTCAAACCAAGGTCGATCGACTCTTTCCCCCCTGTCGGCAAATCTTGGGAATTACTTAGCGGTTCCACCAAAGCAACGCGAGCCGGGAAATTAGTGGCAGTCAAAGCAGCATAACGTCCGGCAGGAGTCCCACCAATAATCACTAAATCATAGTCAAGCATAAATAAAGAAGTCAATCGATTTGAGATTTTAGATTTTAGATTTTAGATTAAAGAATTGAAGCATTGACCACGGATAAATTCGGGGGGCAAGTTTCATGGGATACAGGTTTTTTATTTCTGGGTCCTGAGTCTGCTTTCGGAATGAATCCGGGGGCTTGTATCCTGGATGCTCGATTGTCAGTAGTCATGAGTCATGAGTCATGAGTCATTAGTTAGTAGTTTAGGACGATCCGCGCGCTGGGTCAGAAACCCGGTTTCTTCCTAGATATTTCGCTGCAAAACCCAAGACTTATCATAGAAACCGGTTTCTTGGGGATGTCCGCTCAAACGACCAATAAAATCGGTTTGTCAACTTTTATTGGTTGTTAACAGTTAACTGTTAACTGTTAACAGTCAACCGTCAACCGTCAACTAACGAATAACATCCGTAAGTCCAGCAATTAGCCGCAGATTGTCCGCCCTGGAGCGCACAGCTACCCGAAAAAACCGATCGCCCAACTCAGGAAAACTCAAACAATCCCGAATCAAAATGCGGTGTCGTTCCAAGAGACTTTTTTGAATCGAAGAAACCGACATGGATGACTCAACCAACAAGAAGTTAGCCGCCCCGGCAATTGGTTGCAAACCCGGTAAATTAGCCAAACCTTCAAATAACTCTCGGCGAGCCACAGGCAGCCAATCCCAGGTTTGCCGCTCAAAAACAGTATCTCGCACCACAGCAGCAGCAGCAGCAGCAGCCAAAGCATTCACAGGCCAAGGATCGCGCAGTAACTGCCAGCGGCGCAGAATATCGGGATGGGCGATCGCACAGCCCAAGCGCAGTCCCGGCAGAGAATAGAATTTAGTGAGCGATCGTAAAATCACCAAATTCGGAAACTCCTCAACAGCACCGATCAAAGTTTCCTGCTCAGAAGGCGGTAGAAAGTCCATAAAGGCCTCATCCACCACCACCATACCGAACTGCTTCACATAAGGCAAAATCGCCTCCCTAGCGAACAGTAAACCCGTAGGATTGTGCGGGTTGTTCAGGAGCAAACCTCGTCGATAATCGGCATCGAGAGCAAGAGGCACCGGGAGACGGAGAGAAGGGGAGACAAGGGAACGGTTAGAAACTGACACATCATCGGTTACTAACTCGTTTCCTGCAGCAGCGTCCAACGATTTCTCCAACTGAGATGTTGCACCATGCTCAATTAATTGTTTAGGGACAGGCAAGATGCCTGTTCCACAAGAAAATTCATCTCTTGTGGAATGGGCATCTTGCCCGTTTTTGACAATGGTGCAAGATGGGAGTTCCAAAGGACATTTCAGCACCTGCGCGCCGAAAGCCGAAAGAGCTCGCCAGTAATCGCCAAAAGCCGGAGTCACCAAATAAGTCGCCTCCAGCTTCGACAAATCCCAAGCCGCCCAAGTCAACAATTCCGCCGAACCATTCCCCGGCAAAATCCAATCCGGGTCAACATTCAAAGCCTCACCTAAAGCAGTCCTGAGCTCTCCATAATCCGGATCGGGGTAAGCCGTCAGACTGCTCAAGTGTGATTGAATCGCAGCCAGGGCCGACTCAGGAGGGCCCAAAGGACTGATACTCGCAGAAAAATCGACAATAGCAGAGGCAGGGCAGCCTGCCAGTGCGGCTGCCCAAGCTAAATTCCCACCGTGTACAGGTCTAATCAAGACTCAGTTCGCCAGTTATTCCGCGTTTTTCGGGGGTGCAACTCTGTCCTTAAACAACTTCCCTGCGGAAAATGCAGGAACTCGGGTTGCCGGGATTTCCATCTTGTCACCAGTTTTGGGATTGCGACCCTCGCGGGCCTTGCGTTCCCGCGACTCAAACGAGCCAAAACCGACCAGCGTCACCTTGTCGCCATCGGAGACAGCTTCCATGATTGCTTCGAGGGCGGCACTCAAAACAGCATCTGCCTGTTTTTTCGTCACGCTAGCCTTTTCCGCGACTGCATCAACCAATTCACCTTTGTTCATTGCGAACTCCTTCTGGATTTGCAAAATTACGTTAAACAGAGTTAGTTCAACTATTAGCTGTGAGTTATCAACTGGATTGAGGTGTGGATTGGGAGGTTTGGGTGGTTCCCGATTGCTCCCGTCCGCTTCCCCAAATCACAACTCCTGCTGAATACCAATTACCCTAGGGTAATTGGTCAGAAAAGGAATTTTTGTTTCTAACTGCTGAAAACCCCACAGCATCTAATTTTCACTGCATTATTCTAAAGTCTTGCCGACCGTTATGGATCGGTGGAACCTTTAATTTATATGGATTTGGACAATTTTTTTAATTATTCCCAAAATTTAGGTAAAAAAATACCACCTTGGAGAGAAGATTTCTCGCCTCGGTGGATTTGAAAGCATAAAAAAAGGAGAAGTAGAAGGAATAAAATGTAATTTGTCAAGGGCTAAAGGAAAAGTTTTTTCCTTATTCCTTGTTTCTTTCCCGTTTCTTTTCCCTGTGGGGCGGGGCTGTTTCCTTCTCCCGAAACCCGCCAGGGACTGAAGTCCCTGTCTCATAGCTGAAGTCGTCTCAAGACGACTGAAAGAGTGATTTATACTCCTGTTACAGAGGACTAATCAGTTCTTTAGTCCTGTTACAGAGGACTAAAGAACTGAGGCAGGGGTTTCAACCCCTGTCGGACTGTCGGACTGTCGGACTGTCGGACTCAAGGGAAAGAGCGTGGAAAGTTGACAGCAAGGCATTTTGCCTTCGTTCCTACTGTCTCGGCTGGACTGGCTGACTGCGCTGCAACAGTTGGCGGGCGTCGGGACTGATGTTGTTTTGATACCCAAAGTTCGATCGATCGCTGTCGTCCAAAATCTGCGGAGTCAGCAATACAATCAACTCTGCCCGCTGGTTGGCCTTACTGGTACTCCTGAACAGCGAACCGATAATCGGCAAATCTCCCAAAATCGGAATCTTGTTCGCTGTAACCCGTTCTTCATCGCGGATAATCCCCGAAACAATCAAAGTCTGACCGTCCCGCAGGCGAATTAGGCCCGATTGCAACGATCGCTCGCCCAGCAGCCTGATAGTATTGGTGTTCGGGCCCGTGCTCAGGTTTTGGGGGGTGCCCGGTGTCCTGATAATCGGGTTCACCCGCAGAGACACAAAGCCGTTGTCGTCAATCCGATCGATCGCCACCCCCAACTGCAAACCAGCCCTGTCTTTGACTGCCGTCACCGTTGTGGTACTTGTATTTCCGGTAGTCTGGGTGTCGGACGTGATGTTACTGATCACCTCATCAGTAATATTCACATTCGCCGTTTCTCCTTCTTGAACCACTAGAGTCGGATCTGTCAGGATTTTCGCATTCTGGCTCTGAATAGTTGCCTGCAAAGCCGACAGGAACCTCCTCGGATACTGGAACAGCGGGAACAAGCCGAACTCTGCACTTCCCGAAGCGGTTGCCGATCCAGGCTCGTAATCCGTAATTCCAACTCGCGTGGGGTCATTAGTAATTGGGGCTGTCGGCTGGAGGAACACACCTTTGGCGGCGGTATCGCGACCTTGACCTGTAAGCGGCACGATACGCCGGCCGTTCGCATCGTAGAAAACATCGGGGGTTCCTAGGGGATTGGGGACGATCGGTCGAGCGTTGATCCCCTCAAGGGCAGTCCCACTGGGCGGATTGATGCCACCAAAATTGAGACTTGCGGCCCCATTGTCATTGACAAAGAAATTGTTATTAATTCCAAAAGAAAAACTGCTGTTGGTTCTGTTGTCTCCCAACAAGTTGATATCGATCACCTTAACGTTGACAGCCACTTGACGGCGGCGCAAATCTAGCTGTGTCAAGAAAGCCACAGCCATGTCAACTTTGCGCGGGTCGCCCACCAAAGTGATGGAATTGAGCCGAGAATCCGCTAGCACCGACAGCCCCCTCAGCAAGAGCGGCCCGGTGCCTTCCCTAGCGCCGATCGCCTTAATGTCCGGTTCCCTAATTTCTACATCCCGCGCCGCATTTCCCTGGCCGACGCTTTGAATCGTCACCCGAGTAATCGGCAGTTGAGTTTCCGCGCCTTGAGCGCTCAAAAAGTTAGCTGCATCGGTAGACCGAACTTGATTGAGCCGCAGAGTCCGAATGATAATATTGCGTGAGTCAATCGGCAAGCTAGTCCCTACAAAAATCGTCCGCCCCTGGCGGTTAGCTTGCAGCCCGCTGAGCCGCAGCACGTAATTAAAGACATCTTGCACCGACTCATTTTCGATGTCCAAAGAAATCTTTGGCCCTTCATCTGAACCGATGGCTCCTGGCTGACCAGGCACTGCGGGCTGGCCCGGTTGAGCAGGGGCACCGCCACCTGTAAAAGCAATGTTCAAGCCCGCAGCGCGAGCCAGCAGAGCCAAAACGTCCCGGACTGGGGCATCCCGCAGCACCAAGCGAGGGATGCGTTCTCCCGAACTCAGTTCAATATTTCCCGCGCCAGGGGCGATGTTAGACACTGCGATATCTCCCAAGGGCGGAGCAACTGCCCGCGGTTGGAAAGGCGCTGCCTGATTGCTCTGGGATTGTATTTCGCTGGGGAGGGGCGGGCGATCGTTCCTGGTAACAGTAACTTCGGGATTGGGCAGCAGCACGCCTGGGTTTTGCGAGGTGCGGACTTGGGGAGCCGGCGGGGGAGCTGTTTGGCTCAGCGGCAGACCTGGAGGCGGCGGGGGTACAGTTGGGGCAGACTGTGCTGTACCACCCTGTCCGGCAACGCTGAGGACGATGCTTTGGCCTTGTCCCGGCACAATTTGTCCGTTGGGAACTCCGTTGGTGCCGGCTACTACAACGCGGATGCTGTTAGCTTCTACTTGGCTGATTTCTACTGAAGAAATTCCCGGAGCGGGGTTATCTTGACGGAAGCTGTTGCCTTGTGGCAAGCGAAGCTGGGTATTGATAATTGTGGCTTGGTAAGTATTGCCGTTATTGATGGCGAAAACTTGCGGGCGATCGCCCTTTTCTGTCGCCAGCACAATATTTACGCCATTATTGCCTTGACTTACTTGCACTCCTGTGACTTGAGTCGGCACTGCCAAGACGGGGGCTTGGGCTATCACAACTCCTGCAACGCTGCATAAGAGTCCTCCACTTAACCGTAGATGCTGTTTCACGTTCTCTCCTCCACTACACTTTGTTATTTGTTGTTCGCAGTCTTTTGTCGCTAGCTGCTAAACTGACTAAAATATTCTCGATTCGAGCCTTTTTAAACGAAGAAGTTATGCCCTTTTCGATTTTCGATTTTCGATGGGGAATAACAGATGACATAGGGGTTAGAAGCTATCCTACAGCAATCCTCGCATCATTTGTGTATTTCTTACTCCCTCCCCTTTATAAGGGGAGGGTTGGGGTGGGGTAAAAAAATTACGACTCCTGCAAGGATTGCTATACAGTTCCATTACTTTTTGAAACTGGCATTAGAAAAAATTAGGTTTTAGAGCCAATTGTTGATTGCCATATAAAAAATAATTGGATGGCCTTCATATTTTTTGACTTCTACCTTCAATCATCCAATTTCAACCTTCTGCCTTCTGCCTTCTTGTGAAATAGCGAGTTGGGAACAATAGCTAATATCTATCCGCCCAACTACCGCTACTTAGCAGCAGGACTTGGAGCCGGAGTTGGCGGTTTTTCTTCTTGCTTTAAAGGCAGCAGGGCGTGCAAGTCAAAAGCAGTTTTAATTTTAGTTGGCGGCTGCTCCACAGGAACTATTTTCCCTTTCACAAAGTCAACTTCAATTGGCTGATTTGATGCTAGCAATTCAGATTTCAAATTCCTAACTACCAACAGCGACTGCATCAACTCCAAGTTCCGCATAAAATTGCGGGTTTGAGCGAAAGTGCCTTCAAACTCTACCTTAAATTTTTTGCGTCTGAGCTTGCCAGCCAAGGCCGGCCCGAAGGAGGTATCGGCCAGAATATCAGGGTCTGGAGCTCCTGGCGCGGCGGTGGCTGCCGCTGGGGGCATATCCGGCTCAAATTTGGTAATTTTAGCCTTGAGGTCATCTCCTTGCACGCCGGCGTTGATTCTATTAACCAGTTGGGTCATGTCAAGCAAAATCGTGTTGGCGCTGGCGTCGCTGGCAAACATTGCCGTCACGTTGGCCCGGCGCTGTTTTGCTTCTTCTTGCTTGGCTTCTGCTTCTGCCTTTTTTTGAATTTGAGTTTGCAATTGCACTTTTGTTTGCTCGCTTTCGGCACGTTTTTGGTTTAATGCGTCCTTTTTTTGGAATTCGGGAAGTACGAACTGGTAGCCAAGGCCGCCGGCAATGACGAGGCCGAGAACGGCGATGCCGATTGCTTGGACTTGGGGTGTCAGCTTAATGCCGAATATTTCCTGAGTCCCTGTATCTTCTGCTTTTCCGCCGCTGGGAATAAACTCATTTGCTGCTGTCATTGTTTTTTCACCTCTGGTTTTTGTGGTTCTAGCACTCCTTTTTCTTGAAGTGTTTCTATCCGTATTGCTAGCCCGTCTGCCTGCTTGCTGCGGAGCTCGGGGAGCAACTCGGAGGCCCCCGTCGGGCTGAGCGTCGTTTCAATTTTATATTCCACCACCGGTCGCAGTTTGGGAAGTTCTGTGGGTGCTGCGTTTTGGTTACGCACTTGTAATTGTGCGGGGTTGTTTTTTAATGTGGCCGCTATCAGTTTGGTATCGGTGTTCAGGAAGAAAGGAGAGCGCTGGACTAGCAACATAAAGTCGTTAACTTGAGCAAAGGTACTGGCTATCCCTGAAATTTGTACTTTTGCTGGCTGCTGCGGGACGACGGGGACGGGAGCAGCAGCCGGGGCGGGGCTGGCTGGAGACGGACTCGCCCCTGGGGAGGCGGCGGGAGTTGCTGCAGGGGGTGGGGGTGCTGCTGCAACGGGGGAGGGACTCGGATCGATTTGCTCGATTTTGCCAATTTGCACTCCGGCGGGAGTACGAGCACTGAGGTCTTGCAGCATCGCCGACCAAGGTTTAATTTGGTCGAATACTCCGGCTAATGCTTGGTATTCGGCGGTAACTTGTTGTGTTTCGGCGTTGATGGCTTTGATGGTGTTGGCTTGAGTATTTAACGTTGCCAGTTCTTGGTCGATGGCTGCTTGTTGTGTGGCTAAGTTGGTATTTTCGTTAGTCGCCCACCACCAGGCTCCCATGACTGCGGCGATGATGCCAAAGGCAAACAGCGTCGCCCCATATATGGGCAGTTGGTCTTTGGCTCCACCGGAACTTTTTTTAGTTGAGCTTTTGGCTGCTGCAACGGGTTTGTAGTCCGGACGGTCGTTGAGAAAATTAATATCTAGGCTGTACATGGCTTCACTCGTTTTTATAGCAGAAGGAAGAAGGCACAAGGAAGAAGGAAGAAGGCAGAAGGCACAAGATAAAAGGAAGAAGGAAGAAGGCAGAAGGTAGAAGGAAAAAGTGCTCTACCGCTTATGTTTGAGCAATTAAGAATGTCCTAACAGTCTTGGCTGTTGCTATAGATTTAAATTTGAAATTTGAGATTTTAGACAGAACCCAAGATTGCTGGTACAAGTGAAGGATTTATTTAGGGAAGAAAGAAACAACTTTTTGCCTTCTACTGAAGGAAGGGGCTGCTTCTACCTCAGATATATTCTACCTTTTACCTTCTACCTTCTACCTCCCATATTCTACCTTCTGCTTTTTGCCTTCTTCTTTTGGAAGGGGTTTTTACCTAAAATTCTCAAATGGGTTTTTCTCTCATCTAAAACTGTTAGGTCACATAACCTCCCTTAGTCCTAAACCTAGGGCGACTCCTAAACCTGCTCGCTGTTCTGGGGTAATTTCTTGGCTGATTTCGAGTCCTAGGGTTTCGATGGGATCGACTTGAGATGCGGGCAAGCTTAATCTTTGCATAAAAAATTCGTCTAGTTTGCCGATCGCAGCTCCCGGGCCTGCTAGCAGCAGTTGCGCTACTTCGAGTTCTTCGCTCTGGTTGAGGTAAAAGTCTACTGAGCGGCGCAGTTCGTCTGCTAGTTCTCCCAATACTTTTATCATCGCATTGGTTCCCGGATTGGCGTCTCCCGATGCCCCCATTGTATCTGTGACTGGCAGGGTCATGCCTTGCAGTTCGCTGGTGTCTCTGGTTGGCGGCAGGTTCATGGCTTGGTTGAGGGCGGTCTGGATTTGGTAGGTGCCGATCGGGATGGTACGGTTGAACTGAGGTATGCCGTCCACTACTATAGCTAACTCGGTGCTGTCAAATTCTATGGCGGTGAGAACTGCGGCTTCTTGGGACGAAAATTGTTGCAGTTGGTCTTTGAGGGTGCGGATTAGGGCAAAACTGGTTACTTCTAGTACGTCTATAATCAGTCCGGCTTCTTTGAAGGTTTCGATGTATGTGTCGGTAACTTCTCTGCGGGTTGCTACTAACACTACTTGCACTTTTTCTACGCCGTCGTCATCTACAAAAAGGCCTATTTTTTGATAGTCTACGTCGGCGTCTTCTCTGGGAAACGGCAAGTACAGTCCTGCTTCTGCGTTCATGTAATCCCGCAGTTCTTCTTCGTTGAGCTCTGCGGGAACTGGGATGAGGCGGATGACGGCTTCGCGGCCGGGAATGGCTGTGGCTACTCGCTTGGCTTTGATTTTGTTGTCGGCAAGGACGGTGCGTATTAGTTCTGCCATTCCCGGCGTATCGACTATTTGTCCTTCTTGTACATAGTCTTCTGGAACTTCTATGGAGGCTAGGATGCCTAATTTTAATGCCTGAGCTTTCTTTTCGAGCTGAATGATGTTGATGCGGTCTGGGGCTATTTCGATCCCGATTCCTGGCTGGCGTTGGGAAAGTAGACCTTTGAAAAAGTTAACCATGTGATTCGGTCGCCGGTAATTACTATTTTTTTCTTTTGTTGTTGGCCAGCCTGATTCAGCGAGTCCGGTGTTGGAGGGTTGGTTTCCAACGGCCGAGAGAGTGCTGTAATCTCGGTATCCCGCCGTAGCTACGCAGCTTTGTCTGTGTTGCGCGATCGCTAGTTCCGATTTTATGCTATCCAATTTACTTGACAATAGCTATTCTGCTGCCAATGTCAATAAATTCCAGCTCGATCGACCGAAAACCTGCCGATTCTGGACAAAAACAGAGTATCTCGCTCCTAGGCCCAGGTACAAACTCTGTTACTGACTCATCGCGCTTGATTCGGGCGAGCGCTTTTTTGTCTAACGGTTCCCATAACTCTCAAATTTTATTCTATGAAACGTAAATCTTGGCAACTGTTTGCTGTTTTTGGGCTAGTGGGGCTGCTGCTGGCTGCGGTGGTGAGTTGTGGCAAGCCTGCTGTTAATTCCCAGGCAAATAATACGCAGGAAATCGAGTTCTGGACTATGCAGCTTCAACCTCAGTTTACTGAGTATTTCAACAAGACGATCGCCGGTTTTGAAGCCCAAAATCCGGGGGTGAAGGTGCGCTGGGTAGACGTTCCTTGGTCGGCGATGGAAAGCAAGATTTTGGGGGCTGTTTCGGCGAAAACTGCGCCGGATGTGGTTAACCTCAATCCCGATTTTGCTTCGCTGTTGGCTGGACGCAATGCTTGGCTGGATTTGGACTCTCGGATTCCGCAGCAAGTTCGATCGACCTATCTGCCAAATATCTGGAAAGCTGGCGTACTCGACGGCAAGAGTTTTGGCATTCCTTGGTATCTCACGACTGGGGTGACAATTTACAATACGGAGTTGTTGAAGAAGGCTGGAATTGCTAAGCCTCCTGCTACTTATGCCGAGTTGGCACAGGTGGCGAAGCAGGTGAAGGAAAAGACTGGTAAGTTTGCTTTTTTTGTGACTTTTGTGCCGGAAGATTCGGCAGAAGTTTTGCAATCTTTCGTGCAGATGGGTGTGCCTTTGGTTGACGCTAAAGGCAAGGCGGCTTTTAATACTGCTAAGGGCAAAGCTGTTTTTCAGTATTGGGTAGATTTGTACAAAGACGGACTTTTGCCGCAGGATGTTTTGGTGCAGGGACATCGCAGAGCGATCGAGCTTTATCAAGCTGGGGAGACTTCTTTGTTAGCTTCCGGGCCTCAGTTTTTGAAGGCGATTGCTGAGAATGCTCCGAGTATTGGTGCTGTTTCGGCTGCTGCGCCTCAAATTACGGGGGAAACAGGCAAGAAGACTGTGGCGGTGATGAATTTGGTTGTGCCCCGCGACAGCAAGCGCCCTGATGATGCTGTCAAGTTTGCTTTGTACGTGACTAATTCTCAAAATCAGTTGGCTTTTGCTAAGGCTGCTAATGTTTTGCCTTCTACGGTTGAGGCTTTAAAGGACGATTATTTTAAGAATGTTCCGGCTGATGCTCCTGCTGCCGATCGAGCTCGGATTGTTAGTGCTTCTGGGTTGAGTTCCGCCGAGCTATTGATTCCGCCTTTGAAAGATGTTAAGAAGTTGCAAAAGGCGATTTATGACAATTTACAGGCGGCAATGTTGGGGGAGAAATCGGTAGATCAAGCTGTGGCTGATGCGGCTAAGGCTTGGGATCAAAGGTAGTTTTTAATTGAAGCTGGGGCGGGATTTTTTTTGATCTCGCCCCTTACTTTTAAGGTTGAATTGTCCAGTCTTCCTGCACTAAATCAGGCACTTGCGAAAAATCTCGGTAGTTGCGCGTAACGAGGATAGCATTATTAGCAAGTACAATAGCAGCAATCCGCAAATCTTGCGTGCCGATGCGTATTCTTTGACGAAAGAACTCAGTGTAAATAGTGGAAGCATTCTGGTCAAATTTCAGAATGTTGAGATTTTTGAAAACATCTAATGTATCCCATAACCTGGTGTAAGCCAATACTAATTTGTCCGCTTGCGAAGGTTCAGAAGCCTGTCTGATAACCTTGAACCTGCCGCGAATTACTTCCTCTACTGTTACGATAGTTACAGCAAGGTTTTCTGCGTTAACCTCGGTCCGCTGCACCATCATTGGATGATTCTTTCGCCAAAGGGAGAAACAATCCGTATCAAGTATGTATTGGCTCATTTTGTCTCAACTGCAGCGTCAATTTGACTGTAATAAGCTTCGGTTTCTGCATCGAGTTCGCGGCGATATTCTTCTATGTGTGCCAATACCTCATCGTATTGCGGATCGTTTTCATCCTTACCAGCTAACCTCACCCAAGGATTGTTCGATCGACTATTCGTGAGTTTGACAGAGACGATTTCTGCTTCGGCTAGCTGGGCATTTACTAAATCGTGAAGGTTTTGCAGTGCTTGCGATCGCGTCTCGCCAAAAGCTTTACATTCGGGCCATCCCAGCAACGCTGCACTGACTGTTCTGTCTGATTCGTTTTTAATGATTATGTGATAAGTTGAGCTGTCGAAGTCGCCCCCAAAGTTAGTGCGATCGGCTGCGCGAATGTCGCAGGTAGCGTTACCGGTTAAGAGTGTTTTTGTCTTGGCTGTCTGCTTGGTGTTTTCCTGGCGCGGCTTTTCTCTTTCTCCAATCATAAGCGGGTCTGCTTTGCGAACCGCGTTAATAGATTCGGCCCTGTTTAGTATCTCGTTGCCTTGCTGGAGGAAGTTTTCTAGTGCTTGCCAGTTCGCCGAGACAACATCTAGCTTGACTGTAGAATCGATGTTTTCCTGACGCTGCTTGATTATGTTTCGCTTTAAAAGCTCGTCAAATAGTAAAGTTTGCTCTGGGGCTGGCAAAGCTTCTATATATTCAATTAGCGTTTGCACCGATATAAGGCTGCTCATAAACTTCTATCTCTAAATTTTTCTAAACTCACTTGTATTGTAACAAAAGTTGGGATTGGGCATTGGGCATTAGACATTAATCTTTTTTGAGTTCGCCCCTTGCTTTTTTTTGCCACTTGACGTATTATTAAATAATGGGAATCTGGGCCGCCATATATATAAGCATATATAGCAATCCTTGCAGGATTCGTAATTTTTTTACCCCACCCCAACCCTCCCCTTATCAAGGGGAGGGAGTAAGAAATTCACAAATGATTGAGGATTGCTATATAAGCTTTTAAGTTATTATCGAATGATGAAATTACCGCCTCTTCACAACGCGGAGTTGGAGGAGAACTCTGGATAAGTCAATCTCGACTATTTTAGAGGTAAATGTTTGTCTATCAGAATGATCGCTCATCCCAGAAACCGAGTTTATTTATCCCGTGCGATCGCCTTTGTCAATGCAGATTGATTGATGATTTGTAGGAAGATAGCCTGAATTCATCAACTATTCAGAAATTTGACTCGTGTTAAAATCAAAGCTCAGATCGGAATAGGAGAAAATTCTTATGCCAGCGATGACACTCAAAGATTTAAACCAAGTTCAAACCCTTTTTTCCGAAGCGGGTTTAGATTACAAAATTGAACTAGAAGACGGGAGACTTTCAATTGTGGGGCCATCAGACATCGTATCCAGTGAAATCAGCAGTATTTTGATTCGCTTGCTGGGTAACTGGGTTTATCCCCGCCGCTTGGGGAGAGTCTTTGACTCCGCAGGCGGTTTCATCATGCCGGATACGAATGTCAAAGCACCGGATGTTTCTTTTGTGCGCGCCGCCCGCTTGCGCCAAAGTCCGCGTTATTTTGGAGAACTTGTCCCCGATTTGGTGGTTGAGATTAAATCTCAGAGCGATCGCATTAAGCTTATAGAAACCAAGGTTTTGAAGTTTATAGAACTGGGTGCGATTGTCGGAATTCTGATCGATCCTGATGAAGAAACAGTGACTATTTATCGCTCTACAGGTGAACCTACTGTTTTAGGAAATGGCGATATCTTAACAGTAGCAGAACTTTTTCCCGGTTGGGAATTGCCCGTTTCGGAATTGTGGCCTCCTATCTTTACTGAGGAAGAAACACAATTCTGATGCGTTTAAGCTTGGGATTGTTGTTGTTGCAGAAAATAGCCGACGAGATAAAGCGAACCGCAAAGGATTGTTAGGTTGTCGCCTGTAACAGCAGCATCTAAAGCTGTTGTTAAGTCGGGGAAGGCTTGACAGAGAGTTAATTCGGGACAGATAATTTGAGCTAGGGCGGCTAATTCTGCAGGGGATGATGAGTTTTGATCGGGTACGGGTACTAAGTAAAGCCGATCGCCCTTTTTGAGTAATGCTTTCAAAATATCTTCGCAGTCTTTAGTCGCCAGAATGCCGATTACCCAGTTAATCGGTGACGGGCGATCGTTCGGGCGATCGACATATTCACGCAGGGCGATCGCTGCGGCGGGGTTGTGCGCGCCGTCAATTAATATATTGCGACTTTTCCAAGTTGTCTGCTGGAGTCTTCCGGGCCATTGGGTTTTGGCGATACCGTTTTCGATGGCTGTTGGGGAAATTTGCCATCCTTGGTTTTGGAGAGTTTGCAAAGTTGCGATCGCAATTGCTGAATTCATTAGTTGAATTTTTCCCAGCAGCGGCAATTGATATTTTATTTTAAGCGCATCTTGATTTAACTGATATTCTGCGAATCCTTGTCCTAAATCTATTGCTGGTTTTACCCAAGTTGCCGGACAATCTAATTCTTGAATACGTTTTTCTACTATTATTCTAGCACATTCTGGCAATTCTCCGATAACTGCCGGACATTTGGATTTAAGAATTCCCGCTTTTTCCCCAGCAATATCAGCGACGGTGGGGCCGAGTATTTGCCAGTGTTCGAGACTGATAGAAGTAATGACGCTAGCGAGAGGTGTTTCGCAAACGTTGGTCGCGTCTAATCTACCGCCTAATCCAGTTTCTATGACTGCAATATCTGCTTTTTGTTCGGCGAAATACAGCCAAGCTGCGGCGGTGATTATTTCAAATTGAGTGGGAGTTTCGGTGTTGTTTTCGGTGGCGGCGACAACTCGTTCTAGACACTCTTGCAATTCTGTTGGGGAAATCGGTTTTTGGTTGATGCAAATTCTTTCTGTCCAATCGATTAGGTGCGGGGATGTGTAGCGTCCAACTCGATAGCCTGCTTCTGTTAGTACGGAAGAGAGATAAGCGCAAACGGAACCTTTGCCATTGGTGCCTGCAATGTGGATAATGGGTACTTTTTGGTGGGGGTTGTCTAGTTTTTCTAGAAGTTGTTTGATTCTTTCTAGGCCGAGGTGGACGCCGAAGTGTTGGTAGGATTGGAGGAGGGATTCTGCATTCATTGAGGATGATAAATTCTGTTTGTGTGTGAATTAGATTTTTTTTATTAACCGCAGAGGGCGCAGAGGGCGCAGAGTGAGAGAAGAAAGAGAGAGATATCTAAGAAAAGAGAGGTTTATAATTGATTCATTGTATTTATTGCGGGTAAAAAAAGGTGGCTTTGGATATTATTTCTCTGTTTTCTGGTTGTGGCGGGTTGGATTTGGGTTTTCGCTTAGCTGGGTTTAATCCGGTTTGGGCGAATGAATATGATAAGTCTATTTGGGATACATATAATTTCAATCATCCTGAAACTATTTTAGATCGCAGAGATATCAGAAAAATTAATTCTGATGAAATTCCCCACTGTATTGGGATTATCGGCGGCCCGCCTTGTCAAAGTTGGAGTGAAGCGGGGGCTAAACGGGGGATTGATGACAGTCGGGGTCAACTTTTCTGGGAGTATATCAGAATTGTGCGAGACAAGCAGCCTTTGTTTTTTTTAGCTGAGAATGTTAGCGGTATTTTGGCTCCCAGAAACAAAGAAGCTTTCACTTATATATTATCGCAGTTTGAGGCGATCGGATATCGGGTTTCGTACAAGTTGGTGAATGCTAGAAATTTTGGTGTTCCCCAAGATAGGCAAAGGGTGATTGTTGTTGGCTATCGGGAAACTCTGGGTTTTGGTTTTGAGTTTCCCGAACCGGAAACCGAGGTTTTGACGCTGAAAGATGCGATTTTTGATTTGCAGGCGATCGCGCCAATGTCAGTTAAGGCTAAATTAGATAATTATCACGATTCTGTCCCAAATCACGAATGTGCGGATTTGGGGTTTTCCAGCCTTTATATGTCGCGCAATCGAGTGCGAAGTTGGTCGGAACCTTCGTTTACTATTCAGGCAAGCGGCAGACACGCGCCTCTCCATCCTCAAGCTAGTAAAATGATTCTGGTTGGCAAAGATAAACGCATTTTTGACCCCAATTCGCCTCAGCCTTACCGTCGGCTTTCTGTGCGAGAGTGCGCGAGAGTTCAGACTTTCCCGGATGAGTTTATTTTTAAGTACAAGTATATTGCTGATGGATACAAAATGGTCGGCAATGCTGTTCCTGTAAATTTAGCAAGAGTTTTGGCAAGTAAGATTTTTGAGGATATTGTCTTAGGGCATAGGGCATAGTCATTGGTGTCAACTTAAGCCGACCACTTGCCAGTCCGCCAGGGAATGAATTCCACGGGGCTTGCGAAAGTTTTCGCTATGAGGACTAATCTCAAATCCCGTTGACATCAGAATTATTCATCTCTCTCTACTCTTCCTCTGTGTCCTCTGTGGTTTCATCATTCCGAATTATCTGTCATTGAAACTTGGTTAACTCGCCAAGGTTTTGCTGAATCGCATTTATTCCGCGAATATGAGACAGCGGGGAACCTCCGTACAAAAAGCTATTCAAACTAACTTGATAATTTTGTTGAACTGCTAAGTCCAGCCACAAATTGTTAATCGCATCTCCGGGCTTGTAGTCTGGAATGTTGTGCTGATAGTAAGGAAAACTGTCTATACAAGTATTGAAAAAGTTCTTGCGGCCGCAATGCTTTAAATACTGATATCGCGGTTTGAATTCTGTTTGATTTTCCAATACTGTATATATAGTATCTGCGAGAGATTCTGGGTCGAATTTGGCGTAAAGACCCGCACCTTCGGGGAAAACTGGCGAGTTTCCTCTGGCGTATTGGTTGAATTCTTCAAAACAAATTACTGGTACGTTGCAACTCATGGCTTCGGTAATGCCCCGGTTTTTTCCTTCGAGGAGGGAACCAAGGACGAATGCTTGCGCCCGCGAATAATATGTGGGGATTTTGCTGTAGTAGTCTACTCTCGGCACTAAGTTTATGTAGTCGGAGGGATGGGTTAAAATTTCCTCGACTTGTTGCCATTCTTTTAAGGCGTACTGGTCGAGAGTTTTCAGGTCGCTTGCATTAAATTCGTGGCCGGTGACTACTGTTAATTTAATCGGTTTTTGCGGATATTTTTGGCGGTAAACTTTTAAGGCTTTGGCTATGATTGGCAAATTTTTTTCTTCCGAGAGTCGGGCGACGGCGAGGAGGTCGATGTCTTTGGCGGGGACGTTGCGCGGCGAAATTAAGTATTCGTTGATGAAGTCGGTGTCTTGCAGTGGTATGATTGGTTTGTGGGCGCGATCGACATAAGTTTCGCGAAACCACTTTTCTCGCTGCGGGTTTTTGTATAAACTAGAGTAGGCGTCAGCTATGGGGGCCCAGGAGTAGGAGATTCCGGGGGAATAGGCGAAGGATAAAAATACTGAGGAAAGTTGGGGAAATAGTTTGTTTATGAGTTCGACTCCTTCGCTGAAGTAAATTCCTTTGATGAAACGCCCTTCGTAAAACAGTGGGGGAAGCAAGACGTAGAAACTGACGGTATCGAAGCGGTGGGGTTGGTCTTCAAATATCTCCCAGGTAAAGGCGTCTAAGTCTGCATAAATTTCGGCGATTGGTTTGTTGATGTGGGGGTTGCGTAAATATGGTTTTTGTCGATCGTAGTTTCCGCGTACCATATAATTATGAGTGTGAGTATCTAGCTTTTTTTATTTAACCGCAGAGGGCGCAGAGGGCGCAGAGAAGAAGAGAGATATTCACAATTCATCTAAGGGTTGTTCTAGTGATTCATTGTCGCCAATTGTGAGGGCGAGTTGGTAGATTTGGCGGCGGGGGAGGGATGTTTGTTGCGCTAGCTGGCGGCTGGCTTGGGAACGACTTATGCCTTCTGCAATTAATGTTTGCAATTCTGCTTTGATGGCGTCTTCGGAAAATATTGGGGCTGCTGTTTGGATGCCGGCTATTACGAGGGTAAATTCTCCCTGGGGTTCGCGATTGGTGTAAAGCTCGATCGCACTTTCTATACTACCACGCCCAAACTCTTCGTGCATTTTAGTTAGCTCTCTCGCCAGCACAATCTGTCTGTCGCTTCCCAAAGTATTTGCTAAATCTTGTAAAGTTTGCCGCAATCGGTGGGGAGATTCGTATAATATTATAGTGCGGGATTCTATTTGCAAAGCTTCTAAACTTTGTTGGCGTTCTTGACCTTTCACGGGCAAAAAACCTTCAAATACAAATCTTTCTGTGGGTAATCCTGATGCAGTTATGCCAACAATGCAGGCGGTCGGGCCGGGAATCGGAATGATGTTAATATTAGCATCGGCGCAGGCTTTGACTAACTCGTACCCGGGGTCAGAAATTCCCGGCATTCCGGCATCCGTGACGAGGGCGATATCTTTGCCTAAATGGAGTTTGTCGATGAGTTCGGGAAGTCGCTGGTGTTGGTTGTGTTCGTGATAGCTGATTTGGGGCGTTTTTATTTGGAAATGTTGCAAAAGTTTGCCTGTATGGCGGGTATCTTCGGCGGCGATGAAGTCTGCTGTTTGCAAGATTCGGATGGCCCGAAAGGTCATGTCTTCGAGGTTGCCGATCGGGGTTCCTACGATGTAAAGTGTTCCTGTATTGGGATTCGCTTGCATTTTAAGAGTGGGATTTTTTAACCGCAGATGAACGCGGATTAACGCAGATATGAAAACGGGATTGTTTTTGGGATTGGCGACTTTAGATTTAGTTTATTTGGCCCAGAAGCCGCCGGGTGAAAATCAGAAAGTTGTTGCTTCTGATTGTACCATTGCTGCGGGCGGGCCGGCGGCCAATGCTGCGGTCACTTTTAGCTATTTGGGGAATGCGGCGGTATGGGCTGGGGTTTTGGGCACTCACGCGATCGCCCAATTAATTCGTGCAGACTTAGCGGAGTATAATGTCAGAATAATTGATTTGGAGCCCGGGCGATCGCACTCGCCGCCAGTTTCCTCGATTATTGTAACTGAAGCAACGGGCGATCGATCGGTAATTTCGATCAATGCTACGAAATCGCAAGTTGACAGTCAAACAATTAACCCGGATATTTTAACCTCCGTTAATATTGTACTGGTTGACGGACATCAAATCGCAGCCAGCAAAGAAATTGCTCAACTTGCCAAGTCAAAAAACATTCCCATTGTCCTCGACGGCGGCAGTTGGAAACCCGGATTAGAAGAAATATTGCCTTTCGTGGAATGGGCGGTATGTTCCGAAAATTTTCATCCACCAGAGTGCAAAAATTCCGAACAAGTCTTTGCTTACCTGTCAGCAGCCGGAATTTCCCATATTGCCATCACTCGCGGCGAAAAATCGATTTTATACTTCAGCAAGGGCAGTTACGGCACTGTAGAAATACCTCAAATTCAAGCCACAGATACTTTAGGCGCTGGCGACATCTTTCACGGGGCTTTCTGTCACTACATTTTGCAAACTAACTTTACCGATACTCTCACCGCAGCAGCTAAAATCGCTGCCCATTCCTGCAAAAACTTCGGAACCCGCGCCTGGATGAATAAGGGTTCATTTAAAATTTAAATTAACCAAACTATCCGGTTAAAACCGCTCAAAGCTAGAAAAGTTGAACAGGCAACACTTGTTGAGTTAAAATCCTGACAGCAACCTCGACAAAATTTGTGAACTTCCCTCTTCTCTTCCTTCGCGCCCTTAGCGCCTTCGCGGTTCGTTAGCAAAATTGCTATATTAGTAAGACAAGTTAAAGTCACACAAAACACTCCCAAAACAACATATCCGAATCATGCCTGACACCCAACCTCTAAGTATCACCCTTCCCCCTTTACGGATTACCCTAAGCGAGCAACAACAGGTTAATCTAGAATGGCTGACGCAAAACTTGCCCAATCTACTCGCAGCGCCAAGCAAACCAGAAGTCCCCGATAATATGAAACAGTGGGTGGCGGCTAACAAATTATTAAATCAACCCGACGCCGAAATAATTCAAGCCTTAATAAATACCGGCATAGACGCGGAAACAGCCACCGCAGAAGTTAGGGAAATTTCATCTCATCCCTACTTTCAAGCAGGCAGTCAGTACGTGCAGTTATTGCAGAAATTAGAATCGCATCTCAGGATTAGCAATCAATTAGCTGCTTTGTCTTCCAAGTTTGGCACAATAGACCGCAAAAGCAGCCTTTCTAGAGAGTATTTTCTCGAAAATTACTACGCCAAAAATACTCCAGTAATTATTACCAATATTATGCACAACTGGAAAGCTTTGCAGTTGTGGACGCCGGAGTATTTGCAGCAAAAATATGGCGATGCAGAGGTACAAATTCAAGCCAACCGCAACTCAGACCCGAATTACGAAATCAAAATAGAAAATCACAAAAAAATTGTTTTGTTCCGCAAATATGTAGAGATGGTGGTCAAGGGCGGGCCTAGCAACGACTACTACATGGTTGCTAACAACAAAACTCTGGAAAGAGAGGAATTTAAACCGCTATTCAACGACATTGAAATTTTCCCAGAATACCTAAATCCAACGGACACAAAAGGCAGAGTTTTCTTTTGGTTCGGCCCGAAAGGCACGATTACACCGCTGCACCATGACCCAGTTAATTTAATTTTAGCTCAAGTGTCGGGTCGCAAACTAATTAAGTTGATTTCTCCCCAACAAACACCTCTGCTTTACAATCACGTCGGAGTTTTCAGCAAAGTTGACGGCGAAAACCCCGATTATGACAAATACCCGCTTTACAGAGATGCGAAAATTATTGAAGTGATTTTGGAACCGGGAGAAGCTATCTTTATTCCGGTCGGTTGGTGGCATCATGTAAAATCATTGGAAGTTAGTATTTCGGTTTCGTTTACTAATTTTGTGTTTCCTAATTATTATGAATGGAAATATCCTCATATTAATTGGTAATCAGGAATCACTTGAATCTCTATCTGTAGGGTGCGCAGTGCGCACCTTACTAATTGGTAATCAGGAATCACTTGAATCTCTATCAGTAGGGTGCGCAGTGCGCACCTTACTGATACCTACACTCGTTACCCACTCAATCTGCGTTAATCAGCGTTCATATGTGGTTAAATAAAAAATGAAAACTCTCGAAGAATTAAGCGCAATTTCGCGATCGATCGCCTGGAGTGCATCAGATATCCTACAATCCTATTATCGCCAGGATTCCAGCACTCCTAACCTCGACATCCAAGAGAAAAAAGATGGCCCCGTCACCGCCGCCGATGTCGCAGTCAATTCTTACATTCTCGACGAATTGCAGTCGGCTTTAGGGAATGCAGAATTTGGCTATCTCAGCGAAGAAACTTACAAATCTTATTTAGAAACTTATGGCAAAGTTCCCTTACCTCAAAGTTGGGTTTGGATTATTGACCCGTTGGACGGAACGCGAGATTTTATTGACAGGACAGGTGAATTTGCCGTTCACATTGCTTTAGCATACCAGGGAAGACCAGTATTGGCAGTTGTGGCTTGGCCCGAACAGCAAAAGATTTATTACGCGGTGCAAAATGCTGGCGCTTTTATGGAAAATCGGGACGGTTCTGCGGTAAAATTGCAAGTTTCGGCGCGCAATATAGTGGCAGATTTATCTATAGTAACCAGCCGCAGTCACCGGGGCGATCGCTTTAATCAATTGTTACAAAAACTTCCTTGTCAAAATCAAGTAGCTGTCGGCAGTATCGGCTGTAAAATTGCGACAATTGTCGAACAAAAGGCTGATGTTTATATTGCGCTTTCGGGAAAGTCTGCACCGAAAGATTGGGATTTAGCGGCACCGGAATTAATTTTGACGGAAGCGGGCGGCCGATTTACTCGTTTTGACGGTTCTACTTTGCAATATAACCGGGGAGATGTGAGTCAGTGGGGGGGATTGTTGGCGAGTAATGGTTGCTGTCACGGGGCTATTTGCAGGGAAGCTGAGGGGATTTTGGCAGAGATAGATTCGGGTTTGAAGTAAGTCCGCGCGTGCGAAGCTATCTCGTAGGGAATCACCCTTAAAAAGGGTCACGGATAACTCATAGGGACGGGTTTTACCAAAAATAATTGCCTAATCGTAAACCCGCCCCCACCCTTGCGCGAAAGTCCGCGTGGGGTTGAAACGAACGCCGGAACCGCATCGCAGATATGTATCAAAAATCCCGCTCTTAATATTTCAGTCTCATTACACTTGTGATGGAATTTTTTTTGTGTTATGTGAGCGACTTCGCGATCGCTCATACGCAATATTACTTAATAAAATTTCCCAACTTTATCAAAACTTTAATTAAATAGTGGTTTATAAAGAAAAATTTATATAGATTTTCTGAAAAAACAGTTATGGTTACTACAACCTTGAGAAAGAGTTTCCGATGCAAGTCGCGAAACAGGGGAATTATTGTCTTTTTTTAGCTATTAGTAGGTGCAGTATGCCAAATTTAAATATTCCAGTTTCAGTAAGCTCGATCGCCTTTATCGACACTAAAGTAGAAAATTATCAAAGTTTGATCGCTGGGGTAAAACCGGGTACGGAAGTAGTCGTTTTGGATGAGAACCGGGATGCGATCAACCAAATTACTCAAATTTTAGCTCTTCGTACCAATATTGACAGCATTCACATAGTTTCTCACGGTGCTCCGGGTAGCTTGCAACTGGGTAATGGCTGCTTGAGTGCAGATAATGTGGAAGCTTATTCCGAGAAATTGCAGGAGTGGCGGAGTTCTTTAACTGTTGATGCGGACATTCTGATTTATGGTTGTAATGTCGCATCAGCAACTCGCGCTTGTCCGAAAGTCCGCCAGGGAATGAATTCCCTGGCTCAAAGCGAAAGTCGGTTGAAACCGACTGAAAACAACCTCAATAAACAGTCCTCTTCAGAGGACTTGCACTATGAGACGGGGAATTCATTCCCCGGCGGTATCGGCGAACAAGCGAGAGATTTAGATGTAGATTTAGATATAGATGGTGTAGCCTTCATCCACCGCATCGCCCAACTCACAAATGCCAATGTTGCGGCTTCCCAAAACCTCACGGGAAGTGTAGCCAAAGGCGGCGACTGGGAACTGGAAGTCAGAACCGGGAAAATTGAAACACCGCTGGTATTTGAAGCCGATGTGTTAGCCGGTTACGAGTACGTTTTAAATAGTTTTGATGCAGCTACAAATTTTGGCGCAGGGTCAGGTCCCAGAGGTATTAATGTAGGGGATTTCAACGCTGATACTTTCCCCGACTTAGTAGTAACAAACCAGAATGATGACAACGTTTCAATTGTGTTAGGGGATGGCACCGGGGGTTTTGGCACAGCTACCAACTTTGCCGTAGGTTTAAGTCCGCTTTATGTCACATCGGGACTGTTTAACAATGACAATTTTCCCGACTTAGCAGTAGTAAATAGTAGTAATATCTCAATTCTGTTAGCAAATGATACGGGCGGCTTCTATTTAGGTAATGATTTCAATGTGGGTAATACTCCCCTTTCAATAGCTGTCGGGAACTTTAACGCTGACACTTTCCTCGATTTAGCAGTGGTAAACGCTAACCCTCAAGGTGCTTCTGGTAGCGTCTCAATTTTGTTGGGAAATGGTGCTGGCAGCTTTGGGGCTGCCACTAATTTCAATGTTGGTGCCATTCCTGGTTCCGTTGTTGTAGGCAACTTTAACGCTGACAGTTTCCCCGACTTAGCGGTTGGCAACAGCTTCTCTAATAATGTCTCAATTCTGTTAGGAAATGGTACGGGCGGATTTGGTGTAGCTACTAATTTTGGGGATGTGCCAACTCCAAATTCGATCGCCACTGGGGACTTTAACGGAGACACTTACCTCGACTTGGCCACAGCTAATGGCAGCTCTAACAGTGTCTCAATTCTACTGGGAAATGGCACGGGCGGCTTTGGGGAGGCCACTAATGTTAGCGGGGGGGCAGGGCTTTCCGGCATTGTGGCGAAAGACTTTAGCGGAGACGGCCAACTTGACTTAGCAGTAACAGGAACCAGCGGCGCTGCAATTTTAGTAGGCAACGGCAATGGCAGTTTTAGTACACCCATTAACTTTGCTGTGGGGACAAGTCCAACTTCCATTATTGCAGGCAACTTTAATGCTGATACTCTCCCGGATTTGGCAGTAACGAACAACGGTTCAGATAACGTTTCTGTCATCCTGAATACACCCACTACGGTATCCTTCGTTCCTCCTAATGTAGGTAACACTTACAACGTTAATGAAGGCACGACAGACACAGTAATTAATGTCCCGGTTACTATCAGCGGTGGCACTCCTTTAAGTGATGTAATTGTACCAATTGTTATCGATCCCAGCAGCACTGCTACTCAAGGTGCAGACTACACTCTTTCAACTACATCCCTTACTTTCTCTGCAGGCACTACTACCCTCACCCAGAATATTGCAGTAACTATTAAAGCTGACAATATCGTTGACAGTAACGAACAATTAGTTCTCAATTTTGGCACAATTACAGGCGGTGTTGCCGATACGAGTCAAGGAAAAGTGGCAATATTGGACAGAAATAGTTCTTATACTATTGTCGCCGACAATCCCACCGTTACCGAAGGGAATTCTGGCGCTACTCCGGCCACATTTACTATTACTCGTAATGGCAGCACGGAACTTTGGAGCACGGTAGATTATACGATCGCCGGAACTGCTGCCAACGGCACTGATTACAACAATATCGGCGGTACTTCTGGGGCAACTGCTGCTACTGGCAAAATTAGTTTTGCCGAGGGCGAAACATCCAAAACTATTACTTTGGATGTGTTGGCAGACGGATTAATTGAACCTGACGAAACGATCGCAATTACGCTATCTAATCCTGTTTCACCGGGTGGCGCGCCGACAATTCCGACGGCAACTGCTACAACTACGATCGCAAATGAGGACGCTGCCGGTTTCAGCATTGCACCTACAAACATCACTGCTACAGAAGGTGGCGCAACTGGCAGTTACAAAGTCAAGCTAACTTCGGAACCTTCTGCATCGGTTAACATTAGCTTTAATACTGGCAATGCAATTAGCCCGATCGCCACACCGATTACTTTTGACAGCACTAACTGGAATGTCGATCAAACTGTGACTGTTAGTGCGATCGACGACAATGTAGCACAAGGAACCCACAGCGGCACGATCGCTCACACAGTTACCAGTACCGATGCCAGTTATAACGCCAAAGCGATGGCCGATGTGACGGCATCGATTACTGATAACGATAGTCCCGGTGTTTCCATCGTGCAATCGGCAGGCAGTACAAATATTGGTGAAGGCGGTGCAACGGCTACCTACGGCGTGGTTTTGACTACCGCACCTGCTGCCAACGTTACCATTAATTTTGAGACGGGCAGTCAAATTAGTGCGATCGCACCTCTGACTTTCACCCCCAGTAATTGGAATGTTGCTCAAAATGTGACCGTTAGTGCGATCGAGAACAGCATAGCCGAAGGAACCCACAGCGGCACGATTGCTCACACTTCTGTCAGTGACGATACTTTGTATAATGGGCTGACGATTTCTCCTGTGACTGCCACGATTGCTGACAACGATACCGCAGGCGTGACTATTTCAGCTACGAGTACAACTGCTACCGAAGGATTGGCGAGCACGTACAGCGTTAAGTTAAAATCCGAGCCGATCGCGCCTGTGACGGTTAGTTTCGCTACAGGGGATCAAATAAATGCGATCGCCGCAATTACTTTTGACAGCACTAACTGGAATGTGGATCAGACTGTCACTGTGAGTGCGATCGAGGACAGCATAGCCCAAGGAACCCGCAGCGGCACGATTACTCACACTTCTGCCAGCACAGATACTAAGTATAATGCGCTGACGATTTCTCCTGTGACTGCCACGATTGCTGACAACGATACCGCAGGTGTGAGTATTTCACCAACGAGTACAACTGCTACCGAAGGCGGTGCAACAGGCACTTACAGCGTTCAACTAACTTCTGTGCCCACGGCCCCTGTTACCATTAGTTTCGCCAATGGCGATGAAATTAATGCGATCGCTGATGTTACCTTCGACTATACTAACTGGAATGTCGCGAAAGCAGTGACTGTAACGGCTACAGACGATGCGGTTGTTGAAGGAAATCATACAGGCAGTATTTCTCATACGGCCCAGAGTGCTGATACTAAGTATAGTGCGATCCCGATTCCGGGGGTGACAGTGGCGATTACAGATAACGATGTAGCGCCACCACCGCCGCCGACGCCGACACCAACTCCGACGCCAACAACTGTTACACCGACGCCGACGCCGACTCCGACGCCAACAATTGATACGCCGACGCCGACACCAACTCCGACGCCAACAATTGATACGCCGACACCGACTCCGACGCCAACAATTGATACGCCGACGCCGACTCCGACGCCAACAATTGATACGCCAACAATTGATACGCCGACTCCGACGCCAACAACTGTTACACCGACGCCGACGCCGACTCCGACGCCAACAACTGTTACACCGACGCCGACGCCGACTCCGACGCCAACAACTGTTACACCGACGCC
>NZ_JAUBUR010000005.1:89693-191990 GCF_036705485.1 Microcoleus sp. AT9b-C3 | reverse complement strand
GACGCCGACTCCGACGCCAACAACTGGCACTCCAACACCGACGCCGACAACTGGCACTCCAACACCGACGCCGACAACTGGCACTCCAACACCGACGCCGACGCCGATAGTTGGAAGTCCTGGCATTGTTATTAGTCCGGCATCGGGATTAGTAACTACAGAAACTGGTGGCACAGACCAATTCACCATCAGACTAAACAGCCAACCTACTGCTGATGTGAGAATTGATTTGCGTAGCAGCAATGAGGCAGAGGGAGTAAATTCCCCGCAAACTGTTACCTTCAATTCTGCTAATTGGAATCAGTGGCAGACTGTTACGGTAACGGGTGTTAACGATCGAGTATTTGACCTCGATAAGACTTATCAGATTGTGACTGCCCCTGCTGTGAGTGCGGATAGTAACTACAACGGCCTCAATGCACCGGATGCCACTGTTGTTAACAGGGGTAACACCATACCGCCATCTAACGAACAACCTTTTGATCTTCCTCCCACGGTAAGTTTTTCCCCAGCTACTTACCAAGTCAATGAAAGTAGCACAGGAATCGTTCAGAAACAAATTACCCTCACTCGCACTGGAAATCTAAGCAACTTTTCCACGGTGTGGCTAGAACGTCCTACTGGTTCAGCTACTTTGGGAATAGATTGGAACGTTCCGCCCAATTTCTCTCCTCAACTCACCTTTAACCCAGGCGAAAATAGCAAAACTTTGACAATTGACATCTTACCGGACGGTCAATTTGAGGGAACAGAAGAAATTGCGTTTCGGATCGCCAATGGGGGGGTTAATATCAATATCGGCACCCAAAACACTGCCACTTTGCAAATTTTGGATGCTCAGGGGCCTCCTACAATTAATTTTTCCCCAGCTACTTACCAAGTCAATGAAAGTAGCACAGGAATCGTTCAGAAACAAATTACCCTCACTCGCACTGGGAATCTAAGCAACTTTTCCAGGGTGTACCTAGAACCTCCTACTGGTTCAGCGAGTTTCGGAGCTGATTGGAACGTTCCCCCCAATTTCTTTCCTGAACTCACCTTTAACCCAGGCGAAAATAGCAAAACTTTCACAATTGACATCTTCCCCGATGGTCAATTTGAGGGAACAGAAGAAATTGCGTTTCGGATCACCAATCGGGATAATGCCATTATTGGCCTCCAAAATACTGCTACCGTGCAAATTTTCGATGCTGAGGGGCCTCCTACAATTAATTTTTCCCAAGCTACTTACCAAGTCAATGAAAGTCGCACAGGAATCGTTCAGAAACAAATTACCCTCACTCGCACTGGGAATCTAAACAACTTTTCCAGGGTGTACCTAGAACCTCCTACTGGTTCAGCGACTTTCGGAACAGATTGGAATACCCCCAATTTCTCTCCTGAACTCACATTTAACCCAGGCGAAAATACCAAAACTTTCACAATTGACGTTTTTCCGGATAGTCAACTTGAGGGAACAGAAGAAATTGCGTTTCGGATCACCAATCGGGATAATTCCATTATTGGCACCCAAAACACTGCCAGTGTGAAAATTATCGATGCTGAATCTACACTCAACAACAACCCGCCGGTGGTGACTAATCCCCTCTCGAATCAACGTGGTCCCAATCCCCGCGGCGACTTAAATGTAACTCTTGCTCCCAACACGTTTACCGATCCCGATCCAGGTGACAGCCTCACTTACTCCTACTCAATAATTCCAGAGCCGGAACCCAACGGACTCTTCGGCTCCAACCCTCTCGATTGGCTGACCTTCGACCCCAATACCGGCACTTTCATTCCACCCGATTGGCTAACCTTCGACCCGAATACCCTGACCTTTAGCGTGGATTTGAATGCTGGCAATGTTCCCTCATCATTCTATGTGCCAATTAAGGTGACAGCAACGGACAATGCCGGTGCCACTGCTACCGACTTCTTCCACCTGTACCGCGCCAACAGCCTTTCTGGCATCGCAATTGACGGTTATATCTCCGGTGCTACTGTGTTCTTAGATGCCAACAAAAACGGCATCCTCGATGCTGGCGAACCATCCACCACCACTAACAGCAGCGGTGAGTTTAATCTCGATATCCCCTTCGACATTTTCGACACCAACAAAAACGGAGAAATCGACCCATCAGAAGGCAATCTAGTAGTCACAGGAGGCACTGACACCGCCACCGGCTTACCCCTAGAAACACCACTCACCGCACCACCAGATGCGAGTGTCGTTACCCTCCTAACCAGCTTAGTCGCCGACTTAACCGACAAAGGAATTGCACAAGAAGAAGCACAATCTTTAGTCAAAGCCGCCCTTGGACTCCCGGCTGATGTTGACCTGACTAGCTTAGATCCGATCCTCGCTACCAATAACAACCAACCGGGCGGCGTCGAAACTTTAGTCGCAATGGTGAAAGTCCAAAACTTCATCACTCAAACTAGCGCTTTGATTGACGGTGCATCCAGTGCAGTCAATACCGATATCGTCAAAGCTGTTGTCAGTTCAATTACCAATCAAATTGAATCAGGTACAGTATTAAACCTCAGCAATGCCGCAGCCTTAGAACCAATCATTCAGCAAGCTGCCACTAAAATCCAGCAAATAGACCCCAGCTTCAACAGTCAACAAGTCAGCCAAATTACATCGCAAGCAGCGACAGTAATGGCAACAGCCAATCAACGCATTGATAGCGCTGTCTCCAACCCAACAGCAACATCAATTCCTGAATCACTTGCCCGCCTCCAACAAGTAGCATTGGGCCCCACCACTCAAGACTTCAAAGCAGTTGGTTCAGGAAATAAACCTGTTTCCCAGGTAGTTGCCGACAATACTGGTACTGCTTTAGATAGCAGAATTGAAGCTGTAGTATTGCCGGCTGGGATTGCCACTCCTGTTGTCAGCGGTGATGCTGATTTGGGCAGCAATTCTCCCAATGCGATTCTCGGTACAAATGGCGACGATATCCTGACGGGCGACAGCGGAAATAATGTGTTTATGGGGATGAGGGGCAATGATTCCCTCGATGGAAATCTGGGAAATGACACACTTTTCGGTGGCAAAGGTAGCGATACAATCCTGGGAAGTAGCGGTGATGATGTCTTATTTGGCAACCGCGGTGCTGACATTGTGAATGGCGATGATGGTAATGATATTCTTTACGGAGGTAAGGGCGATGATTTACTCAATGGCGGTTTGGGGATTGATAGTTTGATAGGAGGAATGGGAGTAGATAAGTTCTTACTCTCTACCAATTCCGGTACTGATACGATTACTGATTTTGAAGTCGGTAAAGACTTGTTAGTATTGGGTAACGGGTTGAGTTTCTCGCAATTGGCGATTAGTCAAGATAGTGGTGCGACATTAATCCGGTTGGCTCAAACAGGGGAGATTTTAGCTTCTCTCAGTGGTGTTTCGGCTAGCAATATTAGTGTCGTTAATTTCGGATTGCTTTGAGATTGAATGTGCCGGGGGAGCAATCCCTTATCCCCTGGCCATATTCACTCGGCGGTTGAAACCGCCGAATAATCTTCAATCCGGCTGCGCGGATTTAGTCTGTGTAGACGCAGTTTCAACCGCCGAATAATCAATGGGATAAAACCCTATTTAACCTAATTTTTCACATCAGCATCGCTGATATCGCATTCCTGGTAACTGCGAAACTAATCCCAACAATTCCAACTGCAAAAGTATACTCGAAACTCTTCCCGCTTCCAATCCCGCTGCTTCCACAATTGTATCAAAAGAAATCGGCCCAGAGACGATCGCACTTAACACCTTAGCCAATTCCGGCTCCAACGGCGGCCCTTGCTTCTCAACCGTCGGATTTGGAGGAAATAGCGACAACTGCTCGGCATTATCCAATTTTGGCATAGCTCCGAGCATTTCCAACAACCTGTCTTCGCTTAACAGTCGATCGCTATTCGGCAGAATCGGATGAGCACCTTTACTCAGCAACTCCAAACAACCAAAAGAACGCTCATCATCCAATCTGCCCGTCAAAACATACACATCTCGGCAAAAATCATTAGCTTGATAAGCAGTAATTAAAGCACCCGATTTATGCGGAGCTTCTATCACGATTGTAGCGCGACTTAAGCCAGCAATTATGCGATTTCGGCGCGGAAAATTAGTTTTATTCGGTTGAGTACCCGCCGGATATTCACTAATTACCAATCCCTGCTGCAAAATGCGATCGCACAACCTCTCATTTTGTTTAGGATATACAATATCTACTCCCGTCCCCACCACTGCAAAAGTCCTTCCTCCCGCCTCCAAACAGCCTGTATGAGCCTCTGTATCAATGCCCGCAGCCAATCCCGAAACCACAGTAAAACCGCTTCTAGCCAAAGCCGTACTAATTTTGCGAGTCCACCTTCTGCCGTATTCCGAAGGGCTGCGAGTGCCAACCATTGCCACCGTCGGCGTAATTCCTTGATTCTCTTTTACATCAACTAAACCACGATAATACAACACTGGTGGCGGATTGGGAATTTCCAATAATAAGCGAGGATAATCTGGATCAGCAGGCGTCCAAAAACAGGGATTTTTTATAAGATGTTTTTCGATAAATTCTTCGGGATTGAGTTTAGTGCGTTCTTGCACAATGGTTTCAATTATCTGCTTGCCAAACCCTTCGATTCGCATTAAATCTACTGGTTTTGCCGTCCAAGCTTCTGCCAAACTATTGAAATTTTGGTGCAATCTTTGCAACAAAATCGGCCCGATACCGTTAATTTGTGACCATGCTAACCAGTATGCGCGTTCTTCTAACAACGAGTTGCCCTCAACTTATCTGAGAATGATTTTATCATTTTTGGTTGAATTATGGTAGGAAACGGCACTGCCTTGTCCAGTCTTTTCACAGATTTACAAGTGCTATATAAATATTTTTTGACGAACCGGGAAGGCGCTAAGAACGCGAAGGGAATTAAGATAGATGTTGACAATTACTGGCTAGGTTTTCCAATCTACAAAACGGGCATAAATATAAGCAATAATTTCTCCTATTACTGTCCGAAAACCTTCGCTAGATTTCCACCATTCTTGGGAATTGTAATCTTGCGGTTCCGCCGCTATAATGCCGACTTGAATCTCAGGATTCAGCACTTCTTTAAATACAATCCAACTTCGGCGGGCATGAGGGCCAAAGGAATAAAGATTAATTGAGTTAACTTTTAAATCTGAAGTAGAAAACCAATCTCGAAGTGCGATCGCAGAAGCAGCAGTGCGGTGTTTCACAACACTCGCGGCTGGTACTGCTATTACTTGGTTTTTATCAAATCCTAGCGCAATAAAAGTCGCGGCAGTTAGTGCGGCATAATTTTTATATTCAGCGAGATAGTAGCCTTTACTTAAAGGAAGCCCTGTGGTAATTAATTGGCTGTATTTGCCTTTTTTGAATTCGGCGATCGCACTTTCGATCGCATAATCCGGCAACCAACCTTCTACAACCAATATATCTGCTTTAATCGGCGCATTTACCGCCAAAAACGGATGGATATTTGTGATAATTAAGAGCATTAAAACTATCAACCCCGCGCTTGCAATTACCCAACCTTCCCTAGTAATTGCCCAGAGTTCTCGACGACGGATTAAACGAATTCTCATTTTAGAGCATAAGGAAGTTCGGCAACGAGCAATGTACGGGATGTAACGGATGAAAGGGAAAGGGATCAGTAAAAGTGTCCTATTCCTAATGCCCATGCCCTCTTCCCAAATTATTTGTGTTTCAGATACTCAAAAACGCTTTTATCCCCAATATCCTGCGGCATTGGTTGAAAAAACTTGCGTACAGCAAAGATGATAAACAAAGCCGCCCAAATAGCCAGCAAAAACTGTTCATTTTCCGCTGACAAAAAGCCGAAAATATGTCCTAAAATTAGAAGAGGAACTCCGGGAGTCAAAAACTTAGTTTCTAGGCGATTAAAGCAGAATGCTTCCTTAAAATAAATACCATTTAAGGCTGCAAAAGTAAAGCCAATTCCCCACAACGTGGCGGGATGTTCGTACACTGCTAAAGCTAGAGGTTGGCTGCTTTGTAACGCTACAAACAATGCTGCCGCGCCGCCGATCGCCCAAAACGCCTGTAGTGTTCGGTGTAGCGCAATCATGTAAATGTGAATAGTTGCCAAGCTGACGCCTAAAGCTATCCAGAAACAAGCAAAAACAGGCGTTACAGCTTGGATTGCGATCGGGTTGTCACCTTGTTGCAACACCAGAGTAGTGCCGATCGCAAAACACAGCGCCGCCACCCCCAATCCAGCGCGGTAAATCAACACTCCCGTGCGATCGTTTTGAGTAATTGTAAACTCGCCAAATTGTCCTTGATAGACTGGCGATTCATCAGGCGATTTCAGTAGTTGCATTACACCTTCCTCCTATTAGACACGAATGTACTTCTGCCAAGATATACTTTATTGATAAACCGATCCAGCGAGACCGAGCGATGCCTAAATTTAACAAGCCTAAACTTAACCAGCCTAAAGTTAACAAATCTAAAGTTAACAAATCTAAATTGGACGATCGCCCCGATCACAGCAAATCCCTTCCTTCACAATCCGAACTTCCTCCAGTTCAGCTTGATGAAACCATTGTAGCAGGCAGAAGACCGAAACCGCTAGACGACTTCCAGCGCCTGCTGGCAGAAGTAACCGAATTGAGATCGGGGTTCGATCCAGAAATGTTAGCGCATATCGACAAAAATCTCCCATTTAATACCAAGCAATTTGAAACTAAAATCAGCAAAATTTTGGTTTCTAAAAATATTGATTGTACTCTCAAAAACTCAGTCAAATATCTAGAGTACATTAAGCAAAATATTCAACTTCCCTGTCACGTTACTGGCATAGAAGAGTTTGAATGGGAAGAAGAATATACAATGGGTTATGGCAGTAAAAAAGAATATGCAAAGCTCAAAAAAACTCAACCGTCTTATACTGATAGATTCACCATTAATCGGTTAGATGATTTTGTGATTCAGGAAGAAGGCATATTTGTGCAAGTGCAGCGCGTCGGCGATCGCCAAAAGTTTATGTTGCCTTTATTCGAGTTAGAATCAGTTGATGTAATCTCCCGCAACAATCAGTTATTAGATGATTATGCCGTGTGGTTTCTCAATTATTAAGGAAAAGTGGACAAGTGGGGGAGGGGAAGAGGGGAAGAGTGGGAGAAGGGGAGAAGGGGAGAGTAGGAGAAGGGGAAAGTGGGAGAGTGGGGGATGGGAAAAATCTTCCTTCTTCCTTCTTCCTTCTTCCTTCTTCCTTCTTCCTTCTTCCTAACATCCGTTACATAATCCGTTGCCGAACTTCCTTCTCTCTTCTCCCTAACATCCGTTACCGAATCCGTTGCCGAACTTCCTTCTTAATTAAATGGAAGCTGGCAAGTGCGATCGCGAAACCAAAGCCAAAGCTTCAACCAAACTGCGAACAGCCGCAATCATCGCCACTTCGCTATTAAGTTGGCTGACAGCAGAACCGACACCAACACCCGCAGCACCGGCTCCAATAGCGAGGGGTGCGGTGACGCTGGAGATACCAGAAGCGCAGAGTACGGGGACGGATACGGCGCGGGAAATTTCAAAGGCTGCGGCCAAAGTAGGCGCTGCTTTTTCAATTAATCCCAAGGTGCCTGCGTGAATTGGTTGAGCGCTAGTACCACCTTCGGTTTGGATGATGTTAGCGCCAGCTTTGACTAATTCAATTGCTAATTGCACTTGTTTGTCGAGTGCCAAAATGTGGGGAACTGTCACAGAAAGAGTGATGTTCGGAAATAGCGATCGAGTTTCGCGAGTCAACTGCAAAACTTCCTCAGCTTCAAAGCGGCGGCCTACTGCGTAGAAAGCATCAAAGTTGCCAATTTCAATCAAATCAGCGCCAGCTTCTACCGCAGGCACAAACTTTTCCGGTTCCACAGCAGATACACAAATTGGCAAATTTGTCAACTGTTTTGCCATCAATACCAAATCTCGATCGGCAGCAATATCGACAAAGGAAGCACCGCCGAGATCGGCTGCTTTGACGACAGCCGCAACGTTTGCGGCATCAAAATTATTTAAACCGCTGATAATTTTCAGGGCGCGACCTTGCTCAAATGCGCGCTGCAATTTAGAATTTACACTCATCGTCTGTTTTCCAACTCAAAAAATTTCTTAGACTCATTTTGACACGGATTCCAACAAATTTGAATTTTTACTTCTTAATTTTTAATTACACCCTTCAAAAAGAATGCAACGGTAGACAAATTCCACACTCACACAGAATCAGTCATTCCCAAATCCCAAATCTAAAATCTAAAATCTAAAATCTAAAATCGAATGACTTCCCGGCTGTCGAAATTTGTAAACATCTTTGATAACTTGTGCCCAGCCGTCAGAGAGAGATTCGAGAATACGAGAGCCCTTTTCTTTCGTTGCCGCCGTCGCATCGCCCAACACACCGCTTTCTGTTAACTCTCGCGTCAGCCAAGCAAAAGGCAAATTTCCTTCCATACTCAGCAAACTATCGATCGGCAAATTTTTCGGATATTCAGTAACAGCAAGTTCCATTTTCACCCGCTCCGGCAAAATTGACAACATCAAACTCGTTTCTGCATCACCAGCGTGAATCCCAAACTCCAACTCCTTCGCAGTTAATAATTCAGCAGCCACATTTGGAACCCGCCACACAAACAGCGGAAAAACCGAAAAATCTTGATATTTTTGATGAATATCGCGCGCCGCAATTTCCATCACCTGCGGCTGTCCGCCGTGACCATTCATTAACACTAATTTACGAAATCCAGCCTGATAAATACTGTCAGCAATTTCACTGATTACTGCTAAAAGTGTCTGAGCACTGAGCATAATTGTACCGGGAAAATGGCAGTGTTCGTTCGACTTGCCATAGTACAAAGGCGGCAAAGCATAAGCGGGAATATTTGTCTCTAACTTTGCCAGCGCTTTGCCTGTCACTGCCGCGCTAATTGCCGTATCTACAATTAAAGGCAAATGGGGGCCGTGTTGTTCGATCGCACCTAGCGGCTGAATAATCACAGTATTTTCCTTATCCAGCATAGACTGAATTTCTGTCCAAGTTAGATATGGAAAAAATCGCGATTCGGGAATAAAATTGTGCATAAGGTGGCAACAAGAGTAAAAGCAACCAAGGCGATCAACTAGCCTGAAAACTAAAAAGCAATTACCAAGATAGATAACTAATTCTGTCTCTAGGTAAATGCTATAATTTATAGCAGATGCTTTAAGAGGGCGCTGATATACGCTCGCCAGCTCAGACCGAAAGACCTAGAGACGACTAATTGATGGAAGCTTGGCAAACCTCAGAAACTAATTTAACCGACATTCCGATCGCCGAGGAACTGTCGCGCCGCATCCCTCGATCGCACGATCAAAAAGCAGAAAACCGAGCGCTGCAAACGCTAGCTAGACAATTGGCAACCTCACCCCACAGGCTGCTCAAAACACTGGTTGCTATCGCTAAAGATTTATGTGACGCAGGAAGTGTCGGAGTCTGTTTGCTAGAAGAAAATTCCCGTTCCGAACAAATCTTTCGGTGGGAAGCATTGGCGGGCGCGTGGGAAGCAGCAGAACACAGAAATACACCCCGTAAACTGTGTTTGTCGGGAGCAAGTCTCGATCGCCAAACTCCCCAGCTTTACTTCGCTCCCGAACAATATTTTACCGACTTACAGCAGCTAGAATTGCCGATCGCCGAAGCGTTAGTTGTGCCGCTGCAATCAGAAAATCAACTGCTGGGGGCAATATGGATTGTATCTCACGATTCGGGCCAGTTCGATGCCGAAGACTTGCGGATCGCCATCTCCCTAGCAGACTTTGCAGTTGCAGCCGTACAAATCGATCGCGCCAATCAAACCAAACAAGCTTTGCGAGAAAGCGAAGAACGCTGGCAGCTAGCCTTGCAGGGCAACAACGACGGCATTTGGGATCAGAACCTCCAAACCAATTTCCAGATCCTGAGCGATCGCTGTTTAGAGATTTTGGAACGCGGGCCCGAAGAAGTCAAGGACTTCAGCCAATTTTTGAGCTACATTCATCCCGATGATTTAGAGATAATGCAAAGCAATTGGCAGCAGCACTTGCATAGAGAAACCTCACATTACTGCTGCGAGTACCGCGTTCGCTGTTCCGACGGTCGCTACAAATGGGTTTTAGCCAGAGGGCGAGCAATTTGGGACGAATCAGGCAATCCCGTGCGCGCCGTGGGCTCCCTCACAGATATCAGCGATCGCAAACAAACTGAAATTGCCTTGAAACAAAGCGAAGAACGTTTGAGCGTCGCCATCGAAGGCTCAGGCATGGCAACCTGGGATTTTGACGTGCGAACACATCGAGTAATTTGGTCGGCGACCCATTTCAGCATTTTGGGCTGCGAACCGGTACCGGGCGGCGAAGCAAGCGCGGATGTGTGGCAAAAGTGTGTGCATCCAGACGACTTAAAGCAAGTCATGCAAGCAGCCAAAACAGCTCGGCAAACGAGATCGCTCTACTCCCCCGAATACCGCATCATCCGGGCAGACACACGAGAAATCCGCTGGTTGAGCGCGTTCGGGCGCTATCTCTACGACGCTGCAGGCGAAGCAGTGCGGTTTATCGGAGTATTATTTGATGCTACCGATCGCAAAAACGCCGAACTCGCCCTGCACCAGAGCGAGCAAACCGTGCGCCGTCAACTTCTAGAGATAGAGTCGCTCTACCAAACAACTCCCGTCGGTTTGGCCGTTTTAGACACAGATTTGCGGTTCGTGCGGATCAACCAGCGGTTTGCCCAAATGAACGGCTTGGCAGTAGAAAAGCACATCGGCCGCACCCTGCGCGAAATTGTCCCCGACTGGGCAGACACAGCGGAACCTTTCTTGGGCCACCTTCTAGACACCGGAGAACCGATCCGGAATTTTGAACTCACGGGTAAAACTAGGGATCAACCCACTGTTGTTCGCACTTGGCTCCAGAATTGGTGGCCGCTCAGAGACAGGGGCGGACAGATTGTCGGGATTCATATCGTGGTACAGGAAATTACCGCTCGCAAAATGGCCGAACTCGCCTTGCAAGAAAGCTACAACCGCTTTCAATTAGCAACAAGGGCGATCGACGGCATTGTGTTTGAGTGGGATTTGGCAGCAAACTCAGTTTACCGTTCCGAGGGGCTGTACTCGATCGTCGGTGTCCGCTCAGAGGATGCACAGACAACACCAGAGTGGTGGAGAGAACGCATCCATCCCGTCGATTTGGCGCGCATCCAAGCCGAGACGGCAGAACTCTTGAGTGTTGAGCGCTACGAAAGCGAGTACCGAATCCGGCACGAAGACGGGCGCTGGATCGATGTTTGGGAACGCGCCTGTTCGATCCGCAACCAGCAAGGTGAAGTGACCAAAGTTGTCGGCTTCACAACCGACATTACCAAACGCAAACAAGCAGAAGCAGCACTGCGCGATCGTGAAACCCACCTGCAGTTGATTCTCGACAGCGCCAAAGACTACGCCATCTTCACCACCGACACCGACGGACAGGTTACCAGTTGGAACGCAGGCGCCCAGAGATTGCTGGGCTATACCGAAGCTGAAATCGTCGGGCAGCACGGACGAATCATCTTCACCCCAGAAGACTCTGCTGCCGGAAAGCCGGAAGCAGAAAGACACATCGCCCTGACTCAGGGAAAGGCAGAAAACGAGCGCTGGCACGTCCGCAAAGACGGCAGCCGCTTTTGGGGCAGCGGGCTGGTGATGCCCCTGCGCGACGCAGCCGGCGAGGTGCAAGGTTTGCTGAAAATCATGCAGGACAAAACCGAGCGCCGGCAAATAGAAGAAGCACTGCGGCACAGCGAAAATCTCTACCGCACCCTCGCCGATGGCGTCCCGGAATTAATGTGGATCAACACTGCCGACGGCAGGTTAGAGTTTTGCAACCAACACTGGAAAACCTACACGGGCATCAGGCCAGCAGAATTGCCGCTGGCTGCACCGGTGCTGCAATTATTTCATCCTGACGATCTGCCAACAGTTGTCGCTACGCGCACCAAGGCGATTGAAGCAGGGGAAGCCTACGAATTTGAGTGTCGGGTGCGTAGGTTTGATGGAACTTACCGCTGGCATCTAGCGCGACTTGTTCCCGTCAAAGACAGGGGGGGACAGGTGGTGCAATGGGCCGGGATCGGCATTGATATTGACGATCGCAAACGAGCCGAAGAAAGCTTAGCAGAAAGCGACCGCCGCTTCCGTTTTCTGGCTGAGTCGCTGCCCCACCTGATTTGGAACGTAAGCTCCGCCGGGGAAATTCGCTTTACCAATCAACAAAAATGGTCGGAATATCTGGGGATGTCTTACGAGGAAGCCGCTCAAAGCAATTGGGAATCCCTGGTGCCGCCCTCGGATTTGGCAGAATCTTGGGCCCGCTGGGAAGAATGTCTAATCACCGGAGAAGTTTATCAAGTTGAGCTGCGCCTGCAGCGGGCCTCCGACCAAATGGAACGCTGGCATTTGTCCCGCGCCATCCCAATTCGCGGCGCAGGGGGCGAAATAGTCGAGTGGATCGGCACAAACACCGATATTCACGATCGCAAACAAGCCCAACTCAACGAGCAGTTTCTCTCTGAACTCGAAGTCCGCTTGCGACAGCGCTTCAACCCCGCAGAAATGTTGTGGGAAGCGATGAAAAGTCTAGGAGAATATTTAAAGGTCGATCGCTGCATATGGCACGAAATCGATGTAGAAGCCGATCGGGCAATTGTCCAGCAAGACTGGCACCAGTCCGACCTTGCCAGCGCCGCCGGTATCTATCAACTCTCCGACTTTAAGACCCCAGAACTGAAAGCTCTCTCTATGGCAGGTCAAACACTTGCCATCTCAGATATCGCTAATCACCCGCATACAGCGCATTTGGTCGATAACTACGGTGCCGCTAGCATTCGCGCTTTAGTCGATGTTCCCTGCCTTCAGGAAGGGCGCTGGGTGGCTGTTTTGGTGGTGACATCAAGGGTGGTTCGGCACTGGCAGCCCGATGAAGTTTGGCTGATGCAAGAAGTGGTGGCTCGCCTCTGGACGGTGATCCTGCACGCACGAGCCGTGCATGAGCTGCACGAAAGCGAGGCTCGGTTCCGCGCTCTAGCTGACAACATCGCTCAATTGGCCTGGATGACAGATGCTGCTGGGGGGATTTTCTGGTACAACCAGCGCTGGTTTGACTACACGGGCACCACCCTAGAGGAAATGCAGGGCTGGGGCTGGCAAAAGGTGCACCACCCGGAACACGTCGATCGCGTGGTCGAAAAATTTAGGCGCTGCATTGAAACAGGAAAACTCTGGGAAGATACTTTCCCCTTGCGCGGCAAAGACGGATCGTACCGCTGGTTTCTCTCCCGCGCTGTGCCGATTCGCGACGAGCAAAACAAGCTGCTGCGCTGGTGCGGCACCAACACTGACATTACCGATCGCAAAGTTGCAGAAGCGGAACGGGAACGCCTTCTAGCCCGCGAAAAGGAGGCGCGGGAACAAGCAGAACAGGCTAACCGCGTCAAAGACGAATTTTTGGCTGTTTTGTCCCACGAATTGCGGACTCCCTTAAACCCGATTGTGGGCTGGACGAAGCTGCTTCAATCGAACGTTCTGACACCGGAAAAGCAACGTTATGCCTTAGAGACGATCGAGCGCAATGCCAAACTGCAAACCCAGCTTATCGAAGATTTGCTCGATGTGTCGGGGATTCTGCAAGGTAAGGTCAGCTTGAATATTGCACCTGTGGATTTAGCCGGGGTCATCGGCGCTGCAATTGAAACGGTGCGTCTGGCGGCCCAAGTCAAGTCGATTCAAATCAGCACTCAATTTGCACCGAATCTCGGCCCGGTTTTGGGCGATGCGGGCAGACTTCAGCAGGTAGTCTGGAATTTGCTGTCAAATGCCGTCAAGTTCACCCCGCCGTCCGGCAAAATCGAAGTCGTTCTCGATCGGGTGGACACGAGGGCCCAAATTACTGTAACTGATACTGGAAAAGGTATCGAACCTGATTTTCTGCCCTATGTCTTCGACTACTTCCGGCAAGCTGACAGCACGATGACGCGCAAGTTTGGCGGATTGGGTTTAGGATTGGCGATCGTCCGCCATCTCGTCGAACTCCACGGTGGCACGGTGAAATCCGAAAGTCCCGGCGAAGGACAAGGCGCAACCTTGACCGTCACGATACCTCTGATGCCCGTGCAACCTCACAGAAGTCCTGCAGGAACAGCGCCGCCCGAACAATCCTTCAATTTGAGCGGTATCAGGGTGTTAGTGGTGGATGATGATGCCGATGCGCGCGATTTGGTGGTTTTTCTGCTTGAGGATTGTGGGGCAAGCGTTACAGCAGTTTCTAACGCCGCCGATGCCTTGGCGGTTTTAACCGAGTCTGTGCCGGATTTGCTGTTGAGCGATATTGGAATGCCCGATACTGACGGTTATATGTTGATGCGGGAGGTTCGGGCTCTGGCACCAGAGCAAGGGGGACTGGTTCCGGCGATCGCCCTCACGGCTTATGCTGGAGAAATTGACTATCAGCAGGCGCTGGCTGCGGGGTTCCAACGCCACATGGCTAAGCCTTTAGACCCGGATAAGTTGGTGCAGGGGATTTGCGAGGTACTCGATCGTTCTGGCTAAAATATTTTTTAAGGTTTTTTTGGGTCTGAAAAGTCTTTATTTAATGAACCGCGAAGACGTTAAGAACCGGAAAGAATAAAGGAAGAAGAAAGGAAGAATTTAATAATCTCAAGTCCGGTTATATCTGAAATATTGCACCATTCTCAATAATGATTTTATTTACTGGCTAAGAGCAAAGGCCCACAAGAAAATTCACTTTTTGTGGAACAGGGCGGAAAGGCTGTTCATAAAAATGGTGCAATAGGTTCAGATGTAACCAATTTAATCATCGTTCGAGCGCGCATCATCTCCAATAAAAAACCCCCACAGATGGAGGTTTTTTTTATGATTATTCGCGCTCGTCGGACAGGTTAAAACATCCTGTCCCTGGATAATGCCCACAGCACTAAGACTCAATTCTTAGCGGTAGTCACTACGCACAGCGGGCTCGCGATCACTCGTTGTAGTTGTATAGCGGACATTTTCTTCGCGTTTGCGGGGAATCAAGCCCAACAAACCAGACAAGCCTAGCAATCCCAACCATCCCCAATCAAAATCGCGATCGGTCTCAGCATTGTAGACATCGGAGCGAGGAGTGGTGGTGGTTGTAGTGTTGTTAGTACCGCCCGTTGTATCTGTCTGAGCTGAAGCAGGCAGATGAGCTGGTGCTAGGGCTAAACCAGCAGCTATAATACCTGCACCGATTGCTTTGGATAAATCAGAACGTTTCATAATTCAAATGCTCTCTGTTGGCTAAAATCTTTAACTATCAAAACTATATCGATTGGCTTTTAAAGTTAAATCCACCTCTAGCAGTAAAGATTGTTATGTTCCACGTATAACTAGAGATTGATATCAAAGTTTTTAGCAGCCGCACAAAATTAAAAATTGCTCGCGGAGGCACTCCGGCACTAGAAAACGCGGATCTGAACCTCACTCGGTTGTCAGGCACGAGGCACTCTCGACAACAGACAAGGTGTTGTTTACAAAAAAAGGTAAACTCAGATATTGCACAGACAAGTGTTGGAACTCGATCGACGGAGATCAAAACTTTTGGGAATAGAGTTACGCAGCTACGTATTTCTAGACAACTTGCAGCCACAGCACGCAGCATACATCGGCACAGTCGCCGCCGGATTCTTGCCACTGCCGGGGGATGCGTCGCTGTGGATAGAAATCTCGCCCGGTATCGAAATTAACCGAATTACCGATGTCGCCCTCAAATCTGCCTCCGTGCGCCCCGGAGTGCAGATAGTAGAACGCTTGTACGGCCTTCTGGAAGTACACTCGAGTCAGCAGGGGGAAACGCGGGCAGCAGGCAAAGCAATTCTAGAATTCATCGGACTCCGCAGAGAAGAAGGTATCAAACCGCGAGTGATTTCCAGTCAAATTATTCGCAACATTGACCCCCACCAAACACAATTAATCAACCGCACCCGCCGCGGACAGTTGCTGCTGGCGGGCCAAACGCTTTACGTCTTAGAAGTAGAACCGGCGGCCTATGCAGCGCTGGCGGCCAATGAAGCAGAAAAAGGCGCGTCTATTAACATCTTAGAGGTTCAGGCTGTAGGCAGTTTCGGACGGCTTTACCTCGGCGGCGCAGAACGAGATATTATAGCAGGTTCCCAGGCAGCAATTGCGGCGGTGGAAAACGTGACGGGTCGAGAAAATCCAGCAATTGTTGGTCGCAAGGAATAGCCGTTAAAGGAGATGCAGTTATGGCAAATATACAGCATTTAGCGCTGTTAAAAAAAGGTGCAGTTAGTTGGATTGAATGGAGAAGTCTCAACCCAAATATAGAACCTGATCTGGGCGAAGCTAACCTCGCCGAAGCAAATCTCAGAGGCGCGCATCTTTGGCGCTCGAACCTTTTTAAAACAGATTTGTTTAAGGCTAAGTTAATTTCGGCCAACCTCGCTGAATCTAATCTTAGTTTAGCAAATCTTGCCGGAGCACAATTGCTCGAAACTACTTTAATTAAAGCTAATTTAACTGGCACTAACCTCCAAGCGGCAGACATGAGGGGAGCTGATTTGAGCAGTGCTAATTTAATTGGGGCTGACCTCACCGCTGCTAATCTCCAACAAACCGATTTCGGTGATGCGAATTTAATCGGTGCGGTGATGTTTCGAGTTAATGCGATGGGCGCGAACCTCAACTGTGCTAATCTCAGTCAAGCAAATCTCACTCAAGCTGAATTGATTGAAGCGCATTGCTATGGAGCTAATTTCTCTAAAGCTAACCTCGGGGAATCTCACTTCACTGGAGCATATCTTTTCCGGGCAAATCTCTGTTTTGCACAGTTGAGCGCGGCCGATTTCCGGTGGGCAAACCTGGGCAAAGCTGATTTGAGAGGGGCGAATTTGACCGGGGCAAATCTCAGGGGAGCGAACTTGGCGGGAGCTAATCTGGGCGAAGCTATTTTGAAAGGAACAATCATGCCTGACGGCAGCATTGTTTGATAAATATTGGATAATATTTAGTCCTGTAAAATAACCGCCATAGTTAAAAAAAGTCAGTGGCGCGTTTACCGAAAGGATTGCCAAAACATGAGTTTTTGGGGCGGGTTGAGGCTTTCTCTATCATACAAATAAATCCAAGATTGAGTAAACCCGCCTCGCCTCAAAACTCGCAACTGTCGATCGACTAATTTTTGCCACCAGCGGGCGATACTTGATAAAGTCCTCTAACAGGCCCTGGATCAGTTGGTGAATCTTGCTGCTGTGTTGGAAGTGTAAACTGATCTTGGAGTCCGGCGGGAGTAGGGAAACAGCCGCTTGGTTGAGGTCCTAGCTGGCAAGCTGCAGGCAGTGCCATGACTGAGGCATCGAAGGGATTAACTGCATCTGGGACGCGGAGAATCGGGTCGCTGGAAACTTGTCGCTGCATTACTCGTCGGTAGAGGCCGTTGACGCGGCTGGCATCCCTCTCGATTTCTTTTTCGGGAAAGGCAACGACGCCGCTGGGGGAACCGATGCCTAAATAGTCGCCAAAGTAACCTTGCAAGCTGACGTTTTGGTAAAAGTCTCCTGAAGCTTCAAAGAATTGTCGGTTGAAGTCGTCGGCAATCGGGTGAAATCGCTCTGTTTGTGCTTGAGCTGGTTTGACGGATGCCAGTGCGGCAGAGGCGACAGCGAGAATCAACGCGCCGCTCAGGCTTTTTAACTTTTGACTCATATATTTGGGCCTCCTTAATTAATTCCGATTCCAATATAAACTGATTATCGACGGATTATTTGTGTTTTTTACACGGTGTGAGTTATGAATGCTGGGGATTTAAAGGTGTTGCGCGATCGACTTCTAGATTTGTTGTGCGAGTTTGCTTATCGTGAAGGCGATTTTCTGCTGTCTTCGGGGCAGAAAAGTTCTTATTACATTAACTGTAAACCGGTGACGCTGCACGCTGAAGGTGCTTTGGCAACGGGACGTTTGCTGTTGTCGATGCTGTCGCCGGATGTGCAAGCTGTGGGCGGTTTGACTTTGGGTGCTGACCCGATTGTAACTGCGGTGAGTGTGGTTTCGGCTTTGGAAGGTCGATCAATTCCGGCGCTAATTGTCCGAAAGGAGACGAAGGGACACGGGACAATGGCGTACATTGAGGGGCCGCTGTTGCCAGAGGGGACGAATGTGGCGGTTTTGGAGGATGTGGTGACGACAGGTAAGTCGGCGATGCAGGCGGTGGAACGGTTGCGGGGTGCGGGTTATAAAGTCGATCGTATTTTGTCGCTGATTGACAGAGAGCAAGGTGGAGGCGAATTATATCACGAGGCGGGATTGGATTTTCAAGCCATTTTTACCATTCAGGATCTTAAAGAATGGATTAAGCTGAGGCGCATCTAAATTTGACAATCAAATTCGAGCAAATTCTTGTGGGGTGGGCGTCCCGCCCGCCCACAAATACAATGCAAGATGCGTAACAGCTTAGTAGCCAGAAATAGCAGTTTGTGCGATTCCCCTCGTTACCAGCTTCTACCTGATACGCAGATATTTTCGCTCTGGCTCATGTTAACAATGGTGCAAGATATCAATCTTAACCAGCCAGTTTAAGGCTATGAAAAAAATACGTTTTGTTGACTTATTCTCAGGAATAGGTGGCATGAGATTAGCTTTTGAGTCAGCCGCTCGCGCCTTAAACCAAGACACAGAATGCGTCTTGAGCAGCGAAATCAATCCCGACGCTCAGTTAGTTTACCAGAAAAACTTTGCCGACACACCTTTAGGCGACATCCGATTAATTGACAAACTCCCTGAACATGAAATTTTACTAGCGGGATTTCCTTGTCAGTCTTTCTCCTATGCTGGCAAAAAAGCAGGCTTTGGAGACACCAGAGGCACACTATTTTTTGAGATGGCAAGGTTAATAGATACCTTTAAGCCTCAAGCATTTATTTTCGAGAACGTGCGGGGACTTGTCAGCCACGACGGCGGCAGAACTCTCGAAACTATTAAGGGCGAAATCAAAAGCCGAGGTTACAGCTTCGATTATTTTTTGCTCAACAGCTCTAACTTTAGCTTACCTCAGAACCGCGTCCGAGTTTACCTAGTAGGAATTTTAAATGCTTCGCCCCAATTTGCGTTAGTTTCCGACTTAGGTCCAAAAGATTCACATTCCTGTAACCATCAACAGCTATCGTTATTTTCCCCGTTAAGTAAACCTGTCACAGTTGCAGATATTTTGGAAGACAATCCAGGGCAAAAATATGATTGTTCGCCAGAATTTGTCAAGGCATTGAAACAAATTGTTAACAATGATTTAAATCGCTTGCACGGAATGCGGCTAATTGACTATCGCGGCGGCAATTCGATTCATTCTTGGGAACTCGGTTTGCGAGGCGAGTGCAGTTTAGAGGAAATTGAGTTGATGAATCGTTTTATATTGAAAAGACGCAATAAGGAATTCGGCCATAAACAAGATGGTAAGCTATTAACTAAAGAGCAAATCGCTACTTTTTTTTCTCATCCCAATCTCGATGAAATTCTGGATTTACTGGTTGCCAAGAAGTACCTACAGCGGAACAACGATTTGTATAAACCTGTATCGGGTAACTTTTCCTTTGAAGTCTATAAAATTCTCGATCCGCAGAAGATTTCTGTAACACTTGTTGCCAGCGATGCGAATAAATTAGGTGTTTATCATAACCGCAGACTCCGCCGCATTACTCCCCGCGAGGCGGCGCGTTTACAAGGTTTTTCCGATATTTTTGTACTGCATCCAAATGATGATAAAGCTTACTATCAACTGGGTAATAGTGTCAGTATCAATGTAGTTAAAACTGTTGCTCAAGAAGTACTCCAGAATGTTTTGTCCTCTACCAAACAAAAAGTTAGCGCCTGGTGAATTGGGAAGGGTGGGCGGAGTGTTTCCGCCCACCCTAGCAACTAGCTTTACACTACAGGTTCGTTAGCCAAAAACTTCTCTAATTCCGTCAATCGATTTTAAATTTTAGATTTTAGATTTTAGATTTTGGATTGATTCCACGGATAAATGCGGGGGCTTGAAGATTTTAGATTTTAGATTTTAGATTTTAGATTTTGGATTGATTCCACGGATAAATCACGTGCCGGGTACCACCTTTGAAATTCTTGGTCAAAGCATCGGCATCAACCTTAGATCGGTGTTTTATGGGGTGGAACGCTAAACTCTGCTCGCTCTAATTAAATCAAAATCAGCTCTGGTACTTGGATCACAAGGGAAAATAAAGTTTTCGGTGCTAAACAAGCGCAAGCTTTCAGGTTCAGAATCTCTACCAATCGGCTGATTTTAGCAGAGGGAAATTATAACCTGAGTGAGACATTAACTAGAGAAGACTGTTTTAAGATGTTAGATGACGCGCAAGGAGAAGCAGTAATGATTTTACCTGCATCTATTAAAAGGAAATGGAAACTACTGGCAACAGCCTTTATTTGTCCTCTGACACTAATTGGTGTTGGGATTCAGCAACAACCGCTTCAAGCACAACAAAATCCATCTAAGACTAATGTTGCTGCTTTGCCAGATGGTATTTACCTGTACGGAGATTCGCCACAGCCCAACCAAGTTCTTCAAAACTACATTGTGTTTCAACGCCAGGACAATCGGGTGGTTGGTGCAATCTACGCGCCGCGATCCGACTTTGCGTGCTTCACTGGTAAAATTCAGGGAAATACACTTTCCGGGAAGGCAATCTCAGCCGGAAAAATTCAAAGAGTTGAAATCAATACTCAGCTAACCAATCTCCATCCTATTCGCACAATTAGCTCAAACGATCGGCGCATTCTTTCAAAGTGCCAAGAAACAGCGCGAGCTAACATATCCAGGTAAATCTTTTACCAAGAAATTGGGTCTAAAGCCCCGTCCTTCTAGGACGGCTTTAATTAATTATCAACTTTTGTTAATTGTTTTCTTGAACTTTCTTGCATTGTGTTCATTGTAGAGTACAATAACTATACTACAGGTAGAATAACCGCCGATACACATGAGACACCACGCTCAAACGACTGGTCGGAAAACAATAATGGTTAGTGGGTGGCGAAAACCACGAAAAACATAGCTGGGCTAACTAATGTAAGCCCAAATCAGAGACTAAACTTTTTATTTCTAAAATGTACTGTGGGGCACACAGAAACAAGAGAAGCAATTCTCGAAAGCTTGGGGAGACAAACCCTCTGAGGCTATCTAAATTAAGCTCGATATTTGGTTCTTTTGAACGGATACCTGGTTTAAACACTGCCGCAAGGATAGATAGTTGTAAGGTAGGTCGCAGAACCAAGAATCCCCTCGCCTTCAGGCAGGGGAGTGTCAATTAGCTCAAATGGTGCATGAGGCTGGCGGTGCGTTACACTGCGTTAACGCACCCTACGACTTGAAAATTTCTAGTTACCAAGCAGAGCCTGGTAATGAATATCTAGAGGCTATGCCTCGACTGACAAATAGTACCAACTATAAGCTTTTACCGCCGGCTTAATGGCAATGAAAAAAATCCGTTTTATTGACTTATTCTCAGGAATAGGTGGCATGAGAGGATGGTTTGAATCCGCCGCTGTTCCTTGAATCTGGAAACGGAATGCCTCTTAAGCAGCGAAATCAATCCTGACGCTCAGTTAGTTTACCAGTACCGGGTAGGCGACTAATTTGCTATCGCGGTGGTAATTCTCTTCCTTCTTGGGAACTGGGTTTGCGAGGCGAGTGCAGTTTAGACGAAATTGAGTTGATGAAGAGTTTTATATTGAAAAGGCGAAATAAATAATTTGGGCATGACCCAGATGATAAGCTATTAACTAAAGAGCAAATAGCTACTTTTTTTGCTCATCTCAATCTGGATAAAATTCTCGATTCTTTGGTAACAAAAAAGTACCTGCAAGGGAACATCGCAATTCTCATTTTCGGAAACTCCTTTTAATATCACCTTAAGTAAGGTGCGCCATCAGCACCCTAGTTTTGGGCGGGCAAGATGCCCGCTCCACCAGAAACGAAACAGCTTTAGGATTAAGTAAGGTGCGCCATCAGCACCCTACGAATTAATCCAATTAGCTTTGGGCTACAGGTTCCTTAGCCAAAAACTTCTCTAATTCCGTCAAAGCATCGGCATCAACTTTAGTCTGCATCGGACAGAACTTAGGCCCGCACATTGAACAGAATTCAGCAGTTTTGTAGATATCCGCCGGCAAAGTTTCGTCGTGATATTCCTTTGCTCGTTCTGGATCTAATGACAACTCAAATTGACGGTTCCAATCGAAATTGTAACGCGCTTTCGAGAGTTCGTCATCGCGATCGCGCGCACCCGGACGCCGCCGCGCAATATCTGCAGCGTGAGCCGCAATTTTGTAAGCAATCAGCCCGTTTCGGACATCCTCAGCATTCGGCAATCCTAAGTGTTCCTTCGGCGTCACGTAGCACAGCATTGCAGTACCGTACCAACCAGCCATCGCGGCCCCAATTGCTGAGGTAATGTGGTCGTACCCAGGCGCAATATCTGTCACCAAGGGACCCAAAACATAGAAGGGTGCTTCGGAACATTCCTCCATTTGTTTCTTGACATTAAACTCAATTTGATCCATCGGCACGTGGCCGGGGCCTTCCACCATTACCTGCACGTCATGTTCCCAAGCTTTGCGAGTTAATTGTCCCAAAGTTTTGAGTTCAGCTAATTGAGCTTCATCCGACGCATCGTGAGTGCAACCGGGGCGCAGAGAATCTCCCAAACTAAACGAAACATCGTATTTTTTGAAGATTTCAATGATGTCGTTAAAGTGAGTGTAGAGAGGATTTTGTTTGTGGTGATGCAGCATCCACCGCGCCAAAATGCCGCCGCCGCGAGAGACAATCCCCGTAATCCGATTTCTCACCAACGGCAAATGCTCGATCAAAATTCCGGCGTGAATAGTTTGGTAATCAACACCTTGTTGAGCGTGTTTGTCAATGATGTGAAGAAAGTCATTCGCCGTCAGACTTTCCATATTACCGTGAACGCTTTCTAGTGCTTGGTAAATTGGTACAGTACCGATCGGGACCGGTGAAGCTTTGATAATTGTAGTGCGAATTTCATCTAAATTGCCGCCGCCGGTGGACAAGTCCATCACGGTATCAGCGCCGTATTTCACTGCTAGTTTAAGCTTGTCAACTTCTTCTTCCATATTGGAAGAGTTGGGAGATGCACCGATATTAGCATTGACTTTGCATTTAGACGCAATGCCGATCGCCATCGGTTCTAAATTCGTGTGATTGATATTAGCCGGAATAATCATCCGTCCCCGCGCTACTTCGGCGCGGATAAGTTCTGGCGGGAGATTTTCTCGCTTCGCAACAAAGTGCATTTCCTCAGTAATTACACCTTGACGGGCGTAGTGCATTTGAGATACATTGCTTTGCCCCTGACGCTTCGCGATCCATTCGGTACGCATATTTAATTTCCTTGATAAACAGCTTCCCTCCGCTGGTATTACCCAGACTCAGGTTCTAAGGGTGTTTTCTCAGCCCGGATATTCGGGCACCCCTAGCTAAGCTGTTGATTGTATCACCGATTTCTGTGCGCCACGGCAGCAACTAAGGAAATCTTAATATTGAGAGATAGATGAGGGGAGCGATCGCTATATAATATCTAATAACTCAGGCACAAAGGAGGCTACAAGATGAGTACATTTGAGTCAAACAGCGAGCCATCTCCTCCCAACCATCTAGCGGACGAGGAACAGGAAAACGATATTCAGGATAGCGGGGAAGATGATAGCGGGGAAGATGAGGAGGACATTATTCCCTCCAGATTCTCCATAGCAGTTTCTCGAATTGATTTTGATGTAGCGGGTCTAGTTAGACGCCTGGAAAGCGAAGACGTATTTATTCCCGACTTCCAGCGTGCTTATGTCTGGAAACCAAAACAAGCATCGCGTTTTATAGAATCACTCTTGCTTGGTCTGCCAGTTCCCGGCATATTTCTAGCAAAAGAGCGAGAAACAAAAAAACTGCTGGTGATTGATGGTCAGCAAAGATTACGTAGCCTTTTATATTTCTATCAAGGCAAGTTTCTCAACAGTAAGCACTCGTTTGCTCTGAAAGGGGTTCATACAGAATTTGAGAAGGAGACATATAAATCACTGAAAGACGCATACCGACGCCAGTTAGATGACTCGGTTGTATCGGCTACAGTTGTCGATCCACTTTATGCAAACGACGAGAGTAGTATTTACTATATCTTTGAAAGGCTGAATACCGGAGGTACTATCCTTAAACCGCAGGAAATTCGTGCTTGCATCTATCACGGCGAACTCAATAATTTGCTAAGGGAACTAAATAAAAATATAGCGTGGCGTGAGATATTTGGTCCCCCAGACAAAAACGGGAAAGATCAAGAACTTATTTTACGATTCCTGGCTTTTTACTTCGGGGGAAATGATTATAAGCCTTCTCTAAAAGAATTTCTCAATCTATACATGAGGCAAAACAGACACCTGACCCGCCAATCAAAAGAACAAATAATAAAGGCATTTATCCCAACGATTGAATTGCTCCATAAATGTCTTGGCAATAAAGCTTTCAAGCCTCAAAAATTATTGATTCCTACTTACTTTGAAGCCGTAATGGTAGTTACGACCCGCAGGTTAGAACAAGGCAAAATTAATAATCTTGAACAACTGGGGGAACGCTATAAATCACTAACAGAAGATGATAATTTTATTGGAGTAGCTCAAAAAGTACGCAATCTTACTAGCCAAGATAATGTTAGGAAGAGGTTAGAAATTGCGTCCTATTATTTAGAAAATGTAGAATAGTAAGTATTGCATAAAAGTAGCGTTAATTATGATTAGAGATTCCTGTGTTTCAGCTCTAACCTCTCGCTATCAATTAGCCACAAATTCTATATAAGTGCAATACAGCACTTGATTACCCACCTAATAGAACTTGCGCTGATTAGGGCTGTTAAATATATTGTAAGTTAAGATAGCAGTAGGTTTACGAGTGGCGCACTCGCCCTAACCCAATATGAAATCAACGCTCACTTCTAAATCGGGAAAAGCCAGCGGCGCAACTTGTTGACCGCGCCAAAACTTGAGCATTAAACTATAACCGTTGGGGCCGGGATGAGGGTAGACTTCCAAACAATTTTCAACTAAATCTACCAGCCAAACTTCTTGAATTAGCGATCGCGCGTAAATGGATACTTTCACATCTCTGTCATAATCAACCGTACTATCTGAAACCTCAACTAACAGCAAAACTTCAGACGGTACTGGATGGGCTGTGGCGTAGTAGTCGGCGCGAGGTTGCAGCAATACAACATCCGGTTGAGGTTCAGTCCGCTCAGTCAACTGGATAGGGTCTTGGACGCCCAGAGTGGCACGCTCTTCTGGAATGAGGCTGAAGCGCCTGGTGAGACGCTTAACAGAACTTGCATGACGAGTACCAATTGCAGCCATTTTAACAATCTCTCCTTCTATGAGTTCTACCCGATCGCCCTCGGAGAGAATACCAGCCTCAGTCATCAAATGATATTCTTTTACTGTAAATAACCGTTTTTGAAGCTGAACAGACATATAACTATTCTCCTCGTTTGCAGCTTACCTAAATTTACCATAAAAAAAACCGCCCCAAACGGAGCGGAAAAAAGAGGAAAAATTTAGATGACAAACCGTAGAGAAAAAGCATTTAAATGCCCGCTATCAAGTCGGTTTAAATACTCTCAATAACTGTAGGGATGGTTCATCGCCAATTATTAATACAGTTGAATTTGAGTGTGGTTGCAAAAGTTTAGCTCGATATACAGGCAACATATTCTCATCCATTGCCAACTTAAAACTAGAGCTTGCCTCCCGATTCCCTGACACTTATGAATTTTGAAGAACCGGATTTTGACTGAGTTTAAGTCTCTTTTTCGGCAGAGTCAATTTTGTCTGTATCCTGTTTTAATTCTGATACAATTGCGCCTCTATCGCGCCAAGCTTCGGCATTTTCTGGTTTGATGGCAATAGCTCGATCGTAAGCTGCCATTGCTTCCTCATACCGCTTTAATTCAGACAAGACTATCCCCAGATGACGCCAAGCATCGTAGGAGTCTGGCTTAATAGCAATCACTTTCTCATATGCTGCGATCGCTTCTTCATGGCGCTGCAATTTTGCCAAAGATTCGCCTTTACCAAACCAAGCTTCGTAACACTCGGAATTAAGGGTAATTGCTGATTCGTAAGAGGCAATTGCTGCTTCGTGCTGCGACAGTTTGTCGAAAGCTGCGCCTCTGTTGTGCCACACTTCAAAATCCTGCGGTTTAAGGGCTATTGCTTTGTCGTAGGATTCGATTGATTCTTGATATCGCTGCATTTTTCCGAGCACAGCGGCTCTATTGTACCAAACTTCGTATTTGTCGGGCCGGATGCCGATCGCCCGATCGTAAGAATCAATAGCATCACTGTAGCGGAGCAGTCTCCACAGCATATTGCCTCGATTGTACCAAGTTTCATATCTCTTGGAATTGAGTTCAAGAGCGCGATCGTAAGAATCAACTGCTGCTGCGTACTGCTGTACTTTGGCCAGCATCGCACCTCGGTTGTGCCAAATTTCGCTGTCGGTTGCTTTGATAGCGAGGGCGCGATCGTAACTGGCGATCGCTTCTTCGTAATGCTGCAATTGACCCAACAAAGCCGCTATACTGTGCCAACAACCGTATTTTCGAGATTCGCTCGAACTTGCTCGCTCGTAACAGGCGATCGCCTCTTCGTACCTGTGCAATTTTCCCAGCAAATGCGCTTTATTATACCATGCTTCGTAGTTATCCGGTTTAATTAATATTGCTTGGTCGTAACAGGCGAGTGCTTCTTCCAGGCGCTGCAATCTTACTAACACATTTCCGCGCCAATACCAAGCCTCATTCAAAAATTTATTCGCTAAAACAGCTTTTTCCAAACACACTAATGCTTCATCATAATTGCCTTCAAAATAAAGCCCTTCAGCTTGCTTGATATAATCGTCAGCAATCAAATTTTCGTTGCTAGCAGGTACCGTGGGCGAATTTTGGGAATTGTTTAAGGGCGGTTGAGGTGCGACTTTGAGAGCTTCTTTGGCAACAACTGCGGGAACTTGGGAAATTTCTTGAACAATTTGAGATTTTTTCTCGTCAACTTCTGTCCGCAAAACTTGCAGGTGCATGATAAATTGCGATTTGAGAGTCTCAATTTGCTCGACGGAAGATTTGGAAAGTTCCGTTTCTCTAGTTAAAAAATCAATAGATTGTTTAGCGGCACTCATTTGCGCTTCTAATTCATTCCTCAACTTTTGAGTCAGTTGGCTAGAATTTATGAGTTCTGATTCCAGTACACCAATGCCTTGCAATCGTTTATTGGCATCAGCAACCAAGTGTTTGATGATCAGCCGTCGCATCATCCAAAAAAAGGCAATTGTCACTGGTGGAAATACGGTACCAAGAATTAGTAAAATATTGAGCAGAGTTATGGTACTATTAAAACCGTATCCAGATTCAGAACTGCCACTAGACGGGGAGATAAAAGCGAAAGCCTCGCGAACTTGAGGATTGGTTTCAACCCCGGTTTCGATTAATTTAGCCAGCCAGGTTTCTTGTAAAGATTTTGTTAGTTCATCGCCGGATGCAGCAGGAGTATTCGCCTTGGTTTTTGCAGTAGATACATCGGGTTGAGCGGCCGCTACCAGCAAACCTGTCGGCGATTTTACAGCAATTCGCGGGGAAAATTGTTCGTAGGCGATCGTCTCAGGCTCGCTAATTGACTCAGCCCGACGGGATAGGGTAGTATTTGGGAAAAATTGTTCGTGGGCGATCGTCTCAGGCTCACTAATTGACTCAGCCCGACGCGATACGGTAGTATTTGGGGAAAATTGTTCGTGGGCGATCGTCTCAGGCTCGCTAATTGACTCAGGCCGACGCGATTCAGTATTATTTACCGCATCAACAAAGTTGCTAGCCTGCGGTGTCTCAGGAGAAATAGGATGTGCAGCAGGATTGGCGCTAGTATTAGCAGTTAAATTGTGGGATGCGAGGGCAGCCAGAGTCAGGAGAGCTACATTTGAGACGCGCATAAACGTCAACTCATTTAGGAGAAATTAGTGCTTGGTTGTCAGCGATCGGGCGATCGACCTCATCGTCTCAGCAGTTAGAATAGCTGACATGAGGAATGCTGACTTACTATCTCCAAAATACGCGCGGAGTCTAACTTTTCAGGAAAACTGCCAGTAATTCTGGCTGGGGAACTTTGGTGCAAGAATATATTCTCGCGCCTGATGCGGTTGGATAACTCTCGGAATTATCATGAGGCTGGTAGGGCGGGGTTCACCAATCTGCACGATTAGCCAACTCTCCGGGTGAACCCCCTCCAACCGACCCGATTTTTAACTCTAAACCCCAGCTAAAACCGCTTCCGGCTGCTGATGTTCAACCGCCACTTCCTCTAAATCAGCGCCAAAAATTTCACAGCTATTATTCGGACTTTCAATCAGCTTAATCTTGTGCAACTCTGCGCCCAATTCCCGAACGGGCGATCGCAATAATTGCCCGATCCGAACAGCAATATTCTCCGCAGTCGGCACAACGTTCTCAAAATAAGCAATATCCTTATTTAAAAAAGTGTGATCGAAAGGTTCAACAACATAATCGTCAACGGCTTTTTGCAAAGCTCCCAAATCAGCAATCATGCCAGTCCGCGCATCAATTTCCCCTTTAACAGTCACCTCTAAATGATAGTTGTGACCGTGACCGTTGGGACGAGCACATTTGCCGTAAATCTCCGAGTTTTCTTCAAAGCTCAAATCGGGACGAGCCAACCGATGGGCGGCGCTAAAATGAGTGGACAAAGTTAGATAAGCTTCCATTCCGTTTCCTAAATATTCAGCCCAAAGTTCGGGATGTTCAAATAATTGAATTTTGCTCACAGGCAAATGAGGGGCTAGCCGCAGCCAAATTTGCCGTGCTATGTTTTCCGTAGTTGGCAGAGTCTGCTCAAATTCCGGCCACGCTTCGTTAAGGTAGGAAAAATCGAGATCCTTGATAACTTCCCGCTTGATGACGTGCTTGACATCAGACAGGTTGAGCACCATGCCGTACTCGTCGAGTTCGCCTATCATGGAAACGTAAAGGACGTAATTGTGTCCGTGTCCCGGTGCGCGGGCAGTTGGGCCAAACCGCTCAAAGTTCTCGGCTTCGCTTAACTCCGGCAGCCAGTACCGGTGACTCGCCGAAAACTGTGCCCGACGATTGATGATGCACTGCATAAAAGTCAAGTAGGGTAAGCTTGTTAAGTTCTGTAAAGGACTCGCTTCTTAAGGATAAACTAATTTTTGCTGGAATTTTTCGATTATTTGAGGGTGCTGCAAATGAATTTCTACAAATTTTCCAAATATTGGCCACAAGTCGCCGATCGATCGCGCCGCCGGGCCCATTTTACGCCACAACACAGATATCTGGCAGAAAATACCGCTACAAAATACTTTTTCGCCATCAGTTGCTAACCCATCAGTTACGAGTCTTTGAGAGAGTGGGTGAAGCTGAGCTATTCCCAAGGGAAGCGACTTTTTTGCCACACAGGACACTCCACAGTTCGAGTTTTTCGCCTAAGCTCTGCAATAGTTAGCCGTTGGCAGTTCAGTTGCGCTCAAAACTAATCACCCATTACCCATTACCAAATATTAATGAATTCGATTACTGCAGGAGCCGATCGCTTTTTTGAACATTTTTCGGGTGCGATGACAACCCCGCTATTCTATATCGGGGACACTCATCTGTCCATTAGTGCGATCGTCAAACTGATAATCTTAGCTATATTTGCCTTCATTATAGCTAAGATTATCAGTGAAGGAATCAAGCGCAGCCTGCTAGTTAGGATGGGATTGAATCGCGGCAGTCGAGAAGCAATTTCCACCATCATTAGCTATATTTTAGCAACGCTTGGCTGTATATTCGTCCTGCAAGGTTCCGGCATCAACCTCACTTCTCTCGCGGTCTTAGCTGGCGTTGTCGGCATTGGTTTCGGCTTCGGCTTGCAAAATCTCGCCAGCAACTTTATCAGCGGTCTCACCCTGCTATTTGAGCACCAAATTAGAGTCGGAGACTTTATTGAAATAGACAATTTATTAGGAACAGTAGAAACAATTTCTATCCGCTCTACAATTATTAAAACAATTGACGGTCTATTTGTAATTATACCAAATATTAAGTTTGTCGAAACTAACATTATTAACTGGAGTTACAAAGACCCCAGATGCCGCATCCACATCCCCGTCGGTGTTGCTTACGGATCAGACCCCGTAATAGTTACGGAAGCGCTGTTAATTGCGGCGCGGATGGAATCGAATGTTCTGTCCCATCCTTCTCCTAAAGTATGGTTTCACGGTTTTGGAGATAATGCTTTAAATTTTGAACTTTTAGTTTGGATTGACCAGCCACAGGAAAGCGATGCTATTAAAAGCGCGGTAAATTTTTTAATAGATTACGAATTGCGCCACCGAAATATCGAAATTCCCTTTCCCCAACGCGATTTGTGGCTGCGAAATCCGCAAGAGTTAACTCAACTTTTTCCCAATAACAAAGACGATAATTCCAACGGGAAAGTTTTTCCGCAGAATGCCAAACATTCAGCAGAGTTAAAATCTAATTCCACCGTTTCGGAACCTAAAAATCCAGCGCCTAAATCCCCCAATAATTGGACGCTGCGAGATTTGTTGCGGCGAGTAACTTATTTTGAACAGTGTACGGATTTAGAACTGCGACAGCTAATTGAATACGGCTACCGACAACTGTTTCCAGCGGGACAGGTGGTATGTAAAGAAAATGACCCTGGCGACTCTTTTTATATTATTCTTTCAGGTACTGTAGAAGTTCTTTCTCAAAAAGCCGATCAGTATATTGCTACGCTTCACGAGGGCGAGTTTTTTGGGGAAATATCTTTGCTATTGGGTACTCCGAGAACGGCGACTGTTAAAACTAGCGAAGATGCAATTTTGTTTGTAGTGGAACGCCACGATTTACAAAAACTTTTAAGAGAACAACCGAATTTAGCCGATCAGATTGCTCAAAAATTGTCGGAACGCCAGCAAGCTTTGAGAGATTTGGGGTTGTTAGATGGCGACTCTCTGGGACAAACTCCTTTTATTAAAATTCGCAAGCGAATTCAAGTTCTTTTTGGGATTTGATACGGGAAGGAAGAAGGAAGAAGGAAGAGGAGAAAATCGGCTTTTTTATTTAATTTTTAATTCTACGCGTGCTTCCCGACGCGGTGGCGGTAAGGTGCGCAGTGCGCACCCTACAGATAGTCTCTGTGCGTTCAGGAATGTAACAAATAACAAACAACAAACAACTTATCCGCTAACTTTTAATTTTTAATTCATCCTGCGCTTCCCGCCGCAGTCTAGCGGCAATTCTAAACAGTTCTTGACCAGTGTGCAAGTGGCGATCGTCATAATTGAGGGTAAATAAATACAATTCTTCTATGCCGTCTCCGACTTGATTGATACAGTAGTAGAGATGGGCGGCAACTCCGGCTACATTAGATGGATTGGGCATTGATGTAAGAAAGTTATGAGCTTTTTTGAGAAACTCGCGGCTGGTTTCGATATAAAGTTGAAACTTTTCTATCAGTTCGTCATCAAACGGATCTGCTGACAATTCGTCTATTTCTTTTTTAAGTGGCTTCAAGATGCTGTTGAGCATTCTATTGACTGGTTTGTATACTTTAATTAGCCACTGTTCCATTAGTTCATCCGCCTCCCTTGCTGTTTGTTTTTGCTGGCGGCTGACGTTTGGTGTGCTGGGTGATTGCTGTTGAGTTTCCTGGGAAAGTTGGCGATCGTAAGATTGTCTGTGCTGGGCGTCTCCTAATATTTCATAGGCTGCATTGAGGCGGACAATCTCTTCGTGACCCGCTGTGTCGCTCTGGCTGTCTGGGTGAAATAATTTGACTAAACGGCGGTATGCTTGTTTAATCTCGGCTTGGGTTGCGGTTGGGCTAATTTTTAGGGTTTTGTAGTGATTGATAACGGAAGACACGCTGTTATTTCCTTGAAATCTGGATAATCTGTGACAAAGTGCTTGACAAAAATATCATTTTTTGCTAAGTTTTTAAGTATTTATATGATATAAATGTCAAAAATTGTAAGTAAAAAACCTCAGTTTTCAACTTATCATAAATCTATTTTAGAAAAACATTGAGGCTTTGGAAGTGGTAAGCCGATCGACATTGAGGACTCCTATAGTGCTCCTCCCGCCAACATTTAGCTGCTTCTTGTCTTTTCTCTTCCTTCGCCACAAGACCGCTCAGCGCCCGCTTCGTTAACACGCCCAAAGCACTTCAAAAACAACCCCCTTGACAAATTCAGCATCGATCGCGATCGAGGGAGTTACAACCTATGCCAATTCTTTAAACTCAAAAGCCAAGCAGGGCGTACAATGTACGCCCTGCTATCAGTTTCTGCTACTTGAGCCGGAGGCTAGCCTAGTTGAGGGTCATCGCCATATTGAGTTCTGGATCTTGGAACAAGGGAGTGCTCAGATAGCGTTCGCCGAAGCTAGGCTGAATCATCACAATCAATTTCCCTGCATTTTCGGGGCGCTTGCCGACTTTCACAGCCGCACATAGTGCCGCACCGCTGGAAATACCGGACAAAAGTCCTTCTTCTCTGGCCAAGCGACGGCTGTAAGCGATCGCCTCGTCATCCGTAACAACTATAATTTCGTCGATCGAATCCACATTCAGCACGGGTGGCACAAAACCAGCACCGATACCTTGAATTTTGTGAGGCCCAGGCTTTCCGCCCGACAGTATCTGACTATTGGCCGGCTCAACGGCGATCGCCTTAAACTCGGGTTTCCTGGACTTAATCACCTCTGCCACACCCGTAATCGTACCGCCAGTGCCGACTCCCGAAATCAGGAAATCCACCTCGCCGTCTGTATCTTCCCAAATTTCCTCAGCCGTTGTGGAACGGTGAACCTGCGGGTTCGCTGGATTCCGAAACTGCTGCAACATATACGCATTGGGAGTTTTGTCCACAATCTCTTGAGCGCGGCGGATGCAGCCGCTCATGCCCTCAATTCCCGGAGTAAGTTCTAGTTGGGCTCCGTAAGCTCGCAGCATCGATCGGCGTTCCGTGCTCATCGTATCCGGCATCGTCAAAATCAACTGGTAGCCCTTAGCCGCCGCCACCATTGCCAGAGCAATTCCAGTATTGCCAGAAGTCGGTTCAACTAAAACCGTTTTGCCTGGACTAATCAGCCCTTCGGCCTCTGCTTGATTGACCATATTGACACCGATGCGATCTTTCACCGATGCTGCCGGATTCATGCCTTCGAGTTTTACCACAATCCGAGCCACGCAGCCTTCAGCTTGGGGAATGCGGTTGAGTTGCACCAAGGGCGTCCGCCCTACTAATTCTGTAATGTCGCCAGCAATACGCATAATCTTTGTCAGTTTGTGGTTGAAAGTAAATGTTAATTCCTAGTTGGCAATATTTTAACTAGATGTAATACATGATATCGAGCTGCCGTCTGCCATTGCGCTTTTCGCACAGATCCTGTAGCGTATATTTTTGCAAAACTGAGTTGGCAATCGATCGAGCTTCTTGCCAAACTTCCCAAATCACCGCACTTTCTACAGTTTGAGCAGGCGAGTCTTTTTCAGAGCGATCGAACTCTGAGCCTTCGAGACAGTTGATAATTTCTAGGAGTGTAATTTTCCAGGGTTCCCTCGCCAAGATATAACCTCCCTTAGCTCCTCGCTGGCTGCGAATCAGCCCGCAGCGTCTCATGGTAGCCAACAACTGCTCTAAATATCGATCGGGAATATTTTGCTGAGCCGCTATCTGGCGAATTTGCAGAGGCTCGCCTTCTTCGTAGCAATCGGCAAGCTCCAGCAAAGCTAAGATTGCGTATTCGCTTTTACAGGAGAGTTCTACCATAATTGCTTCCAATACCAGAATTATCAACTCCGAAGTCAGATGTTAAAATTCTCCTCAATGTTGAGTTCCAAATTCTAACTCCTAACTTTACCTTTTATTATACCCCGGTTTTCCACTGAACTTAATCGACTTTCATCACTTGATCGTTGGGAAGCACCGCAGTCTCGCTTCTGTGAAACCCAGTTTCTCGTTTCGACTTCCTCCCCTTCCACGACCGCATTACCTCAAGAAACCTGGTTTCTGCGTCTATGACTGATAATTTTAAATTTTTAATAGATTGTCGGCGCCCTATTCATCCGGCCAACAAAAAAGCCCTGCAGCAGACAGGGCTAAACTTGGCCTTTAGAGTTGCCAGCAGAGAGGATATGACCCCCCTGCCTCCTCTAACCCACTCTTAGAACGTGAAAGTAGTTCTGAGAGTACCAATAATGATGTCGTCGTTCTGGTCATTTTGATTGGGATTAGTTACCCAAATCACGCCCGGAGTTACAGAAATGTTGTCCGAGAGCTGAAACTTGTAGAACCCTTCGACGTGATAGGAATCATCGTTGCGGAAGCTCCGCAAACTGCTTGCAGCTTCAAGTTTATCCAAGTAAGGCTCACGACCTACCACGAACCCTAGCAAGTTGCCTTCTTTCCCTAAATCAGGCAAAGCCAAGGTGACAGCGTAGTTCCAAATTCTCGCATCGCCGATGCCTAGAATGCGGGCATTGGTTAAACCTGCCCAGCCACCAAGGATAAATCTCGGGCTCAGCCGCAACGAAGCCTGAGCACCGTAGGAGTTGCTGACAACTTTGCGAGCGCGGAAGCCATCAAAGCCTTCGTTCAAACCGTTGAGAGAATTAGCCACGCCGGTACCCGTGAAACCGCCGGGGACGCTGGCCCCGAAACCGTTGTCAAACCCAAAGTTACCTCTGTTAAAGTAACCGTGGTTGTAGTTGAAAGCAACTTGCAAGTTGCGTCCGGGGGTAAAAGTCAACTGACCCATCGCCGTGTAGTCGCCGTTCGTCAAGCCTGCACCCCTAGCCGGACTGGCTGCATTTGACGCCAAATAGCCAAAGGACAAAGAAGTTGGGCCGAACACGCCGCCCAGCAAGCCCCTGCCGCCGAAGGCATAGTCAAAGCCAATACCTGCGCCACCGCCCAAGCGGTAGATGGGGTTGCGCTGTCCAAAGGCACTCAGTGATCCGTTGCCACCGTCAAAGTCTTCAAAGTAAGGGTTGACAGTCGGCATAATGTCGTCCCACACAACATTGTTTGCTGCAAGGGTAACGTTCAGTCGCTGACCGACGGGGAACTTATATAGCAAGGTGTCGAGGGCAACAACGTTGTCGGTTCTGCCGACTACGTTCCAAGTTTGAGTGCCTTCGCTTGTAGCCCCAAGGTTGAAGTTGCCACCGTTGCCGACTTGAAGCCTGGTCAGCAGCAAGTCTCTGCCGGTGAAGCTAGTGTTTAAATTCAGACGCACCCGCTGTTGGAAGACAGCTTCGTTGTTGTCGCTGCCAATTCTTCTTTCGTCTGTGCCAAACAAGCCAACGTTACCACCAAAGTCATCGCTGAGGGCAAAAATTGCTTCCCCAGTCAGCTTGGTAGTGGTGGAGAATTGGTTGGCTTCGAGTTCGGATGTCCGAGCTTCCAGAGCATCGACGCGACCGCGCAGGGTTGCCAGTTCCGCTGCAAATTCTTCTTGGAGCCGTTGGAGGGCTGCCAAGTCATCTCTCGTAGCGAAGTTGCCCGTGCCGCCTCTAATTAGCTCGCTCACCTTGTCTAAGCAAGCATTTAAACCGGCTGCGAATTCGTAGCGAGTCATTGCCCGGTTGCCGCGGAAGGTGCCGTCGGGATAACCAGCAATACAGCCGTAGCGCTCGACTAGGGATTGCAGTGCTTGGAATGCCCAGTCTGTGGGCCGCACGTCGGAAAGTTGAGATACTGAGGTCACTTGACCTTGAGTTTCGCCACTGGCAGCACCTTCGCTGCTGTACTCGTTGAGCTGTTCTAATGTGGCGGCTGGGTTTTGCTCTTGTGGTGCGGCAGTTTGGGCTAAAGATTCAGCCGGTTGTGGCAAACTTTGTTCTGCCGACTCTGCCACTGCCGGGGCTGGAGTTTCTAATTGAACTGCACCGATTTGCTCTGGGAGAGCGGTAGCTGCCGGGGCTGGAATTTCTACTTGGGCTGCAGGGGCAGAATTTTCTACTGGTTGAGCGACTGTTGGCTCAACTGCGGCTAAAGATTCACTTGTAGGTTGTGATGCCGCTTGGGGCTCTGCCTCAGCAGGGGCTGTGTTGGCTCCGACGATCGCACTTTCAGTTGCAGCCGTGGCCAAATCTGCCACCGCTGCCTGGGTTTCGCTGCCAGCGACTTGGGAAATTTCTTCTACTGGCTCGGAGGCGGCAGTTGTTTCGGAAACAGCAGCTAAAGCATTTAGTTTCGCTTCGGAGGTTTCAGCGGTTTCAGCTTTTGCGACAGCGGGATTGACCGCATCAGCAGCTTGCTGAGCGTCTGCTGCCATCGCGCTCGAAGAAACTACTAGGGTAGCTCCTAAGACTGCTGGGCTGATTAGTAAGTAACTCCACAAAAATTTCGACATATTCACTCTCATCCTCACACCGATTACAGAGAAACTTTTCTAGTCTTCTATGTGGTCAGTCGTTGCTCAACTAGCATACTCTAAAAAGAGACCTAAAATTCACTTTTTCTTTGGATTCTTTTGGGCTGACCGAGTATATAGATGTGACTGACGGCTGCATAAAGCCTGTTTTTAAACCTTTACTCAACGGCGTCAAAACCATACCCGGCTTGGGCTGTGGATTGATTTGACTGCTGACACTAGACAGCACCCGATTGCCTATTTACTTTTTAGCACAGCACGCCCGACTCGTCTAGGCTGATTCGACTTTAACATCCAAGCTGTGTCCGAGAACGCTAAAGACTTGGCGGTGATCGAACAGTTCTAACAAATCGGCGTTGATTTTATTGTGAGCTGCTTCTTGCCGCAAAATTTTCATCGCTGCCTCTGTTCGCAGAGCTCGCTTATAGGGGCGATCGCCTGCTGTCAGGGCGTCGTAAATATCGGCGATCGTCATCAATTGTGCTTGAATTGGAATTTCTGACTTGTTTAAACCTCGCGGATAGCCTGTGCCGTCGAGTTTTTCGTGATGCCCGTAGGCAATGTCTGGAACATTTTTCAAATCCTTTGTCCAAGGAATTTGTTTCAGAAACTCGTAAGTGTGAGTTACGTGAAATTCTATTGCCGATCGTTCTTCCGGCGTCAGGTTGCCCCTCGATACCATCAATTGCAAGATCTCGTCTGGGTTCAGCAAAGGTTTCTTTGCCCCATCTATATCTCTGTAAGTTTGTCGAGAAATCTCTCGCAGTTGAGCTAGGGGTTCGGCTGCCAAAATGTGAGGCTCGTTTGCCTCTAGCAGCACTTCCCAGTATTCTGCTAATCTGGTTTTCGCCTCTGCTAGCTTAGTGTCTAGCTGTTCGATTTCCCGGCATTGAGCGCACTCTGGCTCCTGGCTAGGGTGTTTTCGGTAGGCTGAATGCTCCAGCAAGTATTTATATTTAGACTGGACGCATTCCATTTCCATCGTCCGCTGAGCTAAGCCAAAGCGGTGGCGAATGATTTCTAGCTGTGCGGGGTAGAGCTTTTTCTGTTTGGTCAAAACTGCTTCGGGCACTCCAATTTTGCCAAAATCGTGCAGCAGGGCGGCGTAGCGAAGTTCTTGAATTTGGCGGTTGTTAAAGTAAATAGAGCGCAGTCCTCCGCTGCTGACGGTGTTTACTTCTTCTGAAAGGCGTACTGTCAGGGCTGCTACTCGTTCTGAATGGCCGTAGGTACAGGGGTCTCTGGCTTCTATGACTTGCACCGAGGCTTTGACGAAGCCCTCGAACAAGTGTTCTATGCTGTCTTGGAGTTGATTTCGCTCGATCGAGATTGCTGCTTGAGAGGCGAGCGATCGAACTATCCTTTCTTCCCACTCCGAATACTGCTGCGTCGATTCCCAGGCATTGTCTGCTGTCAGCACCGTATCTGCCTTTGTTTTGCGGTTGATCAGTTGCAGTACACCTATTGTCTCTCCCTGTCGGTTTTGCATCGGCAGTACCATTACCGAGCAAGTGCGGTAATCAATATCCCTGTCAAAACTGGTATCTAGCCGATAGGGTACGCCGACGGGTAAGTCGTAGGCATCAGACAGGTTCAAACTTTGACCTGTAATTGCCACGTATCCCGCCAAGCTTTTGTCTGTCAGTGGCAGGGCAAACTCTTTAAACGACAGTCTCGGTTTAGAAGCGTTTTGGGCTACCTTGAAAAGCAGCTTAGATTTTTCGTCGCTGTGATCTACTAAGTAAACGCTGCCAGCATCGCTGTATGTAATTTCCCTACTTTTGGATAAAATTAAGTTTAACAAGTCGCCCAAATCTTGGGCGCTCGACAGAGCCGCGCCAATATCTAAAAGCTTTTCTATGAGATCGGTTTTTTCGGCAGCAGACTCGTTCTTGAACTCTGGCTTTTCAAATACGATCATGGTCGGATGATGGGGAATAGCCTTTTATACATTGGACTTTTGACATCTCGACTTTTGACACCTGGTTCTAACCCCGAGTCGATTTTTTATTTGCCAGCTTTCCGCGATCGGGGACTGTCGCTAGATGCAGTGGCTCTGGTTGCAACGGGAAGTCTTTTAATCTAGCCTTGAAATCTCTTGGGCGAGCGCAAAGTCTTTCTCAGTTAAGCCTCCGGCATCGTGAGTTGTCAAGTTAAGTGTAACTTTGTTGTAGGAAATTTCTATATCGGGGTGATGTGCTGCTGCTTCTGAGGGGGCGACCAACTTATTCACAAAGGCGATCGCTTCGATAAAATCTTTAAATAAACGGGTAGAGCGCAGTTGTTTACCTTCAATTGTCCAACCTGACAATTGACTGGCGCGCTCTTGAATTTCAGTATTGTTAATTAGCTCAGCCATAATTTTTTTTCTTTGGGATTAGCAATGGCAGATTAACTGCCCACGTGTAGAAACCCTTACCAAAAACTATCCGCTCTCACCAATAGTGTTTAGTCTCAAGTTTTAATACTCAAGATTTAACACTATTTTAGGTGAGAGCGGTCTAGCGGGTCTTCAGATTAGAACCTGACTGCCGGGAGAATCCCTAGCTCAGCCTGGTTCCCCGTGGAAGTCGTTTCCCGTTGGAGACGACGGCTGACTGCTAGTGAGCGGCCCCGGCGCACAGCCGGTAGTTTCCAATCTGATGACCCATGCGTTTACTACTTTCTATCATGGGCATCACCTCCAGGTTTAGCTAAATGGCTTTATATTTGAACGCACATCACCTAAATACAAGATTTAAGGTGATGATTTGTGCGCTAGCCATTGCCAGCGTTACCAGAAGAACTTGCGTTCTGAGTATCATTCCAGTAGTCACAATTATTAGAATAACACAAAGAATTAGAAGTGGGGGGATGCAAATTGAGATTTTTGCAAGAGTGGGGGAAATTACTGCTGCTGCAAGCTCTTTGATCGATCTCTACAGCAAGCGGGCGATTGTAGTTTTAGCCATTTGTCTCTATTTTCTTCAAACTCCGGGCTGTGCGGTTATCAGGTTCATTGCAACTCTGGCCGCTGGGAAAGGCCACTCGATTTCTTGCCCGATAGGAGAGTTCACGAGATATAAAGACACAAGTTGTTCTAGCTACAGGTAGAGTTGGTTTTTGTAAAAAATCAACTTTTTTTAGGGCGCTAATTCGATCGACTCCTGGAAACAAAAAGCTCCTGCCTGGTGGCGGGAGCTTTTTAAGCATTAAGGGTAAAGCCTAAACTGCTTTATCTTACCCTTTTAAAATGTTGGAAATTTTGATATTTCGCAATGATTACAGAGCGTTACCGCGAGGCAGAACTTCTTCAGGGAAGATGAAGTTTTCGTGAGGTTGGTCAGTAGGAGCCATCCAAGCACGAATGCCTTCGTTAAGCAGAATGTTCTTAGTGTAGAACGTTTCAAACTCAGGATCTTCAGCAGCACGTAATTCTTGTGATACGAAGTCATAGGCGCGCAGGTTTAATGCTAAACCGACGATGCCAATGGAGCTCATCCACAAGCCTGTGACAGGTACGAACAGCATGAAGAAGTGCAACCAGCGTTTGTTGGAGAAGGCAATTCCGAAGATTTGCGACCAAAAACGGTTGGCTGTCACCATCGAGTAGGTTTCTTCTGACTGAGTTGGGTTGAAGGCGCGGAAGGTGTTTGAGCCTTCGCCGTCTTCAAACAAGGTGTTTTCTACGGTTGCACCGTGGATGGCGCACAACAGCGCGCCGCCCAAGATGCCTGCAACGCCCATCATGTGGAACGGGTTGAGCGTCCAGTTGTGGAAGCCTTGCAGGAATAACAAAAAGCGGAAAATTGCTGCGACGCCGAAACTGGGGGCGAAGAACCAGCCTGATTGACCCAAGGGGTAAAGCAGGAACACCGACACAAACACGGCGATGGGGCCGGTGAATGCTAGGGCGTTGTAGGGACGGATGCCTACCAAACGGGCGATTTCAATCTGACGCAGGCAAAAGCCGATCAGTGCGAAGGCACCGTGGAGGGCTACGAATGTCCACAGCCCACCGAGTTGGAACCAGCGGGTGAAGTCCCACTGTGCTTCGGGGCCCCACAGGAACAGTAGGGAGTGTCCGAGGCTGTTGGCTGGGGTGGAGACTGCTACGGTGAGGAAGTTGGCTCCTTCGAGGTAGGAGCTTGCCAAACCGTGGGTGTACCAGGATGTGACGAAGGTGGTGCCTGTTAACCAGCCACCGATGGCTAGGTAGGCGCAGGGGAATAGCAGGATGCCAGACCAGCCTACGAAGACGAAGCGATCGCGTTTGAGCCAGTCGTCGAGGACATCAAATATGCCTCTTTCGGTCTGGGCGCGTCCGACTGCGATTGTCATTTACGCAAATCTCCAAATGGATATAATTACAACGGATCTGTCTCTAGTCATTAGTCTCTAACCGTTGCCTCTGCTTAGCAGAAAACAAGTTGGATTATGAACAGAGTTTACTTTTCTTTACCGTATTGACGATTATAGAGGTAATTCTTTACAAGAGCAAGTTTTTATTAAAAAACTTCCGACTTTTGACTTTTGACTTGTGCGAAGTCCCCGAAGCCCTTGAAGTCCCCGAAGTCTTTGCCCTGCATTTGGGAACTTCTACTATATAGGAGTCTCTGCGCTTTGCGTCAGAAGCCCGGTGGCTTGGTAGATATATCGGCCTCAACCTCTTATTTTTCTAAGAAACTGGGTTTCCGTGGGTAAGTCCTATATATATACTGAGGATAGAGCTCCAAACTTAGGTTTTTAAGACTATATGTTCAGCATTGACATCATTGTGAAAAATACGCCCGTCTCGCTGTCGGTGCAGCGGAAGTTGGAGGAGGACGCTGAGACTGTTTACCAGCAGGTACTGGCGGCGATTCGCAACTCCCAACCGCAAATTTTGGAACTCACCTGCGAGAAAAATCCTGAGAAAAAGGTGGCTGTACTCAGCAGCGAGATTTCTGGGGTGGTGGTTTCTCAGAAATCGGGGGCGTCATCTACAGGCAGATCCCCTGGTTTTGTCTCGATGACAGCAGAATGAGGGCTGGGGGTGTTGGTGCCGATATGAGCCAGTCAGCCGTTGCTGTGCGGGATTTGGGTTTTTGCTGGCCGTCGGGCGATCGAGTGTTGCAAGGTTGCTCTCTGGATGTACCGAAGGGCGAGTTTTGGATGCTTTTGGGCACTAACGGCAGCGGCAAGTCTACGCTGTTGAGGCTGATGGCTGGGCTGCTGCACCCCCAGTCGGGGGAAATTGACCTCGGCGGGCGGGTGGGTTTTGTGTTCCAAAACCCGGATCACCAGTTGGTGATGCCGACGGTGGGTGCGGATGTGGCTTTTGGTTTGGTGGAGGAAAAGCTTTCTAACGTTCAGGTGCGGGAGAGGGTGGCGGAGGCTTTGGAGGCTGTGAATTTGCTGGATTTGCAGCGGCGGCCGATTTATGCTTTGAGTGGGGGGCAGAAGCAGCGAATTGCCCTGGCTGGGGCGATCGCCCGTCACTGCGAAATTCTGCTGTTGGATGAACCGACGGCTTTGTTAGATCCTGATTCTCAGTTGGATTTGGTGGCGGCGGTGCAGCGGTTGGTGAAAAATCGCGGGATTACGGCTTTGTGGGTGACTCACCGTTTGGATGAGTTGAATTATTGTGATGGGGCTTTTTTGTTGGAAAAGGGCCAAGTTGTCGATCGGGGAGATCCGGCGCGTTTGAAGCAGCGGTTGATGCAAAGCCAAGATGTTTAGCCCTCAAGCAATGCTTGAATTAAGTCATTCGGCGATTGAAATCGCTTCTACAAAAACGAAGTCTGCCTCCGCAGACGAAGAGAATGGCTGCACGCCAAATCAATCTCGCAATCCTCGATCGCGCAACCAAGCATCTGCCCAAATTGTATCGGCTTCTGACAGCGGTGGTATGACTTCCCAGTTGCGATAATCTATCTTCAGGTCGTAACTTGCTATGTCGTAAATTTGAGTGAATAATTCCTGCAAATTGATTATAGGTTCGGTATCGCCCGCTCGCAGTGGCAAAGGAAAGGCAGGCAGCGGGTTTTGCAGGTTAAAAGCATACAAATCTGCTCTGGGACGGCGATTTCCCCGACATACCAAAACGCTATAGTGGCTTTCAATGTCATTGCCAATAACTGGCATTTTTTGACCGCGCCGCAATAAATCTATTTCAATTAAATGAGTGCGACTGGATAAAATTTCTTCTCGCTTTTCTTCGTACATTTGTCGTCCTTTTCCTGTGCGCTTATTGCTAGGTGAGAGGATTTCAATCAGGGTGATTAATTCTTGGTTTCCTCTTTCTCTAATTTCTAAATAGCCTTCCCGAACCTGGTAGGGCATGGGAATATTTACTGTCAAGGGTTGTGTTGGTGGCGCTGCAACGGCTACGTTTGATGTGATTAATTCGGTTGTGGTTCTTGGCTGAATTACGTTTACATCAGGAATGCCAATTGATAAATTGTCGTCAGAGGTTTCATACATTCTCACTTCAACAGACACTAAATACTTAGGACGTAGTTGCGGAGATAATAATCTGGCAATTTCAATAATTAGCCAGTGGTGTAGGGCAGGCCAGAGTTCAGGATGCTCTAAATACGGGTCCATACCGGGAAAGGGAGATGGCATTGATTTGACTCCTTGACTTAAGTCTATTTACAGTTTAGCAATGTTGTTTTGGGAAAATTAAGGTCGATCGCACTTCCTGTGAAATAGAATAATTCCTATTTGTGGAAGGGCGATCGCACTTGTTAACGGTTACACTTCGATCGACAATTGTGTTTGAATTGGAACGCTGTTTTCATCTAAGACAGACAGCGCATTTACGAAAACAATTGTATGCGGGACTGCGGGCATTAAGCGGGGCAGTGCTTTGAGGTAAGATTCGGCATCGGGGCGGCGGCTGAAACGGGCGACTGTTAACCGCTGACAGTTGGGGAGGTGGCGAATTATGCACCAAGGTTGAAGTCGATCGCGATATGTCGGTTGTTTTGGTATCATAGGAAAATCCTTCCCACTTTTGTGGGTGGTGAATGAAAGGCGATCGCTCTAGATTTCTCAGGTCGGAGGGCGATCGCTGTTAACTGTATATTCATTAAATTACGAGTAGTCGTAATTGTCAAGGGCGGAATGGGACGAATTAGACTGCGAGTTCGAGAACTTGCTCAAGAGAAGGGTTGGACTCTCAGGGAAGTCTCCAACAGAACGGGTATTCCATACACTACGATCGCCACCTATGCCAGTTCTCCAGGTATGGCAACTGTTGACTACACGGCTTTGGACAAGATGGCTCGTGCTTTTGAGATTGCGATCGAGGATTTAGTGGAAATTCTGGAACAGTAAACTGATTTATCAGTGGGAAGATGGGATTAATTCGGTTGCGAGTTCGAGAACTAGCTGAGGAAAAGGGTTGGACGCTGAAAGAAGTCTCTGACAGAACGGGAATTCCCTACAGCACGGTTAAAAAATACGCCCAAGCTCCCAAAATGGCAACGGTGGACTATACGGCTTTGCAGAAACTTGCTGAAGTCTTCGATGTGATGGTGGAAGATTTGGTTGAGGTTTTGGAACGGTAAACTAATTTGTCAGCCGGAAGATGGGTCTAATTCGATTGCGGGTTCGAGAACTAGCCGAAGACAAGGGTTGGACATTAAAAAAGTTTCTGAGCGATCGGGAATTCCTTACAGTACGGTTAGAAGTTATGCCCATTCTCCCAAACTCGCAACTGTAGACTATACAGCTTTGAATAAGATGGCTCGCGTGTTTGATATTGCGATCGAAGATTTAGTGGAGATTTTGGAAGAGTAGGCTGATTTTTTGCTGGGAATATGGGACGAATTAGACTGCGAGTTCGAGAATTTACTCAAGAGAAGGGTTGGACTCTCAGGGAAGTCTCCAACAGAACGGGTATTCCATATACCACGATCGCCACCTATGCCAATTCTTCAGGCATGGCGACTGTAGACTACACAGCATTGGACAAGATGGCCCGTGCGTTCGATATTGCGATCGAAGATTTAGTTGAAATTTTGGAACAATAAACTGATTTGTCAGCGGGAAGATGGGGTTAATTCGATTGCGAGTTCGAGAACTAGCTGAGGAAAAGGGTTGAACCCTCAAAGAAGTTTCCGAGAGAACGGGTATTCCGTACAGCACGGTCAAAAATTACGCGCAAGCTCCTAAACTGGCAACAGTGGACTACACGGCTTTGCAGAAACTTGCTGCTGTATTCGATTTGATGATCGAAGATTTGGTTGAGGTTTTGGAACAATAAACTGATTTGTCAGCGGGAAATGGGTTTAATTAGGTTGCTAACAAAGGAGGACACGGCAATGCCGTTTCCCGACCCCAAAATAATCATGAGCCTTCGATGAGAAATGTAACCATCGCCCAATTAATAATAGGGACACGGCATTGCCGTGTCCTGAATCACTTTAAACATCAGTTTCTTCAGATTGCGTGCTGAATGCTTTAATAATTTGGCGAATCTCCCCTACTTCAATATCTTGCTGATCCGACTTTGAGTAAATGTCTAATAAAACAATCTATTCGGGCGATGAAATCCAGTAAATCAGGCGATAACAGCCACTTTTACCTTTTTGAATATTGCTATTCTTAAGCCGCACTTTCATAACGATAGAGCCAATACCAGGGATTTGATCTCCCAGAAACTCTCCTAATTGCAACTGCTCAAAAATAGAAAGAATATCGGCTTGGACTTGGCGATATTTCTTTACTAGGGTTCTCAGTTTGCGCTGAAACTCAGGGGTCAACCGAATTTCTACCAAAGGCGTGTCAGTCAACGTCGATGCCCTCCCAAAGTTCCGAAAGGGGTAGAGTTTGTCCGGTTACAGCTTGTCGCCAGGATGTGCGAAAGCTTTCTTCTGAAAAATCTGTGTCTCCTTCGGGCGTGATTTGGTTTTCTAGAGAATGGGTTTGTTGAATGATTGTGGATAGTGTTTTTAGGAGTTCAAGCTGCTCTGTGAATGAAAGTGACCGAGCCAGATTGATGGTTTGTTGAAGTTGCGATGTCATGGTGTATCCTCCATCTTTAATTTTTCATTTTGCATTTTTAAGCGTGAGCCACCATTCCAACCTACTGCAAATCTCAGAATTGACTAAACGTTACTCTAAGTTTATCAAAATTTCTAAAAAAGGGAGAAATTCTCTCCCCTTCTCCTCTGCGCCTTTACGATTCGTTCCCTACCTCATCTCATATCCAAACAAATTAGGATCGACTTCTCCCAAATTCAAATCGGCCAAACCGTACTCAGCCCAACGCCTTTCTACCATCGCCGCCACATCAGGATCGGACTCCAAAACTTCCCCCCACTCGTGATCGGTTTCCGGCGGCATCTTCGTAGTAGCATCAATCCCCATTCTGCCTCCCAAACCAATCTTTTCACTGGCAAAATCTAACGTATCAAAAGGCGTATTCGGCAAAATAAATACGTCTCGAACCGGGTCAACTTTAGAACTAATTGCCCACACTACTTGACGCGGGTCGCGAATGTTGATACTTTTATCGACAACAATCACAAACTTAGTGTAAGTAAACTGCGGTAATGCACTCCAAAATGCTAAAGCAGCCCTGCGCGCTTGACCGGGATATGCTTTATCAATCGAGATAATTGCAGCTTTATAACTGAGGGCTTCCATCGGTAAGAAGAAATCGACAATTTCCGATACTTGCTGCCTCAAAATAGGCGTATAAATACGGTTAAGCGCGATCGCCATCATTGCTTCTTCTTTCGGCGGCCGCCCGCTAAACGTAGTTAGATAAATCGGGTCTTTCCGGTGCGTCATGCAGTTGAATCGAACCAGCGGCGAATCTTCCACGCCGCCGTAATAACCCATGTGATCGCCGAAGGGCCCGTCTGGCAAAACTTCGCCGGGGGTAATCGTTCCTTCTAACACGATTTCCGAGTCCGCCGGTACTTCCAAATCTACGGTTTTGCACTTGGCCAATTGCACGCCGGAACCGCCGTAAAGTCCGGCAAATAACCATTCCGATAAATCTACAGGAATTGGGGTTGCTGCGGCGAGAATAATCAGGGGATCTACTCCAAGGGCGATCGCAACTTCCAACTTTTTACCAGCCTGCGCCGCTTTCCGCAAGTGCCGTGCCCCGCCTCGCACCGATAACCAGTGTACAGTCATCGTGTTTTTTGACTGCAACTGCAACCGATAAACGCCCACATTCGGCGTACCGGTTTCGCAATCTTTGGTAATTACCAAACCCAGGGTGATAATTTTGCCCGCATCTCCCGGATAAGGGCGAATCATCGGGATTTTGTTCAAATCCAGCCCTTCTCCCTCAATTACCACTTGCTGACAAGCTGGGAAAAAGTCGCGGCCGGGTTTGGCTTTCACTACGTCAAACAGCACTTTGCCGAATTCTATGGCTTGGGAAATCTTTTTTGGGGGTTTTGGCTGTTGCAGCATTCCCAGTTTTTTGCCGAGCTCTTCTAGTTCGATCGGCTTTTCCATGTTCATCGCCCAGCAAACGCGCTCTTCTGTACCCAACAGGTTGATTGCGACGGGGAATTCTGCCCCTTTGACGTTCTCAAACAGCAGTCCAGGGCCGCCTTTTTGCAGCATTTGGTTGGAAATTTCGGCAATTTCGAGGTCGGAATCGACTAAAGCGCTAATCCGGCGCAGTTGTCCCCGTTCTTCGAGTAGTTTTAGGAATCCCCGCAAGTCTCTAGCCATTTTTTTTTAAGAATTGTTAACGTTCTTTTGTTATTATGAGCCGATCGACTGCCACAAGTTACTCCTGAACCGCTCAAAAGATACGTATTTAACGAACCGCGAAGACGCCAAGGGCGCGAAGGAAGACAAAGGTAATGCCTTGTTGGGTTCCAGAGGAGGCTGCAATAATAGTTACATGAAATGTCCTCGATGCGAATCTGACGAAGTTCGTAAAAACGGCCGTCCCAACGGTCATCAGCGGTATCTTTGCAAAGCTTGCCGCAAACAATTTTTTGATGCCGCCGGCCCGGACTCTTTAAATCGCAAATGCACCGAAACACGCTTAAGCGAAGTTATCCCGAAGGAAATGGCCCCTGCAACCACCACAGAGTCAGGCGGGATTGCGATTTTGCTGTTAGATGCCGAAAATCTGAAACTTAAGGTTAATACAGAACAATTCTTAGCCGATTTGTGCGACTATCCCCTGCAAGTTAAAATTGCTTTTGCTAACTGGAAAAATCCGAGTACAGGGAAGTTGGATGCTGAACTTTACGATCGCGGTTACGAACTGATTCACGTTCCGGGCGGTGCTAATAGTGCTGATGGTAAGATGATTGCTTTTGGCGCTGCTATTTTATATCGATATCGGGATGTGCGACAAGTTTTTGTCTGTTCTTCGGATGGTTTGTTAAATCATCTTTGCAATCAGTTGCAAAATCAGGGGTTGACTGTGTTTCGCGTGCGACGGCAAAATTCGGTTTTGTCTGTAGAAAATTCTCTGACTGGTGATACTAATCACTATTCTTGTCAGAGAGAAATGGAAATCCCTAGTTTTGAAGAATTGGCTAATCAAGTTGCAGAGTTGTTGAAGGCTGAACACAAATCTATTGATGAGCGAATCGCTCGTTTTTCTAGTGTGGCTGAGCTCTTTCAAGAGCGCCGTAATGTTGCATTCAATTCTACAATTTCCCATGCAGCAACACTGTTGGAGTCAGTACCAAACCGAGTTACCCCGATGCTTGAACCATCTTTGGCGACCGTTGCTGTTCCTCCCAATATTGCGGAGCAAAATTTGCCAAAAATAGTACCTGCTGTCAATTCAAATGCTATTGAGTCGCTAGATGTTTTAAAAAATCTACTTGTAGAAATAATTGAATTGGCACAAAATGAGTGGAAAGAGGATGCTATTCCTGTAACAAGAATTAAGAAAGTTTTTTTTGCTAAATATCACTCTCATGCTGATTTAATTGTAAAAACTTTTTTGGGTAATAGTTCTAGTTTAATCAAATTTTTGCAGTCGCAATCAGCTACTTTTAAAATAAAATTAATCGGTACAGAACATCAAGTGGAACTCGTTCAAAAACCCTCCGATTCAAAAAATGAATTATCTGCCGCCCTCGAAGCATGGGTAGAAAAAATTGTACTGGCATTAACTGCTGAATCTCCAGGTAGTTACATTCCAATTCCCCAGGTAGCCGGCGAATTTAAAAAGCAATACGGTCAACCAATTACTAAAAAGCTGAAATCGCTGCATTTGGACACCAAATTTGCAGATTTTTTGCAGGACTGCAAAAAATTTAAAGTTAAGAAAAACGGTAAAATTTATCATGTGGCGATCGCACTTCCCTAGCTTTTTTATAAATACGGCCCTACCTGCGCTGTAAATCGCCCAGCCGTGCGAAATTAGCCGAGTGCGATCGGACAAATCATTTTTTACCAGAAAGAATTGGTTTAAAGCCCCAAGCATAAGTGGGAGAAATTAAAAGAAGACTATTCATTACTCCAATCCTCGGACTTCCAGGTAGAGGTCGCCCTCTTGCGGTCAACTGTCAAGCGGTCAACTGTCAACTGAATGAAGGCGATCGCCAATTTCGAGCGTCAATCATACGCGCAATAACTCCAATAGAACTCGCTGCAGCTAACCCTCAACAACTTAATCTAATGTTAACTATAATTTAAAACAAGCTTAGTGTTATTGCACCCATTTCTTAATAATTAAAAGTTTAATCTAAAATTAACCATAATTTAAAACAAGCTTATTCTTTCCTATGTCTTTAGTTAGGGATTTTCGTCTATCCTATGTAGGATTCCCAAAGCCTGCTATCAATAATATTGAGGACGACAATTATGACTTTCTTCACAGCACGTTGGCGGCGTGCTTTTATAGTTACGCTAGCGGTAGCAGCATTTTCGCTCTCGTTGATTACTTCTGCTGTAGCTGCTGTCACACTAAACGGTTCGGGAGCCACTTTCCCCAAACCTCTTTACGATCGCTACTTCTCTCAGATGAGAAGTGCAAATCAAATTACTGTAAACTACGAAGGAACCGGCAGCGGTGCTGGTATCAAAGCATTAATTTCAGGCACTGTTGACTTCGCAGGCAGCGACGCGCTGATGACTGCTGCACAAATAGCCGAAGTAAAGCGCGGCGTCATGGCGGTTCCGACTGCTGGCGGCGCTGTTGCAGTTGTTTACAACTTGCCCGGAGTGACTAATCTGAGGCTAAATAATGATGCGATGAAAGGCATCTTTGAAGGCAAAATTACCCGCTGGAACGATGCTAAAATAGCGGGAATTTCTGGACAAGCTAAAAACTTGCCCAATACTCCAATTCGAGTAGCTGTACGCGCAGACAGCAGCGGTACAACCTTTATTTTTGCTAACCACTTGCAGGCGATCGGCAGCAGCGTCAAAGCAGCGGCTCAGCCGAGTTGGCCAGGAAGCCCTGTCAGCGGTCAAGGAAACCCCGGCGTAGCTGCTTTGGTGAAAAATACAGCGGGTGCGATCGGCTACGTTCAAGATACTTATGCTCGGCAAAACAATCTCCAAACAGCGTTTATTCAAAATAAAGCTGGCCGGTTTGTAGATCCTAGCTTGGCTGAAGCAGAGAAAGCTTTAGCAGGGGAAACATTCCCCGCAGATTTCCGCTTAGTAGAAGGAAATCCTAACGATGGTTATCCGATTGTTGGCTTGACTTGGCTGTTAATCTACAAACAGTATCCTGCTGCGAAAGCAGAGGCTATTAAAAAGATGGTTAATTGGGTGATGACTACAGGCCAAGGTATCAACAAACAGCTAGAGTATACTACAATTCCTTCAGCTACAGCTCAAAAGGTGGTTCAAACAGTTAATCAGAGTGTGGTTGCCAGAGGTTAATTTTGGCGATCGCATGAGGTTATGAGTTGACGAGTTAAATGTATGACTCAAAACTCATAAATTATCGGGTTAATGTGCGCTAAATTTACTGTGTAAGGTGCGCACTGCGCACCCTACCAACCATGTGTGCAGGGCGCACCCAGCCATTTGACTAACTAGCATTTGAAGCCAATAATTCGCTTTTTACGCAAGAATTTCGGTATGGCCAATCCTTCCAAGAAAAGTAAAAAAGTGACTCGGAAATCGGCAGAAATAAACACAGCATTAGACTTGACAGATACTTCGGGCGAAGGTTTATGGATCGAGTCAGGATTTACACTGTTTGTATGGGCTTTTGCCTTAGCGACAGCAGGCACGCTGTTCTGGATGAGTGCGGTAATTTTTAAAGATGCTTGGCCAGCTATTAGCAATTTTGGACTCTCCTTCTTGTGGAATCCCAAGTGGGATATCGGCGAGTTGCAGTTTGGGGCTTTGCCGTTTATTTACGGTACTGTAATTAGTTCTGCGATCGGCATAATCATCGCACTTCCTTTAGGGCTGTCAGTAGCTATAGTTACGAGCGAGAACTTCTTACCCGCTTGGGTGCGATCGCCCTTGGGATTCATGGTTGAATTAATCTCGGCTATTCCCAGCGTAATAGTTGGCCTTTGGGGAATATTTGTTTTGATTCCCTTTTTGTTGCCCTTGCAGCAGTCATTGTTCGATAATTTCAGTTGGTTTCCCTTGTTCAGCAGCGAACCTTTAGGCCCCGGAATGCTGCCTGCAGGAATACTGTTATCAATTATGATTTTGCCAACAGTAGCCGCCATAAGCCGCGATGTATTGATGTCAGTTCCAGTTGATTTGCGAAGTGCTTCCATGTCCCTCGGTGCCACCCGCTGGGAAACAATATTTAAGCTGTTATTACCAGCAGCTAGTTCAGGAATTATAGGCGCTACAATCTTGGCTTTGGGACGCGCTTTAGGCGAAACAATGGCCGTCACAATGGTGATTGGCAACTCGATTCAAATCAACCAATCCCTGCTAGCTCCCAGCTACTCAATTCCTGCGGTTTTGGCAAGTCAATTTCGGGAAGCTCTCGAACCACTGCACATCGGCGCTTTGATGTATTTAGCCTTGATTCTATTTGTCATCACTTTGTTGGTGAATGCAGTGGCAGTATTGCTGGTTAAGCTAATGGGCGTTAAGGGAGCTAAAAATAAAAAATGACTCAAGCACAAAAATCAAACAGTATTCTGGATGCAGAAATCTACAACCCCCTGTCACTGAGCAGAAATTTGTTCAGTCGTGGAATGACACTTATTGCCTTCGTTCTCACAGCTCTTGCCGTGCTACCTTTGTTAGCTATTTTGTACAAAATATTGGGGGAAGGACTTACACATTTGAGCTGGGAAGTGCTAGTATCTTTGCCCGCACCCGTCGGAGTTGAAGACCAGCCCAACGGCTTTGCCAATGCGATTATCGGCACTGGTTTAATGGTGGGAATTGCGACATTAATCAGCGTGCCTATCGGCGTAATGACCGGAATATTTTTGTCTGAGTTTGGTAGAGAAAACAAAGCGATGGCTAATAGTATTCGCTTTATCACCGTCATTCTCAGCAGCGTTCCCTCCATCGTAGTTGGCGTCTTTTCCTACGCCCTAATTGTCGTTACCACCAAAGCATTTTCATCATTAGCAGGCGGTTTTGCCCTCGGCATCATCATGCTTCCAGTTGTTGCTCTGACAACAGAACAAGCATTAAAATTAGTGCCTACTTCTTACCGTCTCGCTTCTGCTGGTTTGGGAGGCGGACGCTTTCAAACTATGTTTCGCATTATTATTCCCTCAGCACTTCCAACTATTACCACAGGTATTTTACTCGCTGCTTCCCGGGCAGCCGGCGAAACCGCACCCCTGATTGTAACGGCGTTGTCGAGTCAATTTTGGCCTCCTTTAGTTGATAAATTGGGCGAGATAATGCAGTCCCCCATAGGTGCAGAAACCCTTTCAAAACTCAAAGAAATTCCCGAAACACTGCTGACTCCGACTCCTTCTATGTCGGTATTAATATATAGCTACGCCAGCTCTCCTTACAAGGAGCAGAACGAATTGGCGTGGACTGCTGCCTCTGTCCTTTTGGGCATGGTTTTGATTGCTAGCGTCGCATCCCGTACAGTAACTCGGAAACGCTTGCAAAACCGATAAATCAATAACTAAAGTGCATCTCTCAGTCAAATATTAACAATATAACCAGCCAATAATGAAACCTAAAGCTAACTTGAACTCCGAAAACTATACAGCTCAATTCCTAGACGATGCCACCCCGGAAATAGACCCCAATGCAATGCCAGCACTGCGGGTTCACGACTTGAGTTTTTATTACGGAACTCACAAAGTATTAGAAAATTTATCGATGAATATCCCTCACCCGCAAATTACGGCGATTATTGGTCCTTCAGGTTGTGGCAAATCTACCTTTCTCAAAGCTCTCAACCGGATTGGTGAATTGGAGGGAAAAGTTAAAATTAAAGGAAGAGTAGAGTTTTTTGGACAGGATATTTACAGCCCGAAAGTAAACATTAATAGTTTGCGGCGCCAAATTGGGATGGTGTTTCAAAGACCAAATCCGTTTCCACTGAGCATCTACGATAATATTGCTTACGGCGTGAGGATTTTTGGTCGCAAAAGCAAAGCAGAATTAGATGAAATTGTGGAATCTGCCCTTAAAAGTGCGGCGCTTTGGAATGAAGTCAAAGACGATTTGAATAAATCGGCTCAGGGGATTTCGGGGGGACAGCAGCAGCGACTTTGTATTGCTCGCGCTTTAGCTGTGAAGCCAAAAATTTTGCTGATGGATGAACCTTGTTCTGCTTTAGATCCGATTTCAACGATGAAGATTGAGGAGTTATTTCAGACTCTACGCCAGCAGTTAACTGTTGTGATTGTGACGCACAATATGCAGCAGGCTGCTCGTGTTTCTGATTACACGGCTTTCTTTAATACTGATGAAAGTCGCATCGGCCACATGGTGGAATTTGGGCCTACCAGTAAGATTTTTACTTCTGCGGGCAATTCGAGTACGAGAGATTACATTCAAGGCCGTTTCGGTTAATACTAGGGTTCTTTCCTTTCTATTAGTCGCTATATTATGACAGGGGCTTAAGTCCCTGTCTCACAGTTAAAGTCCTCTTAAGAAAACTAGGAAATAGTAATAGTATTTGAGTTATATCAAATCCGTTAGCATCGGAATTATTCATCTCTCTCTGTTCTCTTCCTCTGCGTACTCTGCGTACTCTGCGGTTTAATCATTCATTCCAATGCAAGCAGAATTGATATTAGTGTTAACTCAGATTGGGCAACATTCTCAAGAAGTATTGCAGTCCTCCTAGCTGGGGACTTGATTTTTGAGGCGGGGGTTTAAACCCCTGCCCGAATTATTGCAAATATTGCTAGATCTAACCTAATATCAGTATGGCACTGAACAGAAAACCGCTATATTTATGTCTTCACCGCTTCTTAAGCGAGAGTTAGGTGTTTTCGGCGCAACTCTCATGGGCTTGGGTTCAATCGTCGGTACCGGAGTATTTGTGAGTATCGGAATAGCTGCGCAAGTTGCTGGCCCGGGAGTGATTTTAGCTGTATGTATTGCGGCTTTAGTGGCTGTTTGCAATGGCCTTAACAGCGCTCAATTAGCGGCAAATCATCCTGTTAGCGGCGGTACTTATGAATATGGGTACAAATATCTCAATCCTTGGCTGGGTTTCACGGCAGGCTGGATGTTTCTGTTGGCGAAAACGGCTTCTGCTGCTACTGCTGCTTTAGGTTTTGCGGGGTATTTTTTAAATGCAGTTGGTGTAGCCGATCGCACTTACCTGATCCTAACAGCTTTAGGATCCCTCGCCACCCTCACTTTAATTGTATTGACGGGAATTAGGCGATCGAATATTGCCAATACTGCCATAGTCTCAGTTACACTTCTATCCTTAGCGCTGTTTGTGGCTGTCGGTTTGCCAGAGGTAAGGTGGGAAATGGCCACCGTACAGAATGATAGCTCGATCGGCTCCATCCTCCAGGCCACCGCCCTGATGTTTGTCGCTTATAGCGGTTACGCCCGCATCGCCACAATGAGCGAAGAAGTGAGGGAACCGAGGGAAACCATTCCCAAAGCCATAATTTTCACTTTGGTGTTGACAATGCTGCTTTACGTGGGGGTAGCAGTAGTTGTCGCGGGCGCGGGGGGAGCCGATAAATTGTCTTTACAACCAGGCGGCACGACTGCACCCCTGGAAGTCATCGCCCGCAGTTTCCCAATTCCAGGAGTTTCGCAACTGCTAGCCGTCGGTGCAATTACCGCTATGTTGGGAGTCTTGCTGAACTTAATTTTAGGGCTGTCGCGCATCTGGCTGGCGATGGGGCGGCGCTTGGATATGCCGAGAGTCTTGGCGCGGCTTAATCCTTCGGGGACAACTCCCTACGTGGCTGTGGTGGTTGTGGAAGTTACGATCGCACTTTTAATCCTCGTCGGCGATGTCAAAACCACTTGGTCATTTAGCGCTTTTAGCGTTTTGATATATTACGCTATCACCAACCTCGCCGCGCTGCAACTTTCCCCCGCCGAAAGGCTTTATCCGCAGTGGTTGGCTTGGTTGGGTTTGGGGAATTGTCTGTTTTTGGCTTTCTGGGTGGAGAGGGAAATTTGGCTGACAGGATTGGCATTAATTGCCGTCGGTTTAATTTGGCGGGCGATCGTCCGACTCCCGGCGAGAAACTAGAAGTGTGATAAATTGAAACAGCATCCCGCATTGTAGAGGGTCATGCCCGATCGAACTCCCGAGCTTGCGACTCAAGAATCTCTCGCATTCAGCGTCATCAGTCGCTATATAGCTCAAACCCTAATTACCATTCAGCAACAGCATCCCGAATGGATAACTGAAAAATATAGGAAAACCCCCTGGGCTAAACCTGATTTTCAGTCAGTTTTGATTGGAAAATTGACAAAAAGTTTCACTGTAGCCAGCGATACAGATTCCCTGCTGCTGACTGCAAAAAAATACCTACAAATTCTGCTGGTTCCAGAATTCGTTAATTCACCTCAATTCAGCAAATTATTTGCCAAAATTCAGCAGCTAGCCCAATCTGAAACAGCACCCGCTAAATCACAAAACTCAGTTTCGTCCAAACCTTCCACTCTCACCAATCAAACAAATTCTCTTTCTATCGGCATTGCTATCTTGCTGCTAGATGTCGAAAACTTGCAACTCAACATCGAAACCGAAAAATTTTTAGAGGGAATTTGCCACTATCCCATCCAAATCAAAGTTGCCTTTGCCAACTGGCGCAGCATGGGCAAAAAAGATGCCGAATTTCACCAGCGTGGCTATCAACTAATCCACGTCCCCCCCGGCAAAGACAGTGCCGACTTAAAAATGGCTACAGTCGGCGCATCGATTTTCGTACATTATCCCACAGCCAAAGAGATTTTTGTCTGTTCGTCCGATCGCGCCCTGACTCACCTCAGCAATACACTGCAAGCCCACGGATTAACCGTATTTCAAGTCCGCAAACAAGTAGATAAAATCATAGTTTTAAACAGCAAAACCGGACAAATGGAAACCCATTCTCTTGTAACCATACCGGAAATTACACCCCTAGAACAATTAGTTATTCAGCTAAAAGAATTAATCAAAAAAGAGCAAAAACGCACCTCAACTCAGTGGATCAAACTTTCTACTGTTTCAGCTTTATTTAGGGAAAATTACGGCTTAGTCCTCAATCAAGTTGTCGCCCATCATTTACTCGGCACTAAAACTAGGGATATCTTTCTCAAATATCCCACCGATTTTGTCCTCCACAAACCATCAGAAACTTCTCAAACTTATGTCACTCTTTTTGAAGTAAGATTATCGCCCCCGCCGCCAATACTTAGCCAAGAAATTATCAATAACCACCAGACAGCACCTGCGACTTTGACAGATATTAATTCTCTGGAAGACTTGGAAAGAGCTCTTGTCAAAATCGTTGGCGACTTAACAGACAACTCTCCCGAAAATTCTGTATTTCTCTCCAATGTAGGTAGCGAATTTCACAGACAATACGGCAAACAAATTACCCAAATAATTAAAGATTTTAATCTCGGTAGGAAATTTACTAAATTTTTGCAATCCTGCGCTTCTCTCCAGCTAAAAAAAGCCGAAAAAGGCTGGCAAGTTTCCCTCAATTAATTAAAAATTAAAATATATAAACCTCCCCATTACTAGCAACTTGAGTTATCATACAATCGGAACGTCAAGAAATGTAAAGGGATATGCAGGACAAAGTTGTGGTTGTGGTGGGTGCGACTGGCGGCATCGGTTCAGCGGTGGCCCGTCAACTCGCTGATGCGGGTGCAAGGCTAGTGCTCGCCGCCAGAGACAGCAGTAAATTAGACGCTTTAGCGAGCGAACTTTCGGCAACAGAGGTACTGTGCGTACCCACAGATATCACCAATTTGCAGCAAGTCGAGACGCTGATGCAGACAACTGTGGAACATTTCGGACAAATTGATGCTCTCGTAAACGCCGCCGGTGCCGGAATTCTCAAGCAGTGGAACAAGTTAGAACCTGCGGATTTAGATGCAATGCTTGACTTGAACTTGAAAGGCAGTTTTTACACATCTCAAGCAGCGGCGAATGTAATGAAAGAGCGCAAATCCGGCCACATTTGCAATGTCATCGGAATTTTGGGCAAGCATTCGATGGCGATGGGAACGGCTTATTGCGCTTCAAAGTTTGGGGTAGTTGGTTTCAGCAAGTGCATGGCAGATGAACTGCGACGCTACGGCATTAAGTTTACGCTATTCTATTTTGGCGGGGTGGATTCTCCGTTTTGGGATAATGTGAGTTTGAAGGTAGACAGGTCAAAAATGCTGAGTACCGACACTGCTGCAAAGGCGATTATGTTTGCTCTTTCGGCTGACCCGCAAGCTGTGCCGATGGAGATTAATATTCAGCCGGAAAGTCATTTGTTCTTTTAGCGATTGAGGAGTGATTTGAAGGCAGAACGCAGCGGAAGCTGAAGGCAAGAAAAATTATGATATTTTTAGGTTTGAGAACTTGTACAGCAGTTAATTATGTATGGTGCATAAACTTGCGCACCTTACCCCTATAAATAGCATATCAAACCATTTTTTTGCCTTAGCCCTATTGGTGAAAGCCCAGCGGTCAAACCTAAGTTATCTCAGACACGGGGTTTCTTTTAAGTGCTTACTTATTTCTGCCTTCAGAGGGAGCTAGGATATTCAATCTTTAGGTTATTATTAAGTGGGCGCGCAATAAAAAGTATGAAAAATATCCATTACTCAGTCTGTACCTTGGAATTTCGCCTTGAAAATCAGCAGATTTTCCCTTTTTCAGTTTCCATTTTCAATTATTGATTATGGAGTTCGATCGCATTCAATTTTACGTTGAAAACGCTAAAGTATCCCGCGACTGGTTTGTCAGCCAGTTAGGCTTTCAATTCATAGCAGGTTACGCCAACAGCCACACTCACACTGAAGTTGTCAGCAGCGGCAATGTATGTTTTGTTTTATCTTCGCCCCTGACACCCGCGAGTCCCGCTGCTAGTTGGTTGAAGTTTCATCCTCCAGGGATTTCCGATGTGGGTTTTCGGGTAAAAAATATTGAATTAGCGCTAGCTAGAGCGGCGGCAGAAGGCGCTAAAATCCTGGAACCGATTCAAGAAGACCTAAACGCAGGAGGCTATTTTAAGCGGGCAAAAATTTCGGGCTGGGGAGATTTAAGCCATACGCTGGTTGAGCAAATTGGCAGCCATTCACTGCTATCGGCTTCGGATAAGCGGCCGTTGTTTACCCGGATTGACCACGTAGTATTAAATGTTGAATCGGGCGATTTGTCAAGTGCTGTGAGTTGGTATCAAAAAATATTAGGTTTTCAACCGCAGCAAAATTTTGACATTCAGACTGAGAAATCGGCTTTGCGGAGCCAAGTTATGGTGCACGCTGAAGGTGGGGTGCAATTCCCGATTAATGAACCGGCATCAGCTAATTCTCAAATTCAAGAGTTTTTAAGTGCAAACCGAGGGCCGGGAATTCAGCACATGGCTTTGCAAACTAATAATATTGTGGGTGTTGTTGCCGATTTGCGATCGTGCGGTTTGCCTTTTCTGCCGGTTCCTCCAACATACTATTCGGAATTGCAGCAGCGACAAAACTATTTGCCCGCCGATTGGCAAGCAATTGCAGCTTGTCAAGTTTTGGCAGATTGGCAAGAAGATACTCCCGCAGCAATGCTGCTGCAAATCTTTACCCAGCCAATTTTTGCAGAACCGACTTTCTTTTTCGAGATTATTGAGCGCCGAGTTAGTGTAGTTAACGGCAAACAGGTGCAAGCTGGAGGTTTTGGCGCGGGGAATTTTCGAGCTTTGTTTGAGGCGATAGAACGGGAACAGATGAAGAGGGGAAGTTTGATCGATGATTGACAAAACTTCCAGTTTTTAAGTCATACAGGCGTGTTAATCAGCACTGCGATATCTTTCCACCCGTAGGCAATTTCTTTGAGTGCAACTCCTGCTCTACTTGTTTGCTGTTCGTCTACTTTTTCACCTCCTAAGAACTCATAAAACCTATAGGCTGAATTGTCTCCTAGTACCCAAACTAGCATCGAGTTCAAACTTAATTCTGCCAATTTTGTGGCAACTTTTCTCACGAGTTGCCGTCCGATTCCTTGACGCTGATATTCCTCCAAAATATAAATGGCAAATAATTCTCCTTTATATACATATTTGCCGGTGCGCTCGCAACCACCGGCAGCAAAACCTACAATTTCTCCCGATTCATTCTCAGCAACGCATACAAAAACTCCAGTATTTTTGACGTTGACCAGGATTTCTTGCCAAGTGCTTTCTCGCTTTTCATAGGATAACTGTGCGAGGTAATCTGCTGGTATAATTTCCCGGTAAGCTGTCCGCCAAGTATCTAGATTAACTCGTGCGATTGCAGGTGCGTCAGCGATTTTAGCTTCTCTCACAATCATCAGAAAATACTCCTTGCGGCTCCTGAAATTCTATTTTTAAGTCTAGGCCAACTATACGATCGCGTCCTTCTAGTTTAGCTCGATACAGCGCTCGATCGGCCTGTCCAATTAACTCCTCAATCGATAAACCAGCAGCAGGTACAGTAGTAGCGATCCCCATACTGAGAGTTATAAACTTACTTACCTTGGAAGCAGCATGAAAAATTTCCGCTGCTTTCAAATCGCTGCGAATTGCTTCAGCTACCCGCATTGCTCGTTGCACATCAGTTCGCGACAAAATTACCGCAAATTCTTCGCCGCCGTAGCGGGCGGCTAAATCTCCTGCCCGCTGAGCCTTGCTAGCTAAAATCTCGGCTACTTGTTTTAAACATTCGTCGCCTCCTTGATGACCGTAACGATCGTTGTAAAGTTTGAAAAAATCGATATCGCACAAAATTAAAGACAGCGACTCTTTTTCTCGCTCCATCAACTGCCATTCTAACTCCAATTTTTTGTCAAAACAGCGGCGGTTGGGAATTTGAGTCAATCCATCCACCGAAGCCAGGCGCTGCAATTCCATATTAGCTGCTTGTAATTCTAATTTGGCTTGTTCTAAAGCTAAATTTTGCCGAGCTAATTCTTCACTTTGCCGTTTTTCTTCTTCGTACAAAAATCGGATTGAAGCTTCAGCTTCTTGCAATTCTTGCTCTGCATATTTGCGTTTGACAAATTCTCCTAATTGAGAACTTACAACAGCTATTATCTGAAGTAAATCTTGATCGGGCTGCAGCTCTTCCCGGCAAAAAAAAGTCATTACTCCTACAACTTGGCTCCTAGCGTGAATGGGGAAACCGAATCCCGATCGCAGTCCCGCTTCCTCGGCCAAGCGCGATCGCACGAAATTGCGATCGGCCACAAGATCAGTAATCCACTGCGTAGAACCGCTTCTGGAAACCGCCCCCGGCAAACCCTCACCCGCAGCCAAAGTAATCTGCCGATCGTTTTCGGCAAACTCCCTAACTTCCTCCGCTGCCTGCCAAACTGCCACCCGCCGCCAACAAGGAGTTTCCTCGATCGGACAGCAAAGCGGCAGGCACCAAAGCGGATCTTTTTCAGATTTTATTTCCTCACCCAATCTAGTTTCTTTCTCCACCTCTGCAGGCGTCCAAAGTTCGCCAAAATCCCACCCAAAACTTTGGCAAATAGCTTGCAAAACTCTCGGAGTTGCGCTATCTAGAGAAGTTGATTCTGACAGGATATGAGTAACAGCATACTGTGCTTCTTGACACTTTTTTATGCGTTGTTGCTTGGTAATGTCTTTACCTATATAAACAAAATCTTGTATGACCTCGCTATCTCCATCCTTGCTTCCTAGGGTGGTCTCGAAAGTAGAGCATGAAAACGCAACAATCAGCTTTACACCTATTTTCGTTTGGCAAGCTACTTTTACTTGAGGCCAATATTCGCTTTTAAGTGCAGGAGGTAGCTGGCTGACTTTGCGTAACAATTCCTCCTCAGCCGTAATCATGGATATGGATTGGCCGATTAATTCCGATTCGGTATATCCAAATAATTGCTGTGCAGCTTGATTCACTTTTTTGATTTGGCCAGATGTTCCTGTTACGAACAAAACATCCCCTAGGGAATTAATAATTTTGTCAATATAATCGCCAGCCGCAGCTAAGTTATCGCCTTTAATACTGTTTTCCTTGACAGAATGAACCCTTTTTTTCTGAGCTGCAATGCTATCGGTCACATCTTCGCATAAAATAATCAATCTGTCAGCATTGGCTTCTTCATGATAACCAAAAATGTACAAATTTAGATACAAATAAGATCCGTCTTTGAGAGTTCGGGTAATTGCTTTTAACTGAAAGTCTTGCTCTCGTTCTTCAATAATCCCTTCAAGGATTTCTTCACTTCCGATCAGTTCGGGAAAACTATCGCGCACATCTTTTCCTTCGCCTACTTCCTCATGAATGTAGGCAAAATCTTGCACTTTCAAAGATATTTCTTGAATTTTAAGTTCCCGATCGACTGTGAGGTATTCAATCCTGCGTAAGGATAACAGCTTATAAAGAAGAATATTAATACTTCTGGCGCTGCTCTCTACAGTTAATGTTGGAACCATCTCGTTATTGTAGAGCATCTCTCTCAAAGGTTAGCCGATAAAGTTAGTTGTTGTTTGGCTGCGATTTATCAGGGAAATTTTTATACTGGCGGATGTCATCACCTGTTACCGCTGGCTAATTTATGCAAACAGTACACTTTGGATTCTCCAAGCAGTTTTTTGCTTATTTGAAAAATCTGGCCAAATATTAATTGAACCAATTTTTTTTGAGAAAACGCAGTCAAAATCAGCCTCGATTGAGGTGGAGATATATGAACAATATGTAGCGGTTTACACTATTTGTGTGGCACATTTTAATTTTAAATTCCCCGATATGGCTGACAACCGCTAAAGTTGAGGAACATCACAGTTTAATTCAAATGTTTGCTTTAATTAGCACCATTCCTATAGACCTTACCTCCCCTGGGTATTTGTGTCAATTTTTGTAAACAAAGTGTTACCTTTAAGTGATATAGTATCGAAGAATTTGTATAAAAGCTTAAAAATACTCTGCTAAATGCTGAGACTTATTACCGACTTTGACGGCCCGATTATGGACGTGTCCGATCGCTACTACCGAGTTTACCAGTATTGTCTCGCCGAGACTAAGCGTTGGGACCAACCAGTGCGCGAACTCCCCAAAGCCGAGTTTTGGGACATGAAGCGGGCGCGGGTTCCCGAAACCGAAATTGGCATTCTCTCAGGATTAGACGCAGATCAAGCCCGCGATTTTGCCCAGAAACGCCGTCAAACCGTCCACACGCTACCCTACATGATTTACGATCGACCAGTGCCCAGCGTTCTGGAAACGCTCGAAAAGGTGCAGCGCGCTGGAGTAGACTTAGCGGTGATGACCATGCGCCGCGTTAGGGAACTAGATGAAGCCTTCAACCGCTGCAATTTAGGGCAATTTTTCCCAGAAAACCGCCGCTATTGCCTCCCCAACGATTACGTTAAAACCGGGGATGTCAAAGATAAGCCGCTGTTGATGGCAAGAGCTCTCGCCGAACTGCCGCCGGCTTCTGACACTTGGATGGTTGGCGATACGGAGGCGGACATTGTAGCAGCAAAAACGCACGGTGTCAAGGTAATTGGTGTTTTGTGCGGAATTCGCGATCGCACCCAACTAGAAATGCACCAACCGGATTTAATTGCCAACAATTTGAGCGAAGCAGTTGAGATTATTTTAGATAGTCACTTGTCAGTTGACAGTTGACATTTGGCAGTGGTTAATTATTGTTATTGGTTAATTGTTATTGGTTGGTTCGTAGGTTTTAGGTGTTAGTAGTTAGTTGATTGTTACCAATTACCAATTACTAATTACCAATTAACAATTACCAATAACTAATGACTGTTGATGGTTGACTAATGATTGATGACTGTTGACAACTGACAACTGACAACTGTCAACTGTCAACTGTCAACTGACAACTGACTATCGCAGAAAACCGCTGACCAGCCACAGAATTAAAAACGTAAACAAAGCGATAAATTTCTCTGTTGTTATAAATGCCGGACTGACCAAAGAACCCAAAAAGCCTCCCAGCAACAAGCCTATAACCAAGCCAGCCACAGTCAGCAGCACTGCCCGACCAAATTTTTGTTCCTTGCGATTAACAAAATAAAGACAAGAGCCGACCCCAAGAGCCAGAGTCAACTGTAGTAAACCATCATTAGCCGCCGGATAAATACTCAGTCCGCCTAACCCCACATACACCCCAGCCGGCCACAAAATGTCCGATTTACTAGGAGTATCGATTAGCCGCTGCAACCAAGCTGGGCTGCCACTAGGAGGAGACGGAGTAAAGCTTGGAGGTGGCGGAGTCAGCCGTTCGGGAAAGCGAATGCGTTCGGGTACTTTAATTTTACCTTCCTGTCGCTGCCGCAGGCGATCCATGAGGATCGCGTCGTAAGCTGCTTCGATCAATTCCAAACGTTTCTTGTCACCGCTGTACTGCTCACCTAGGCGCGTGCGGGCCTCTTGCACTTCATCAAAGGAAGCATCTTCATCGACTTCAAGCAGTTGATAGGGAGTTGGCTCACTCATGGTAATAACCCGCTGAAGACTCTCGTTATAGAGTAATCTTAACAAGAGAGGAAAGCGGGGCGGGGGCTTGGGCCGCTTTCCCAAAAGTTTTGCTGCTAGTTTTTGGTGGTTTAAAACAGGAACCAGCAAACCTTACGAAAATAGAAACTAGAAGGCATTTGGCATTCGTAAATAAAAAATAATGAATCCAAAGATTTTTATTTTTATCTTGGCCGTCTAAAATTTTACCTTCTGCCAAATGCCCTCAGAAGGGACTTGTCCCGCAGGCACTCACAATTCCCGACCACTGGACTTTTTTAAGTCGATCGCGGCGGTACGAAAAAAAGTGAGCCGAGTCAGAATAAGTACAGAAAGGAGCGATCGCCACTTGAGAAACATCGATTCCCAACTGCTGCAATTGCAAAGCATTGCAGAGGCGAACATCCAAGCGTACTTTTCCCGGTTCTGGATCGGCTAAGACAGGCGTTTCCGGCAGTTGGTGCAAAAACTCTAGAATGCCGTCTGCTGTCGCACTAACGGCACTCTTAGGAGCAATGGTGGCTCCCAGTTCCGCTGCTACTTCCACAGATACCTGGTAAACCTCTCCAGCGATCGCCGGCCCCATAGCAATCTTCAGATTTTCTAGTTGACTGCCTTGTGCCACAAGTTGAGCGATCGCCTCTGGTAATATCTTAGCAGCAGTCCCGCGCCAACCCGCGTGAACTGCTGCAACCAGTCCCGTGCGATCGTCAGCAATCAGAACCGGCACGCAGTCAGCCGAGCAAACCCACAGCGCCTGCAATTCTCGATCGGCAACCAAGCCATCAGCCTCAGCATAGCTTGGGGCAGCGGTTTCCGGGCCCGGAGCCACAACCGGGGACAACTCACTCGTTTTGAGTACCACATTGCCGTGTACCTGTTGGAGTCGGTAAACCTTAGCTCCCGGTTCGAGAACTTCCGTCAGATCGATCGGCCCCTGGGGCGAGAAATCGCGAGTAAAAAAGCCGTGATACCAGCGAGAAAGCAAGCTGCAAGTCAGATAGGGCAAGCCTTCATAACTCTGCCAGTCCCAACTGATACCGTCAGGTACTCCGGCGCATACAGAGTCAGTAAAATTTGTCAAGCGATCGCCAGCTACAGTCATGAAACGTATCCTTACCCAAGCGCATCATTTAGCTTGTATTCTAAACAATCAAAAATTTTGTCCGCGAAGTTTAAAGGCAGGGGCAGGTTTCAGGAAAAAATCGCGATGAGTAGGCGGTTTTAGAACAACTCACGCCCCGAGCACCATTCTCTCTCGCGCAGGCTTTCGGGCCCGTTCCGCGAAGAGTAGATTTTATTGTGGGGTGGGCAACAGAGCCCGCCCTGAAAAGATTATTGAGAATGGTGCAATATTTCAGGACGACCGACTGCGCCGAAATTTTGCAGAACCACAAAAATATAGGCAACTAATTAACATAGACGAACGCCAAAGCGCTATCATCAGTGTGGCCGTCACAGACTTCTAGGCAAGTGCCATCGGGATCAAAAAAACCGGATATCGATCGCGAGTGAATGCGTAAGGCATTTGAGCTTGTTCTACGGGCAAAAAAAATTGCCTCAACCCCGGTAGAATCAGTTAGGCCTGTATATAAAGACAAGGATGGCCATACATTCGATCCCGACCAAAAAAATGGGATACAAGCCTCCCCCTTCTAAGGGGAATTTCGGTTCGCAATCTCTCAGCGAGTTGTTTGAATAAACAGCACCGCATTTATTCAGGTTGGCTCTACAATAGTTGTATGTTAAATCTCACCTACGAATACAAGCTCATTCCTACTGACGTGCAACGCCAAACTTTCGACCAGTGGCTCAATATTTGCCGCAAGGTCTACAACTTTGGATTGCGAGAACGAAAAGATTGGGTTAATTCTCGTAAGTGTGATATCAACTCGTGCAGCATTAAGCAGGAATACATTATCCCGGATGATGCACCGCGTCCAACCTTTGCCCGCCAATGCAAATCATTGGCATTGGCAAAGAAGTTAATTCCTGAGTTAAAACTGCCTCACACCCATGTCTTGCAGCAGGCGTTGCGCCAACTAGAGGCAGCGTTTGTGGCGATGTGGGAACGAGGACACGGTTTTCCTAGATTCAAAAAGCGGATGCGCTCATTTGTGTTCCCTCAATTGAATCTAGAATCCGTTAAACGGTTTGATAATGCCGATTGGGTCAACCTGCCCAAGATTGGCCCGGTAAAAATGCACCTGTCGCGTCCAATCCCTCAAGGCTTTGATGTTAAGCAAATTCGCGTTGTTAAGAGGGCTTCTGGTTACTATGCCATGCTCAGTTTGCAATGTGATGTCGCAGTGCCTCAAGCCTCACCTTCAGGGCATGGATTAGGGATTGATTTAGGGTTAAAACATTTTTTGGCAACTTCTGATGGTGAATTGATTGATAGACCTCGATTCTTTGTGGATGGACAACGCAAGCTGAAATTGCTGCAACGTCAACTCAAGCGCAAGAAAAAAGGTTCTAGGAAGTTTCGTCAAATTCAACACCAAATAGCTAAACACCACGAATACATCTCGAACAGTCGCTCTTACTTTCATTTCAAAACCGCACATCATTTATGTACCTGGGCCCAAACAATATTTGCTGAGGACTTGAACCTCAAAGCAATGTCAGCCGGAATGATGAGCAAGCACACGCTTGATGCAGGGTTTGGTCAGTTCCTGAATATCTTGGGTCATGTTTGCTTTAAGCGAGGTGCATACTTTGCAAAAGTAGACCCCAACGGAACAAGTCAAACTTGTCCCTTATGTCAAACCCATACAGGCAAAAAAGAACTATCCGAACGGGTGCATAGATGTCAAACGTGTGGCTATGAAACGAATCGAGATGTTGCAGCAGCGCAGGTGGTGTTGCAGCGTGGATATACAGCGGTTGGGCAAATCGCAGTGAATTTTGGGGAGGGCAAGCTACATGAGTAGTCCCAATGAACCAAGAATCCTCGTGCCTTCGGGTCGAGGAGTTGTCAATTCGAGATCCTTGTGCCCCCTGTTGAGTTGGGAAAAAAAATCGTGAAACCAGTTCCAGACAAGCAAATAACAGCCCATTTGAACACCAAACAGCAAAAAAAGAACCCTACAGGCACCCGGACTCGATCGCGCCTTTTGTCCGATCGCTCACTGCTGGTGGGACTGGGTTGCCTTGCCAGTCTGGGACTGCTCAGCAAAGGCCTAGTTTGGGCCCAAGCCGAAACTCCGCCAGCAGAACAAGCCGTCCCCGGCGCAGCAGAACTCCAGCCATTATTTGAAGCTCCTCTTCCGCCCCCGGAACCCGAATACAGCCAAGGGTCGCCAGAACCATACCCTGAACCGCAGGCAGAAGTTCCGCCCTCCGAGCCTTTCGATCCCGCACCCGCCTGGGAGCCGGAGTACGCCAGCGAACCACCTCCCACCGAATATTATCTGCCGGAACCAGCGCTGATTCCTTTGCCAGAAGCGACGGCCCAGGAGCCACCTTTTGAAGCGCCAGTTAACCCAGCCCACGCTGAAATCGACCAAACAGACTACAGTATTGGCGCTACCAGCGAGTACCAAGAGTACGAAGCGCCAACAAGTGTAGAGTTTGCAGAACGATCGACCGGCTGCGAAGGAGAAGGCGGTTGGTGCGCGCCTCCTCCTGTTTCCGATCCGGTGACGGCAGATGCCGCAGAACCAAACTACAGACAGGAAACTCCGATCGCAAACGACGGTTATATTGCAGCCCCTCCTCCTCGAAATCTGCCAGAAAGCCTTCCGGGCAATGTTCGAGAAACTGTGGCAGGAAATAGTAGCGGAAATCCTGTCAGTAAACTCGGTCAAGCCGTTCAACAAATAGGCAGCCAGGTTTGGGGGGGTTCAAACCCGCCGGAATCTGCTTACGCACCCCCGCGCTACTCGGCAGGCGCAGGATACTCGGCAGACGCAGGATACTCAGCAGACACTGGATACTCGGCAAACATCGGCTACTCCGCAAACACTGGATACTCCGCAGACGCAGGATATTATGCCGGATCGGCATCTTACGGCGGCGGCGCTCCAGCGCCCAGCATGGGACTCGGGCCGGTTCAAGTCGGTGCGGTTAGTGTCAGCAGCGGCAGCAATACCGGCTTTGCTTACTACAATCTCACGCCACGTCCCGCAGGTCTGCCCGGAAATGGCAACACCAGCTTGCTGTTTCCGCTATCGATTGCTTCGGCAATTACTTCGCCGTTTGGGTGGCGGACTCATCCGGTTATGGGCTACGGCAGGTTTCACACCGGAACTGACTTGGGAGCCCCGATGGGAACGCCCGTACTGGCAGCCTATGCGGGTCAAGTGGCGATCGCCGATTGGTTGGGCGGCTACGGTTTGACTGTGGTTCTCAACCACAGCAAAAAGTCTCAGGAAACTCTCTACGCCCACCTTTCGGAACTGTTTGTGAAACCGGGAGAGTGGGTGAAACAGGGAGAGACGATCGGCCGCGTCGGCAGTACGGGAATGTCTACAGGGCCTCACCTCCACTTCGAGGTTCGCCAAATGACTGACCAGGGTTGGGTGGCGATCGATCCGGGCTCTCAGCTAGAATTCGCTCTGGCAAAAATGATCGGCAGTTTGGAAACCGCCAAAGTACCACAAATGCCGAAAATGGTGGAAATACAAACCGCTAACTCACTCAAGGATTTGGAAAACGATCTGCCTCAGCTTCCACCTCTGCCACTGGGAATGGACATCGAAGTTCACAACCTCCAGCCGCCATTCCCGGAACTGTTAAAAGCTGACATTTCTAAGCCCAAAGATGCCGAAGCAGTCAAACCCAAAATTCAGAAGCAAGCTAACAGGTAAAAATTGGGGATTGGCTAGATTAATTTTCTTGTGGAACGGTCGAAAAGCCCACCCCACAAGAAAATTTATGTTTTGTGCAACGAGCACGCGAACTCGTTGATTTTCCTCGTTACCAGGCTTTTTCGGGTAAGGAGGAAAATTTGATAAAAAATGGTAACTTGCAGCTTATGCTAATAGCGCAGAATTTGTGGGAATTAATTTTATTTCTGATTATTCTAGTCGGGCCGATTCCCTTAAGCTTGTCTCTTGCCTTTGAAAATCAGAAAGAAAACAATAACTATTCATTTCCCCATTTTCTCCTTGTACTCCTGACGGGATGGAGTATTGCACAAGTTTGTATGGGCTTGATTTTAGGAAGTGCCGATCGCCTAAATATTGTTGCGGTGATTATAGCAGAAATATTGATTGGTGCGATCGGCTTCATCCTGATTTATACAAAAAGCCACAAAACTTTTACCTTCTCCGATTGGCAGATTCCCCAACTCAAGCAACCTCTGGGATTATCCGAATTCCTAATTATTTTTGCCACCGCTGTTGCAGGATTTTTGCTGTTACAAACTCTCGCAAGCAAACCCACAACCAATTATGATTCATTGTGGTTTCACCTGCCTGCGATCGCCCGATGGTATCAAACCCATTCATTTACATTATTAGATGCCGCCGGAAATTGGATTTTCGATCACGAACAAGCTAAAGTATATCCGTACAATTGGCACGTTTTATCTGCTTTGTGTGTAATCCCATTCAAAGAAGACTTTCTCGCAGCTTTTCCCCTGCTAATTGCGTGGTTACTTGAGGGAATTGCCGTCTATCTCTTGAGCATAAAATTTGGAGCAACCCGAATTCACGGTATGGCAGCAGCATCTTTAGTATTGACAGTACCGATGATGCTCAACCAAGTTAACACGATTCACCCAGACTTACCGCTAGCTGCCATATTTACAGTGGGTTTGTATCTAGGTTTATCCTATCATAGCAGCCGATCGCAATCTGAACTATCCCTATTTTTGGCAGCCGTAGGAATGCTAGCCGGAATAAAAATCACTGGGATAGTCTATGCAGCCTCACTTTTAGGAGGATTAGCAATATTAGAAATTAAAAGATTCGCGGTTAATAAAAATTCCACATCAGCTAAATTTAGAATTCGCCACTTTCTCAAACCAGTCTTGCTGTGCGGCGTAGCTTGTTGCTTGCTTTTAGGAGGTTTTTGGTATGCGAGAAACTTGCTGCAAATCAATTACCCTGTCACCGAAGTCGGCGATATTAAAATTCCCTTAGAGCCTGTTTCCTTACCGTCTCCCGTACCTGGGGCAACACCTCCGGTACAGCAGCCGCCCGCTTCGTCACTTCTAAAGATTTGGCAAAGCACTTTAGCAGCTCAATTTAATCCCAGCAATATTTCCCACTGGCAAACTGTCGGCTTACAAATTATCATTAGGTTGCAACTGCCCTTTCTGGCGATCGCCTTTCAGGTATTGGCAGCACCTTTGGCTTTGAGCAAAGGTAAAACCAGAATAATTAATCAAAATAATATCATTTTAATTGTAGTTCTCGCCAGCACCGGAGTTTTGTATTTAATTACACCTTACACGTCCGGTACTGCGGGAGAGTCGATCGGTCAACTTAGCCCTCTACTCGGTTTTAACCTCAGATATGGATTTCCCTTTTTAAGCTTACTCGCCATCGCAGCAGCAGCTACAGCAACTCTCTTGAAAACTCAAAATCAACTTGTTCTGGCAGTGGTTTTGATTAGTGGTTTTTGCGGAATTACTAGCAACACAATTTTTGATTATATTAAAAATGCTTCTTTCACCGGAGATAGTATTGTTTGGGGGAGTTTGTTAATTGACAATTTTAAGTCTAACCCAATAGAAGCTATTAATAGTATCTGGAAAATATTAGCTCCTAGTTGGCCAGATATATTACCAGATCCGATCTTTTATATTGTGTGTGTGACGCTGGCTGCGATATTGTGGAAAATCCATCCTGGTTTAGGATGGCTGAATCATCTATTTCCCACCCGCAAAAAATCCATTTACATAGTGATAATTGGTGTCTGTATAGGATTGATAGTAATTGGTCATTGGAGGGAAAAGCGAGAAATTGCACGCACAGAACTGTATCGTGGTATTTACGAATATATTGACAAAAATACAGTAGCTGATGAAAAAATAGGGTTCTTTTTAAGTTCGCGCAGCTACCTATTTTACGGGAGAAATTGGGACAGGCAAGTTTTATATGTGCCGTTTAGAGGCGATCGACTTTCGGCATGGATTGACAACCTTCGGCAAAATAAAATTAGGACTGTGGGATTCGGACCCCTGACTGGGACAAACGCAGCTACTAGGAAAGCTCTATCTTGGCTGACAAGTGCCCAAGGCCCGCTGCAACCGGTTTTCGGAAAAGATTTTAATACTGAGTCGGTGCTGTATCGCTTGAAAAAGTAGTAACTACTCACAGCAACGCAGTGGCGGTGAGTAGTTAAGTTTTAATAGCCTTAAGACAACTCTGCTTTTGTCGGCGGCGTGGCGCTAATCTTCACTTGAGGAATCGTGTCAATATTTGTTCGATTTCGCTTGACAAGCAGGGAAATTGAGCGGTGAAAAATGTTCCCTATCGTTACCATTAATTCGATCTTTTTGCGCCGGATCTCTACCAACACCTCCCGGCCGATCAGTTGCTGATCAGAGGATGGCGTATCTTCTACTCTCACAGGTGCATCTAGAGCATCCTGATGTTTCCCAGACTGGGATAATAGGTTTACAAGGCTCTTTCCCAATACTATGTAAAAGCCAGAACGTAATAAGGGTGAGATGCACTCAGTTTTTAAAGCTTGGAATAACCAAAAGAGCGCGGTGCGATCGCGGCCGTTGCGGCTGCTTTGATTCGCTAAGTACAGCAAAAAATTACTGGTAGATAATCGGTGCAGGAAATCGGGAATTTCGGGATGCCGTTGCTTGGCAGCTTGCAGCATCAAAGATTGAGAATTCGCCATTGTCGTATAGTTGGTAGACATAGTGTTATACATCCTGCGATAGCCAATTAAAAATTCCGGCACGGCTCGAAATTGATAAATCTCTGCTATCCGCAGGTATAAGTCCCAGTCTTCACAGCCTTGAGCATTCCTTTCCTTCAATGTCTTGTCATAAACCCCCACCTTTTCCAAACAACTGCGACGGATCATAGAAGCACTCGCGTTTCCTATAAAGTTGTGGCAGATTAGGGTCCCGTACACGTCACCTTCAATTCTATAAGACCGGAATCCTCCTGTTAGCAATCCTTTTTCATCCAAGTCCACTGTCCACGAATACACGACCCCTACTTCTTCCCCTCCCTCCAACATACATTGAACTTGTTTTTCTATGTTTTCAGGATACCAAATATCATCGGCATCAATGGGAGCAATATATTCTCCTCTAGACTTCTGAATTCCTAAGTTTCGAGCAGCAGCGACTCCAGCATTTTGCTGTTTCAGAAGCTGGACGCGAGAATCTTTTTGGCCAATTTTTTCGACAATTTCAGGGGTTCGATCTTGGGAACCGTCATCGACTACTAAAACTTCAATTGCTGGATAAGTTTGAGCTAAAACTGATTTCAGAGTTTCTTCAATAAATGGCTCAGCGTTGTATGCAGGGATAATGACTGAGACGAGAGGTAAATTGGGAGATTTTTGAGAATCTGGCTGCATTGGTTTTTAACAAGGTTTTTCAATTTTTTTTCTTTGTAGATTGGCAGCTCTACCTTACACTCGTCGCAGTCAGGACTTACACAGTCGGTGGAAGAGATAGCCAAGAAACCCCTAATAAAAATTGTAGCGTCTTCTCTGTTCAACGTCAATGGTATATAGCACGTATCAATGAGTTGTGCAAAGCAAGAGAATGCTGATAGACTACAACTAAAAGTTATATTCTAAATGATAAAGAGATGCTCCCCGGCCCACAGCTACTTCGTTCAGCAATGATTTTTATTGTTTCATTGATTAAATAAATCCGTGTTCTGCTAAGAATTCGGGTGTAATTGTTCCCAAACTGTTGATTGCGGGGTCTTCTTCCCAAGGTTCGGGATGGGATTTTGAGCCGCTGCGGAGAAATTTGGCGACATATTTGCCGAGAATATCTGCTTCTAAGTTTACTAAACTTCCTGGTTGCAAATAGCTGAGGTTTGTCTCACCAAAACTGTGGGGAATGACCGCAACTTCAAACCAATTGCCGTCAGCATCGCAATCTGCCACGGTTAAGCTGATGCCGTTGACGGCGATACTGCCCTTGGAAACGATGTAAGGTGCGATTTGACGTTGCCATCCCGAATTGGCTGCTGGTGGGGCAGTAAACCGCATCTCCCAAGCGTTGGCGGTTTGGGTTGATGTCGCTAAAGTGCCGATCGCATCTACGTGCCCCGTCACAAAATGTCCCCCCAATTTGCTACCGGCGCGCAGGGAGGTTTCTAGGTTCACCAAAGCATCGGGGAATGAGCCCAGAGTTGTGCGGCGAAGGGTTTCTGGGGAAGCGACGGCGACAAAACCTTGCGGCAGAACTTCCACTACCGTTAAACAGACTCCATCCACGGCTACGCTGTCCCCAATGGCTAAATCTTGTAAAATCGGGTAGGAGTTGTTTGATGTGCAGGAAATTTGGAAATAATCGTTGCCTAGCGACTTCAGCTTTCCGAGAGATTGAATTAGTCCTGTAAACATAAGTATTTTTCCGTAGTCGATCGCTTATTTACATCAAACCATAGGGACAAACCAGAGACAGGAGGTTTTACCGTCCCCCTGTCCCCCCAGGGCGGTTTCATTCTCACCAAAAACATGAATTTTGTAGGGTAGTGTCCCCGTGCCTAGCCCGCCACAGACGACTGCACAGGCGTTTGGGACATGGGGGCAGCCACGGGCGGCTGCCCCTACAAGAGAATGAAACAGCCCTGCCTCTCCCTCCAAGTCAATCGAAAATCTAAAATCTAAAATCTAAAATCGACAGTCCCAGATCTGTTGCTGATTCAGGCGAAGATCAAGTCATACTGGATTTAGGTGATCTTTATGTCCAAGTTCTCTACTGCCTTACAGTTTCTTAATTCTATGAGGCCGATCGAATGATTGAAATGAAAGTCGCTGGAATTGCCTTAGATGCAGCCACGCGCAGTCCTATTGTCCTATTGAGAGACGCTACTGAGCGACGGGCTTTGCCTATTTATATCGGTCAGGAGCAAGCAAAGGCTATTATTAGCGCGATCGAGGGCCACAAGCCTCCTCGGCCCTTAACTCACGATCTGATGGTCAATTTTTTAGAGGCATGGAGTCTTACCTTGGAGCGCATAGTTATTCACTCGCTGCAAGATAACACGTTTTATGCCGTGCTGATCGTCCGTCAGGGAGAAGTCAAAAAAGAGATCGATGCCCGACCTAGTGACGCCATCGCCCTAGCCCTGCGAACGAACTGCCCCATCTGGGTGATGGAAGAAGTCGTGGCTGATGCTTCCATACCTGTCGATCGAGATGCTGATGAGGCAGAACGCCGGGCCTTCCGGGAATTTATCTCAAACCTCCGTCCAGAGGATTTGATCAAGAGAAGTGGCTTCAGCCCGGGCGAAACTTCCTGACCTTTATGCGCTATCGACGTTTTGGCAAAACAAAGTTGCACCTGTCGGTATTTTCCTTGGGAACCATGCGCTATTTGGCTTCTGAGGAAACTGCCTGTCAGACTGTACAACAGGCGGTGTCTCAGGGAATCAATCACCTGGAAACTGCGGCTGGTTACGGTTGCAGCGAGGAATATCTTGGCGCGGCCCTTTCGGCTGGTTTGTCTGTCGATCGATCGCGCCTCCACGTCACTACGAAAATTTCCCCAACCGAGGATGCTGCTGCAATGGAACGCTGCATCGACGCATCCCTCAAACGCCTGAATTTAGACTATATCGATTGTCTGGCAATTCACGGTTTGAATACTTGGGAACATTTGGCGATTGTGCGATCGCCCACAGGCTGCATGGAAGCTGTACGCAAAGCCCTGGCTGATGGTCGCATTCGGCACGTCGGCTTTTCGACTCACGGGCCTCTGGATCTGATTTTGGCTGCAATCAATACAGATTTGTTTGAATTTGTCAATCTGCATTATTACTATTTTTTTCAGCGCAACGCCCCGGCAATTGAACTCGCCAAGCACAAAGATATGGGCGTTTTCATCATTTCCCCAGCCGATAAAGGAGGGCAACTCTACACGCCCCCGGAAACTCTCGCACAATTGTGCTCGCCTTTCTCGCCCTTAGAGTTAAACTATCGGTTTTTACTTAGCGATACTAGGATTGGGACTTTGAGTGTGGGGGCTGCAAATGAGACAGAATTAGAGCAACCCCTGAAATATTGCGATCGCGACTTTCCCCTCACCAACGCCGAAATCGCTGCGTTCGATCGGCTAGAATCGGTTATTGCAGCCACTTTGAAAACCGACAAATGCAGCCAGTGCTATGCCTGTTTGCCTTGCCCGGAAAACATCAACATTCCCGAAGTATTGCGACTTCGCAATCTCGCCGTCGGGTGTGACATGACTGACTTTGGCAAATACCGCTACGCCATGTTTGAAAATGCCGGACACTGGTTTCCCGGCAGCAAAGGCAACCGCTGCACCGATTGCGGCGAATGTTTGCCCCGGTGTCCCGAAGAGTTAGACATCCCAACTTTGCTCAAAGATACTCACCAGCGACTGGGGGGCAAAGCAGGCAGGCGGTTGTGGGATTGAAAAAAAGGTGAAGCAGGGAAAAGGTCGATCGAGCGTATCTAAGTTTTGCAATAATTACGCTAAACTTTGGTTTAACCTTACATCTTGCACCATTCTCAAGAACAGGCAAGATGCCTGTTCCACAAAGAATTAATTTCTTGTGGGGAGTAGGGGTTGGGCAGGAGAGCCCGCCCATAAAAACCTTATTGATAATGGTGCAACATTTCAGTTTAACTGAATTTACCATACAGTCGATGGAAAAATTACTTCGTTTTACGACTGTATGCGTTATTTGGGAGCATCCCGATTTTGCAAAAAGCGTTTTTGAGGAGTGCGAGTATCTTGCACAGCAAAGCCTACATCTAACCGCGAACACTCCTGTGAAAGCACTCATTTGGATGATCCCAACACCCTTTAAATAGGAGCCGAAAGTATTATATGTAAAAACAACTAAATAACACACTCTGATTAACAGCCAGAAACCGATTTTTTTGAGAATACGCCAGTCATTTTCTTGCTAGGTTGGCGGCGGCGAGAGGCAACACTTTGATGATGAGTGATTAACCGAACTCGATATAAAATCTAAAATCGTTCAACTGACCGCTCACGCCCAAGTCTAAAATCTAAAATCTAAAATCTAAAATGGATTGCCTTCCCGATTAATTGATCGCCTGTCATCTACAACCGATCCCGTATCTACTACTATGGCTCATACTCAGTTAAACGACAGCCAGCAAAATTGTCTGCAGCAAACTAAAGTTGCGACTTCCGAAAGAAGATTGAAAGCAGCTTTCAAGCCGTGTACCTACAACTTATCTGTTACCAGAAAACAGCTAATCGGACTGCTGACTTTACAAACAATCTTGCCCGTCGGACTAACGGCAGCAGCACTTTGGCTAACATCAGCAGTTGGAAGCAATCAACTGCAAAATCAAGCTAAGTCCGAACTGAGCCTTAGTGAAATTAACTACAATCTCCCACTCGATCGCGCCGCCGACCGTTTGCAAAACTCCTCTGACAGCAAAACGATCGTCCAAACAGCCTTAGCTTACAACAGCGGCAAAAAAGTATCAGATTTGCAAAAATCTGTCAAGCAAATTCTAGAAAATCAAGTCAAAACAGGGGAAATAGACAGCGCGGCATTAGTGGGAAAAAACAGGCAGATAGTGGTTAGCGTCAACTCCAACCAGAAGGGAAAAAGTTTTAACCTGCAAAAAATAGTCGATCGAGTATTCGCTGCAAAAGAGCCAATTACTGCCACCGAAATCATTGCCAAATCAGAAGTTCAGAAACAATTGGAGTCTTTGCCGCCCGGAAAGGGCGATCGCCCTGTGCTAGTCCGCTACGCAGCAATTCCCGTAAAAGATCCAAAAACTCAGACAGTGATTGCTGCCTTAGTATTAGGAAAAATTATCAGCAAAACTTCGGTAGTTGCTAGCACCAAAACCCTCAATTTACAGGGCGGCGGATATCACGCTATCTACGCACCGCTGGCTGACGGCAAATTTGTTTTGGCAAGTTCGCAAGCAGTTACAAAAGACAAACAGTTGCCAGACTTAAATTCGATAGACAAATCTCTCCTAAAATCTGCACTCGCCGCCGGCGGCAAACCAGTCGCCGGAAACGTACAAATAGGCAGTCAAACTTATACAGTAGCTGCCCAATCCCAGGAGAATTTAGCCGGAAAGCCCGCAGCAATTTTAGTGCGGGGCATCCCCAAAACCTCGATCGCAACTGGGTGGGGCAATAACTGGCTGCTGGCAATGTCTGCAGCAGCCGTTGTCCCCTTCGCCTTGGCAGTTGCTGTCACTCGCCGGATTGCCAAACCCGCTAACTCAGATTTATCAACAGCAGACGGGAATTGGGCATCTAACTCCAGGGCCGAACCGCCGCAGCGATCCCGCAAGTTTGATCGAATTTATGACAATTTAAATTTCGGCGAATTCCCCGATTTATTCCCTAAAAAATCGAGTTTAGATGGTCAATTAGCCGTAGACTTTCGATATAAAAAATTGGTGGGCGATCGGGAGATCGCAAATCCCCACATCCCGCTCGCTTTCCAACCCATAGAATTGCCCGAAAACTCCGCCTCAAACCAGTCGCGGCAGGTACATACAGAACTAGAAAAAAGCGCGATCGCCTTAAATCTAGTCCAGGAAGCTTGGCAAGACTTAAATCGCCTCAACTGGGAATTGCAGCCAGAAATACTCGCTCGCCAAAACACTCAAAAAGCCCTGCGAAAGAGCGAAGCACTGCTGCAAGCGATTTTAGACAACTCAACAGCAGTAATTTACATCAAAGACCTTGACGGAAAATACCTGCTCACCAACCGCCATTTTGACAATTTGTTCGACATCACCAAAGAGCAAATAACAGGTAAAACTGATGGCGATATTTTTCCCCAAGACAAAGCAGGAGCCTTGCGAGAAAATGACCTGAAAGTTCTCGAATCCTCCTCCCCCCTAACCCTCGAAGAAATCATCCCTCAAGACGACGGCCCGCACACTTATATTTCTCTGAAATTTCCCCTCTGCAACTATGAAGGTAAAGCTTATGCAGTCGGTACAATTTCTACAGATGTGAGCGATCGCAAACTTGCCGAACTCACCCTAGAAAAAGCCAAAGCAGAACTAGAAATAGAAGTCGAACAGCGCACCCTATTCCTCAAACAAGCCAACGAACTTTTGCAGTTTGAACTCGCCGCCAGAGTCCGCGGCGCCATCACAGTCAGACAAATGACCGCTCAGGTAGCCCGACACGCCCGAACAGTTGACGGCATTCTCGGCGCTTCTCTTGACCTAATTTTTCTAGTAGATCGATCGGGAAAATACACCTATGTCAGTCGCACCGCGGCTCAAGCTGCCGGCATGAACCCCAGAGAAATGATTGGCAAAAACTGGCAGGAATTAGGCTGGTCGCCAACAATTATGCAGCGAGTTCACCAAGAATGCCACGGCATATTTACCACAGCCGAGCCCGTGAAAGGCGAAGTAATTGTCCCCACGGCAAGCTGGGGAACCCGCGACTACGAGTACATTCTCAGCCCGGTTTGTGCGACAGACGGCAGCGTCGAAGCGGTGGTGGCGACACTGCGAGATATCACCGAACGCAAAGACGCTGAGGAAGCGTGGCAGTTGGCCAAAGAAGCCGCAGAACTCGCCAATCGCGCCAAGAGTGCTTTTCTGGCAAACATGAGCCACGAGTTGCGAACTCCCCTGAATGCGATTATCGGCTACAGCGATATGCTGGTGGAAGATGCCGAAGAGTTAGGCAACTTAGAGGTAGTCTCGGATTTAGACAAAATTCGCACTGCTGGCAAACACTTGCTGCGCCTAATTGAGGACATTCTCGACATCTCCAAAATTGAAGCTGACAAGATGGAGATTTACCTCGAAAGCTTCGATGTTGGAGGCTTAATCGAGGAGGTGGTAACAACTATCAAACCGCTAATGGATAAAAACGGCAATACTTTGGAAGTATTGAGTTCTGACAATATCGGCGCGATGCACGGCGATTTGATGAAAGTGCGGCAGGTAATGCTGAATTTGCTCAGCAATGCTGCTAAATTTTGTGCTAATGGGACGATCGTGCTTACTGTCGAAAGAATTACCAGTGAAGAATTAAAAAATAAATATCAACCGAGAGTTGCTCAACTGTTAATTTTGGATGCAGATTTTTTAATTTTCCGAGTGACGGACACGGGCATCGGCATGACACAAGAGCAGCAAGAGCGACTATTCCAACCTTTTACTCAAGCTGACAGTTCAACTACTCGCAAGTACGGCGGTACTGGTTTGGGACTGACTATCAGTCAGCGTTTTTGTCAGATGATGGGCGGCGATATTGAAGTTACTAGCGAGTTAGATTGCGGTTCTACTTTTACTGCTTGTCTGCCTGCTTCATTGTTTAGGCGATCGGAATTTTAATAATTTTGCAGAAATAAGAGCAAGAAGAGTCGGCGGTTGCAACCGCTACTATACAAACAATGTCCGCCTCTGCGGACTGAAGAATAATAAAATTAACTGGTTCCCAGGCTAGAGCCTGGGAACCTAAATCTAGAGGCTCTGCCTCGCTTGGAAACATGGAGGCAGAGCCTCCGGATCTGCGTTACTAGGCTCCAGCCTAGTAACGAGTAATTTAAAATTATCTGCGTTTATCCGTGTTTATCTGCCTTACATCTGCGGTTTCTGTATCAATGAATGATTTATGCAATCTTGTCTAATAATATGATGAATTACCACAAAAAGCGCCACGAAAATCAAGTTTATCGCCGCAAACACGGCATTTTGACAAAAAGTTTATTTTTGTTCCCGATCGCCTGTTCTGCGTGCCTCGGAGCCTTGCTGTGGGGACAATCTGCGGCATATTCCCAGCAGCCGGCTTGCCCGACTGGCAGCGCTGCTAATTTCCCGCCGCCGCCGCTTTCGCAAACCGAAAAAAGTGTGCCGAGTCTGTGGTTAGCTCAAAAACTCTATGGCGGCAAATTGCTCGATCGCTGGTTTGTCGATCCCGGCAATACTTGGGTAATTCTCATAGTCAACCGCCAACTTTGGAGTTTGCTCGATTATATGGAACGCTATCAGTTTGTTAACCGCTTTGGCACTGTCGCCAACGATTATGGTTACAATGTGCGAGTTTGCAACCGTCAAGGGACAGCTTTGGCGGTTTATTCGTGCAAGGGCGATCGGCTGAGCTGTAAAATAGACTTAGAATCTCTGTCAAATCCCGGTCTCCGAGGCAAACTCAAAGGCTTTTAGTAGGGTGCGTCAGCAGCGAGTTATTTGATGAATAATGGATAAATCAAGAGCTGACGCACCGTGCATTTGAGCTGAAAAACGCCGTTTATAATACGTATGAAAAAATGAAAACCAACCTTGATCTTCCTGCTGAATTAGAACCTTTCCGTAAAGAAATTGAAAGTTCAGAAAAGCCTGTTATTAAAATCACTTACGAACGAAAGGCGACTGATTTCTGGTCAAGCAAATTTGGCGGAGTGCCTCACTTGCCGAAAGGTTACGATTTTCCCAAAGATAGTGATGGAAAATATATGCACCTTTTGGCACAACTCAATTTTGAGGAAATCTTTGCCCAAGTGCCATATTTAGCGCCTTTCCCCAAACACGGAATTTTGCAGTTTTATATCGGTGGCACAGATTTTTATGGCATGGATTTCGACAATTTGGACAACCAAAAAGATTTTAAAATATTGTATTTTCCCGAAATTGACACAAATAATTATCAAACAGATTTTGCTTTTTTGTTGAATCAAGAAGTTAAGGGATTTTCACCTTTAAACTATAAATACGTGAATAATCCGCAACAATGTTTGGCTTTACAGTTTAGTCCTGACAATGAGTGGGTTTGCCGAGAAGACTATCAATTTAATAATTTTTTTGGACAACAAAAGCTTAAACAATTTTTTGATGTAATGGATGCAGATGATGACAAATTACATGATTGGTATTATGATAATTTATACGACATTCACCATAAAATAGGGGGATACGGCTACTTTACGCAAACTGATCCTCGTGAGTATAGTCCGCAATACCAAGACCATAAAGTTGTACTCTTACACATGATTAGTGAGAATGAAATTTGTTGGGGTGATGATGGAGTAGGTAACTTTTTGATTCGTGCTGAGGACTTAGAAAAATTAGATTTTTCTCAGGTAATTTATAATTACGATTGTTATTAAAATTAAAATACCAACACTTTCCGCCGCTGCTGTTTTGTTTGTTATTTCGCTGGCGTTTGTTGCTTTGCTACACACACAAGGCTGGTGACTGACGAACTCTAGGGTTTAAGGTGCGTCAGTTTTGATGATTTTCTCGGCGCTTGTGGGCTGGTGACTGACGCACCCTACATTTTAACTTCTCACTACTTGCCGAATTTCTTGCCAGATCGATCGATATTGTGCAATCCCCGCATCCCCCAAAGGCAGCAGAAAGTCGCTAGCAGCAAGAATCTTAGCATCCGGCAACAACACAGAATTAGTGCGAATAGCCAACGGCAAATTTTCGGGTTTCATACCGACAATTATCGGCGAACTAGCCTTAGCCAGCAAAGATAATTGAGGAGCAACCCGAGGCTGCAAGCAAAAATCAATCCATTTTTCCACTAAAGCAACTGGCTTCTTTGATGCTGGTTCTACCCATAAATCAGTCCAAAGTGCAGTTCCCGAAACCGGAACTACTAAAGCAATATCCTTTTGAGTTTGCAGCAGCGGCAGCAAGTCCGCAGAGGAACCTACTGCCAACCAAGTATCGCCTAAAATTAATGGTTGCAGGTAAGCGTCAGAACTATAAAGTTTAACTTGTTGGTGCAGATTTGCAAGTTCTTTTTTAAGATTTGGGACTTGATCTAATTGCTGGGTATTGTAAGATTTTCCGAGTTTTTTTAATGTTAAACCAATAACTTGTCTAGCGCTATCCGGCAAAGAAATTCGATCGCGCAATTCCGATCGCCACAAGTCTTTCCAATCTGTGGGAGTCCAGCCCAAAGTCTTAAATTTGTCGGTTCGATAAGCAATTACCGTACTTCCCCAGCGGTAAGGTGCAGCCCACACTTTACCTTCAGGATCTAATTTACCCTCATCGTTGCGTCTGACGAGTTTTTGCCATCTTTCTGGCAATTGTGGCCAATTAGCAAACTTAGCAGGATCGATCGGCTGAATCAATTTTTGCCTAATTGCCAAAGTCAGCCAGTAATCTCCCAACATCACCAAGTCAGCTTGATTTTTTGATTTGGGAACCCGTTTCCACTCCTGCAATAGGGCGAATAATTCTTTTAATTGCGGTTCTTGCGTTACCTGCAAAAGCGGAGACGGTTGTACATCGCGGCTAAATTTGCTTACCAGTTGGGCCGGAATACCGTTTTTGAGCGATCGAATTTTGAGAATGGGCTTCGAGTCGCACCCTGCCGCCAATTGACTTAAAGTTAGGGTGGCGGCCCCCAATAGCAAAGACCTTCGTTTCACCTGTGAATCCGCTTTTCTAAATATTGACCGATCGTTTTGTGTTCTGCAGCCCGGGAAATAATTGTTTGTCGAGTCCGGTAGTTGGCGCCGATTTGTCTTATTTCTTCCTCAAACACAGAGCCATTGTACTCGGTTCTGCTGCGGTCTGAGTCTGTTTGACTCTTGCCCTAATTTTACCAGAAAGAATTGGTTTAAAGCCCCAAGCCGTATCGGGAGAAATTAAAAGAAGACTATTCATTACTCCAATCCTCGGACTTTCAGGTAGAGGTCGCTACCCGTGCTGTCAACTGTCAACTGAACTTCTACCTTGTCGATCGAGCTTTCCGATGCCGGAAACTCCGTCAACTTAACGCCTAATTTCTGTGCTGCAAGTTCCTTTGAGCCAGTTGCGCTCGTCAGCGGGGGCGATCGACTGCATTTATGTTACATTTTGTAATGTAACGAAACAACGAGATCGCGGCCATCTGCAGTTGGATAACGCTTTTACCCAACCGAAGTGAAAAATCCTTTTTAAATCGGCGACAGCTTAATAACTAAACAAACTAAAAATCCCTTCCTCTGAATCCTGAAAGCACTGGCGAGAGCGAAGTCAATTTAATAGGACGCTCTGCGATCCGACTCTCTGAAACCCGACGTTTTAACTCAGATTGAAGGTTTGAACGAAGCATGGGGGTTAACCAACCGGTTTCTGTGTCCAAGACTATGTAAAACCCAAAATCTAAAATCTCCAATCGACTCACCAATGGCGAGCCATTATCTTCAAGCTGGTTCCCTAAATCTACCGTCAGGATTAGGATCACAACAATTACGTCAAAAATTAAATAATTTAGTGATAAATCCAAGTTATGTAAAGATTTACCTAAAATGTAAAGATATTAAGTTACGAGCCAAAGGATGATTGTATGGAAGCGCTCCGCCAGCAAGTTACAGTATTGACCCAACAAGTCGATGCCCTCTACAAACTCATAGAAAACCTCAGTGAAAAGTTATTGGAGTCCTCCCAGGAGACGAAGCTGACCCAGCAACAGACAAACGATCGCTCTGGAACCCTAAGAAATGACCAAACCTCGCCCTATCAAAGCTACAGCAGTATCGACGGCCTCCTCGAACACAAAGACATACTGTTAGATGACAGCTACTTCGACAAGAATTCTCAAAGCTTGGAAAAAGAGCTGAGCGCAGAGATTCAAATCCAGCGTTTAACAGCTCAGCTAACAGCAGCTTACAATCGAATTGCCGCCTTGGAAGAACAGTTGCTCTCCAAAAGAATGCACTCGCAACATCTAGGCGGGCCTAATTAAATATTGCTAGCGCGGATCGGGCATTAATCCAAAAACAAATACAAGTTGCGTTGATTTATGCTCGTCTACTTATAGAGTTATTGCAGAGAGTTTTTTGGGTCGGGGCATTAACAGGAAGAATACTGCATGAAAGCGAGATATTGTGTAGAAATAGGAAGGCTATTTCTTTGGTGAACAAGATTTTTTTACAAACCGCAGAGGGCGCTGAGGACGCAGAGAGAGAGAAGAAAGAGCAGAAAGAGAGAAGTTCACAAATCTGGCATCGATTCTTATAACTATCTACTTAATGTTTAATTTCACAACGCGAGGCTAAAGCTTCAACAGCTTGCAGGAGTTGAGTGGAAGTCCAATTTGCAGTCAGGCCACTGGCGATCGCACAGGCTCCCGCACCGACACCTTCTTTAACATAGCCGCGATCGTAAGCTTGCAATTGCCCGTAGCGAGAGCCAGCAAAACTTAGCTGCGCGGCCAACAGAGGCACACCGCCGATATCTTTAGCGAGTCCTATAGTGTCTCCTGTAGGGTCTTCGGCTACCCAGCGCGTAGTCCCCACCGCAATTTGTTTGGGACGCCAAAAGATAGCATATTCACGGGCTAAGGCTTGCATCAAAGCGTACACTGCCAGCATTTGCGTACCCCCGGCCAGAAGCACCCCGCAAGTCCGACTCGCGGCGATCGCCATTGCCGCCACCACTATTTGCATCGGATCGCCCACCGCCGCTAACAATTCCAGGGGAGTGCTGTTTTGTCCGCCAATTTCCCACTCAGCATTATTAAGTCCCGCTGTCACCGCAGCCAATTTTTGAGCGTGATTGCAGCGAGGATGAGAACTATTAACTTTGCCCGCCGCTGCAATACCCAAACCCATTAACACGCCCAAAGCAGTAGTCGTTCCCCCAACTACGCACTCTCCTAAAATTAAATAGCTGCCATTAGTTTGAGCGGCTAATTTAGCTCCCCAAATTAATCCTTGTTCGAGCAAATGTTTGACTGTTTCGAGTTCTAAAGCATTCCCAGAAATCAGGCACTTTGCCGGAGTGCCGCCCAAATCAATTGCAGGTACGGGAGGTGGGAGGGGCAAACCAGCATTAAATAGGTAAAGGGGAAGTTCCAAAGCTTCGACTACAGCGCGAGATATCAATACTGGGGAGGCACCCGCTTCTAGGGGTGGCAAAGGATATTTGGGCGACGGTTGGGGGCCGTTATACAAAAATTCTGCATCGGCTAAACAAGTAAATTGTCGATCGTGCGGCGTTGCTCCTGCTGCTGAAATCCCCGGAATTAAGCCTGTAGCGGTAAATCCTAACACGCAGGCAAATATCGGTTTTCGTCCCCGATAGCGATCGATCCACCGCTGCCCCTGTTCAATTTCTGTATAAATACCAATCATAAATTAGTCAGTAGTCAGTAGTCATTAATTATTAGTTGTTAGTCAACAGTCAACAGTCAACAATTCCCAATAACTACTCTTCATAATCAATCAAAACTTGCACCCAGCTTGGCGGCCGCGGAATTGGATTTCCCAAACGATCTAATAGCAACAAAGCTACTAAATGTACTACAAATAAATAGACAATATTGTTAACCAAAATCATCCCGGCGGCGATCGCCCCAATTGTGTTAAAACTCGGTACATTAAGCCAGCCCAGCTTCACAAACACCCATTCCACCATCTCTGTTACCTGGGCGGTTACGTAAACCCATAAATCTTGACCCACCAACGCTGACAGCAGCCAAAACCGAAAAAAGAAGCCGACTGTACCAATTAGCGCGCCCACACTAATAGAGAGTGACCAACTCGCTTGGCGCCTCCAAAGTCCTCCCAGCGCAACTCCCATAATTCCAAAAGGAATTACATATAAAATGCTGCGCGTCGGGCCCATCAGTACCGACAGCAGCAAACCCGATACCAAAGCTGCCATCCAAGCGGCTCGGTTGCCCCAGCGCAAGTAAACCAGGGCGATGGGTATCGGGAAAAAAACCCGCAGCAAAGGCCCCAGCGGAAAGTAATAATTTACCAGCCAAATTAAGCTAGCCGTACTTGCTAAAAAAGCCGTTTCTACCAGCCTTAAAGGCGCTTCCCCAGAGGCGCGCTTCCCCGGATCTCGATTGGTGCGATCGCCAGCCATTGCTGAAATATCGGCGGTTGGTGGCTCGTTATTTGTATTGGGTGAACTACCCGAATTAGACGCAGCATCTGCTGACAAAAAATCACTCATCCGATTTTAGATTTTAGATTTTAGATTTTAGATTTTACGGGACTTGCGCCCGATACGGCTGATTCCCGATTTGGCGATTTGGCGATTTGGCGATTTGGCGATTTTAGATTTTACGGGATAGGCGCCCGATACGGCTGATTCCCGATTTTAGATTTTAGATTTTAGATTTTAGATTTTACGGAATCTGCGCCCGATACGGCTGATTCCCGGTTTCAGTGTTTGGATGCCTCGCCGCCAAATTTAATATTGCTCGCAGAAACCGGGTTTAGGTAGGAACACAAGTCTTATTTTAGATGGATTTTCTCAGCCCAAATTTTCAGCAGCATTATTTTTCGATTTTGACTTCCTGGATTACCAAAACCGAACAAGATGCGTGGTGAACGACATAATTGCTGACGCTGCCGAGGAAAGCTTCTGCGAACCCCGTGCGGCCACGCCTTCCCAACACTATTAAATCGGCGCCCCAATTTTCGGCGGATTCACAGATACAACGCCCCGGATCGCCGTCCATTTTGCAGTCAAATTCCACCTGCAATCCTTTGTTTGCTGCGGCGTCGCAGTAATTTTTCAGCAAACCCGAAGCCTGTTTTACCTCGCTTTCCAGCCGCGAACGTTGAGCTTGGTAAGCTTGATCCATTAACTCGACATTCATGCCCAAATCTACCGGAATGGGCACTGCTGTCTGACCCACCGTGCTCACAGTAACGCAGTTAAATAGCATCACCTGGGCGCGATCGCTCAGAGCTAATTCTAAAGCTTGAGTGAAGACGCGGTGGCCGAGTTCAGAATCATCTAAGGCGGCGAAAATTTTCTTAAAACTCACAGCTTTACCTCCTGCGGGAAATCATTAATATCAGTTAGTTAACAGAGAGTGCTTTTAAATTAGATTCAATAAAAGCAAACTCTGATACTTCTAGACTAACAGACGCTCTAAGGCGTGCAGGTCGGGAATGCACAAAACGTCACGTTCGCGCTGAATAGTTCCTTTTTTTTCCAGCTTGCTGAGCACTCGCGTTACTGTTTCGCGAGCCAGCCCGCTGAGGCTGCTCAATTCTCTGTGTGGCAGGTTCGGTATTTCTGTACCTCCTGTTTCCATGATTTTTTTGCCTTGCCCCTCTGCCAAGAATAATAGAATATCTGCTACTCGCGAGGTACTGTCCGACTCTCGCAAACGCAGGCGGCGGTTGACTTGTCGCAGGCGACGCGCCATCAGTTGAGCTAGGCGAATGCCTGCTAGCGGCTCGGTATGAATGAGCTGCACAAAATCCTGAGATGGCATATTGCCGATCAGTGTCGGGGCTAGGGTGATCACATCTGTCGATCGCGGTGCTTCTTCGATCGCGGCCATTTCCCCGAATAATTCTCCTTTCCCTAAAATATTCAGTGTTACTTCTTTTCCGTCTAGGTTGTAGGTGCGAATTTTCACCCAACCATCCAATATAAAATACACTGATGTTCCCCAGTCATTTTCGAGTAAAATCACTTGATTTGACGGATGACTGCGGGTAACGATGTGGACAGTTGCTCTCTCGATTACAGGATCGGGTAATCCTGCAAAAAAAGGAGTAGAAACTATCAATTGATTTATATTAGAATTCGGATCTCGGGTGTTAAAGCGGTCTTCCATGAGGCCATCATTTTAATTTATGCGCTTGAGCTGCGCTGGGCAGTTACAAATAGCTTGCAGCCGAGTCATTCGATTTGAGATTCAAGATTTGAGAAACAAGGAGCTAAAATCAAGGATCTAAAATCGGAAATTTTACCTCTAAAGTTTTGCGGTCAAAGGCTCAATATGGGAATTAATAGCCTCAAGCTCTGATTGGGAGCTAGAAACTAAAGAATATACCATAATTTTTTAGATATATACCACTGAGCAAATTTTATTAATAAAATTTTAGCAATGTGGCAAACGACTGAGCCGATCAAATTACCGAAGACAAGCACTTCGCGAAGACAAGCTTAACACTGCTGAGAGATTTGTTGTCACTCTGCCCTGCTGTCGAGAAGGCAGAATCCACGAGTACAAGCATGCAAGCACGGTAGACAGATCCCAAATCCGAACTACCTAGAACCTGGCAAATGTCAGCACGATCGGCAAAATCCACAGCCATTGCGAGCCTAAAGACAGGCGCTCTTGGCGAGCCAAACCCACCCACCGCCCAGCAAAATTTTCTGCTACCCCACATTATTGTACCATTAGTATCTAGCCATGAATACAGATAATAGGCTATAATTAAAGGTTACTCAAATCCAGTATACGGGAACAATCCCGAATCTCGGTATCCCAAAGCCCAAATTGTTTGAGGTTTTTTCCAAGTCGGTGAAAAATGAACAGACACTGGCGCGCCACCATGCTAACGAAACTCGCGGTGACAGTGTGCGGCCCGCCGTTCAAGCAGGTGAAGGCAAAAGTTCGTCGGGATCGCAGCTACTAGGAGCAGGAATCAGCCTCCGGGCAGGGAAACTCGCCCCTGAGTCGCAGAATTTGAAAGCACTTGGAATTGATAGAAGCGGGCATTTGGTGCGGAAGTACCGACTAACCTATCATAGGCAATAGAAGCGCTCCGAAGGCAAAAGGTTAATTAACAGTTGTCAGAAAATATTAGTAAATTATTGACAATCAAGCATCCAGGATACAAGCCCCCGGATTCATCCGTCCAGAAATAAAAAACCTGTATCCGATAAAGGAGTCCCCGAATTTATCCGTGGGGTCAATGCTTAAATCTAAAATCTAAAATCTAAAATCTAAAATCGATTGACGGACTCGCATTCAGATTATTCTATCTATTGGCATCGCTGCCGCCTGACTTCAGTCTTTTGTCGGTAAAGTTTCTCCCAAGCCGCATTCCCAGAGGTTCCGCCCTTGAATTCTCAGAAGTACAAAATTCAAGCACTGATTGCTGAGATAGACGAGGTACTCAGCAAGCCCGCACCCCGCTTGCCTTGGACGGGTTCGATAGATACTGTCCACCAGCGCCAACTTTTAGAGCGAATTCGCGCTTATCTGGTTTCCTCCGACTCAAAGCAAACGGCCCCAAAAGCCCCCGCCCGCCCAAATGTCCGCCCGCAACCGGTTCCAGTGCCCAAAGTGCCTCTGCCCGCCCCTGGCCCCTCAGCCGCAGAGCAAATCATGCTTGCCGTAACCGGAGAAATCAGCCACCTGCGTTCAAGCCTGACAGGGCCACTCCAAGAAGACATAGAAGCTTTGCGGCAAGAGCAGCAAGCTCTAATTCAAGAAATCAAACAGCTAGAAGCAAAACGGCAGCAGCAACAATCCCTAGCTCAGCAACAAGCCAACCAACAGCAAATCATTGCTGAATTCTTGCAGGTACTGACTGGTCGCTTGGAAGAAACCTTGACTAGCGATTTCTCCCAAATTCTCAGTTCCCTAGAAAATCAGTTATTGCAAAGCATCTCAGCACCATACTCTTTGGGCAGTGCGCCTGATGAACAATCGGCTATTGACGTAACACTTAACCGACAAACCTCAGAAGAACACCCGCTGCTGACGCCGGCTCAGAGGTTGGAGCAAATGCAACTTTTGCAATCTCATGCTGACAGTCTGCTGATGAGTCTCGATTCTAGGATGGCTATCGTGTTCGAGGCTTTGCAAGCAAATCTGCAAAGCTATCAAGCTTCCTTGAGACAAGAACTCGAAAATATGTACGGTTTGAGCCAGCAGAGCGAGGGGATGTTCGCGGCTTTGGTCAACCACTTGGCCTCACAGTTGGGGCGAGAAGCGTCTTCCTACGTTCAACAGCCGATCGATTTAGCAAATAATCTCGAAACCGTCACCCCAACCGCAGCCGATCGATCGGATGTCGCTCCCGCCCTTTCAAATACTCCAGAGACTCTGACGGGAGACTCGGTGCAGGAAATTCGCACCGGCGAATTCGGAGAACAAGACAGATTTCCCTACGCCGGTACAGAAATTTCTCCGCAATTCAGACAGTTGAGGCGCGATCGCGACCGCATTCAAGCCCCAAGTTTGCTCCCGGAGTCGGAAGATAATTTCTTGGGTTCTACCCCCGAAATATCTCAAAATGCAGCTCGGTTTACTGGCGGTGAATCGGAGAATAGGTTAACAGAAACCGAAGAAGACATTGAGGATTTGTATGCAAGTTTGTTTGCGGGAGAAGCGGTTCCTGAAGTTGAATTAGAAATCGAAAGTTTTCCGGTAGAAAATAAGGTAATTGAGGCAAAATCTGAAGGCGTAGAATATCAAGCGACGACAGATCAGGAAACTGCAGAATCGCTAAAAATGACCGAAGATTTGTTTGTAAATCTGCTGGATGAAGGCGAATCTCTGGAAGAGACTTTAGTAGATGAAGATTCAGACTTTGTAATGGGGAATTCTGTAGAGTCTCTAACTTTAGATAGTGCAGATTTATTTGAACCGCAAGTGGCAACAGTACCTCAAGTTTCAGAAGCACCACCCTCAACCGCTGAGGTGCAACTTGACGGGGACGATCGAGAAAATCTAGAAACCGGTCAAAACCTCAGCCAGCAGTTCGGCGCTACTGAGCCTCAATCAGCAGCTTTGCCGTTGAGAACGCCTGTAGAAATTAGCCCTCACCCACCCAGTGCCGAGTCCCGTGTGCCGAGTGCCGGTGACGTTCAAACTGGTGAATTCGACTCATCCTCGCAGCGGCTCGATGATGGGTACATCCAAGCTTCGCCGGACGAGGATTTGCTGCCGGTCGAGGAATTAGAAGATGACCTCGATCGAGCTCTAAATTTGGACAACAATACTCTGGAACTTTTGGAGGCAGACCTCTACAATCTGGAGGGATTGGAAAATACTAGCTTTGGGCGATCGAATTTCTCAGTCGCTAACAGCTTGGATTTATCGGCCAGTTCCCCCGAAGGCATTGCAAACAATCCCTTTGCGGAGGCGGCAGAGGAAGAACTCGGCACGCTGGAGGATTTGTTCTCCGATGTGTTGGAACTCTCCTCTGATGATGAACCCTTTGTTTTGGAAAACGAACTTGAGGATAATTTGTTTGCGGAGGAAGACGACTCGAATTTGACGCTAGACGAGATTTTGGCTAGTTTAACCGAGACCGATCGACCTTCGACTGATTCTCCCCCTCCAGAAACTGCGGAAACTAACGAACTGCGATCGAGTCCTCCAGAAAGTCAAAAAAAAAACCTAATTTCGACAGAGAGTAAAGCAGGAGTTGTTGAGGGGAAAACCGATTTTAGCGAGTTAGCCGGGACACAGCAGCAAGACTCGGCTGGGCATTCGGCAGTAGGTGCGATCGCCCCATCCCCAGAACGCCGGAATTCTAGCTGGTATTTGGGCATTGATTTTGGTTCCAGCGGCCTGTCGGCGGCTTTGCTTGATCGCACCAGCGGTCAGTTGCACCCGATTTACTGGGAAGCATCGCAGGCTGAGGGTTCCCCAGCAGACGCCAGTTGTCGGATTCCCTCGGCTGCGGTGCTGGCCCAAACAGCCCCAGGAAGCCCAGGGTCAGAGGTGACAGTCAAGTCGGTAGGATTCCGACCCCAGGCTTTGGCTGCAGAAGAATTTTTATTGGAAAATTTTAAATTGCCTTTAAAGGTGGGCATTCCTTATCAGCGGGAGGCTGCTGGGATGTACGAACCGCTGTTGCAGTGGTCGCCCTTGCAGGCTTTTTCGATCGCCTTGCCGCTGCAAGCTGTGCGGGCGCTGCTGGCTACTTTGAATCCGAGGACGCAGGGGCAAAAATTTGCCGAATCCGAGGAAATTTTGGATTCTGCAATGCCGAGGGCGAATTTTGCAGGATTGCCAGTTTCTAATTTAATTTGTAGGGCTTCGGGACTGACGCCAGAAACTCTCGATGCGGCGCTTTTAGACTTGCAGGGTGTAATTTTGGGGACTCCGGCCGGCTGGTCGGATGTTTATATGTTTAATCTGCGGGAGGCGGTTTTGGGCGCGTCTCTGGTGGCTTCTGGTTCGCAAATTTTTGTGGTGGAAGATGCGATCGCCACTTTGCTTGCCGCTGTAACTCCTGTAAAAAATGGCATGGAAGTCGAGTCGTCAGCCGTGGATTCTGCTAAGGGCACTCAAGAAGCTGCACCGCTGACTGTGAATGCTTCATCTTTTAGCGGGGGAACTTTGATTTTGAATGCGGGGGCGGCGACGGTGGAATTAGCTTTAGTTGAGTTGCCGTCCAATTTTCAAGATTTAACTCGTGCTGATTTTACTTGCCACAGTTTTGGTTTTGCTGGCGATGCTTTCGATCAGGATATTATCTGTCAGTTGTTGGCTAAAAATGAAACTTGGGGAATGTCGATCGATTTGCCACGTCCGGGGCATCCTGATTTGCCGAACCGCTATCAATTGCAGCAGCGGTTACAAGGTTCTGCTTTTGGCCTGCAATTGTTAGAAGCAGCAAAGCAAATAAAATTTATTTTGCAACATCAAAAAAGTTTTGCTTTGGATATTGGCCAGCAGCATTGGGATGTGAAGCGCAAAGATTTGGAAAGTCTGGTTTTAGTGCCTTTTGTGCAGCAGTTGAACCGTGAATTAAATGCTTTGCTGAGCCGCGCGGGAATGTCGTCGGCGGGGATTAATCAGGCGATTTGTGCGGGGGGTATGGGTGCTTGGCCTGCGATCGCCCGCTGGTTGCGGCAGAAGCTGCCAAATGCGATCGTGGTTCAAGACCACGAATTGCAGGGCGATCGAGATATTTTTGAGATTCACAATTCTGCATTAAATTCTGTATCTCAAAGTACAAATTTTCCCCAAAAAATGGGTCGAGTTGCCTGCGGGTTGGCGAGTTTGGCTCTCTATCCTCACATTTTGGATGTGTCGCAGCAGCAGTACAGCGACTTTTTTCTGCTGTGGGAATTAATGAAGGTTTTGGGTGAGGAAACTCTGAGCTTTCAGGAAATTTTGCAGTTGTTGGAACGCCAGGGCGTGAATACCCGCACCTGCGAGCCCCGGATTTTGCGGATTTTGGAAGGAAATTTGCCGGCGGGACTTGTGCCTGCGGAGGAAGATTTCATGCTGTTGGCCGAGGAGTCGAGGCAAAATCCTGATTGGGAAGAAATTTTGGCTGAGCCGCTTTTCTTTGAAGATGTCTCGCGGGGTTATCGGTTGAATCTCGAACACGCCTTTGTTGTTCGCAAATATTTGGGCAAACTCGCCTCTAGCAGCCAGCAAAAATTGTTAGAGCCACTAACACTTGCTTGGGATGTTCGCACCGATATTTATCGCTAAACGGCAAAAACCAGGTTTCTCAGTATAATCCTCCCTGTCTTCCGGGAAGAGTCCTACTCGAAACCCGGTTTTTTTTCGTCCAGGACGAACTTTTTTCTGTAAATTTACGTAAGTTTACATAAACTTTATACGTTTTTATAAAAGATACATAGAAACTTTATAAAAGTGTTATTGCTTTTTAAAGATTGTGCAAAGCTGAGCATTTCAGCTTCTGCAAATTTGGGATGGCTAATAAGATGGACGTAAGAGATCGTTAAAGTTGAGAGAAATCATATGAAATTTCCGATGGGTGCCTCGTCGAAATCATCATTATCAGAAATGCTGTCCTTATTTTTTCAAGAATTTACTTACAAAGTCTGTGTATCAAAAAGTCCGATTCACCGATCCGTAACGAGCAAGGTAAAGCGGGCGATCGATATTTTGGGCTCGCTGCTGGGACTGGCAATTGCTGCAGTGGTGGCGGTGCCGGTGGCAGTGGCGATGCTGTTGGACAATCCGGGCCCGCTGCTGTACAGTCAAGTCCGCTGCAGCTTCAAAGGGCGACATTTCAGAATGTGGAAATTTCGATCGATGGTTGTCGGTGCAGAAAACCTCAAACATTTAGTTAGGAACCAAGCCAAGGGTCACATTTTTAAGAATGAAAATGACCCGCGAATTACCCGCGTCGGTCGCTTTTTACGGTGCACGAGTTTGGACGAGTTGCCCCAATTCTGGAACGTGTTAGTCGGCGACATGAGTTTGGTGGGAACTCGGCCGCCAACTCCTGATGAAGTTGCTGCCTATGACGATTTTCACTGGCAACGTTTAAATGTCAAACCCGGTATGACTGGGGAGTGGCAAGTCAACGGACGGTCTGGAGTTAAAGACTTTGACGAGATTGTACTCATGGATCTCGACTATCAGCGCAAGTGGTCTGTTGTGTACGACATCATTCTGATTTGCCAAACAATTTGGGTTGTCTTCAGTAAAAACGGTGCGTGTTAATAGACTTGCTGTTTGGGGGTGTTTTGGGATTTTAAATTTTAGGGAAACACAGGGGATGAAATAGTAGGAAACGGATTAAATATATGTTAATAGAATTAGCGATTGGTGACGCTTACGGTGCTGGTTTTGAATTTGTTGATCGGCAGACGATCGAAATGTACAACAATCTCAACGGTTACATCAAGCATCCCCGTCACGATATCCCGCCTGGATGTTACACAGACGATACGCAGATGAGTTTAGCGGTCGCAGAAGCTATCGTCAGCCGAGAACCTTGGACACCGGAACTTTTAGCCAGCAAATTTGTTGCAGCTTTTGGGCGCGATCGGCGATTTGGTTATGCTGGTAAATTTTACAATTTTTTACTACAAGTTCAAGACGGAAAAGAATTCTTAGAAAAAATTCACTCCGCTAGCGATAAAAGCGGCTCGGCGATGCGAGCCGGGCCGATTGGCGTTTTTCCTACTATTGAAAAAGTCATCGAAAATGCTACCGTTCAAGCTGCCATTACTCACAATACTCCTGATGGCATTAAAGCAGCTATAGCGGCTGCTTTGATGTCTCATTACTTTATTTATAAGCTAGGTTTAAAGAAGAATTTGGGAATTTTTCTAGAAAAGCACGTCCCTGGTGAGTGGTCGATACCTTGGCAAGGAGAAGTCAGCGTTAAAGGTTTGGTCTGTGTTAGAGCAGCTATTACTGCGGTCATGCGAAATGATAGTATGAGCACACTGCTCCAAGATTGCATTGCTTTTTCGGGAGATGTTGATACAGTAGCAACTATTGCTTTAGCTGCTGGTTCCTGTAGCAATGAAATTGCCCAAGACCTGCCAGAAAATTTGGTACAAGGATTAGAAAATAAATCTTACGGCAGAGATTATATCATAGAACTGGATCGACAGTTAATGAATTGCGCGATCGACTTCTGACTTCTTCCTGAGATAGGTTACATCTGTTAAATCCCTTACACTGTTTCGTTGCCGAACTTCTTTCTATTAGGATTAAGGCCAACTGTCACAAATAGGGTTAAATTTTAGGTATGTAGTTGCGCTTTAGCGCTCTTTCCTAAGCTAAGAGCGCTAAAGCGCAACTACATACCTTTGTTTAATGTTCCAGTTAACCTTAGCCCTATCTATTATGAATTTGCCTAATTTGATTACTTTTTCTCGCTTGCTGGGAGTGCCTTTTCTGCTCTACGGTTTGTACGACCCAAGCGGGCAAAGCCGCTGGATTTGCACCGCAATTTTTGTAGTAGCTGCGGCTACTGATTGGCTGGACGGCTATTTGGCTAGGAAGCTGAATCAAATTACCGATTTGGGTAAGTTTCTCGATCCTTTGGTGGATAAATTGTTGGTTCTCGCGCCGCTTTTAGTGTTGATTGAGTTGGGTCGAGTCCCGGCTTGGGGAGTGTTTTTGATTTTGGGCAGGGAGTTGACAATTGCGGGGTGGCGTGTTAATAAAACTACGATTTCGGGAGCTAATATTTGGGGGAAGTTGAAGACGGTGAGTCAGATTGTGGCGATCGCACTTTTAATCGCTCCTTTGTCTGAAGCGTGGAATTTTCCGGCATTAATTGCTTTTTGGGTTTCTGTGGCTTTAACTTTGATTTCGGGCGCTATTTATCTGTGGCCGGAAAAGACTGCTGAGGACAAGTAAATCGGTTTTTAAACCGCAGATGAGGGCAGATGAACGCGGATTAACGCAGATAAAAACTTCGATGTATTTGTAGGGACACGGCAATGCCGTGTCCTAGCTGTAGTTTAATAATGACTCCCAGATTTCCGGTAATGCACCGCTGTCACACCGTCATTTTTCAGCAAATGACCGTTTTCAACCGCCGCATAAACTACCCAGTGATCGCCGCATTCCATCCGACTTATTACTTCGCATTCGAGATAAGCTAGAGCATCAGTCAAAACTGGACAGCCGTTGCTAGCTTCCATTGTTTCGACTCCGGCAAATCTGTCTTCTCCCGGAGCAAAGTTTTTCATGAAATACTTCCGCAACTGTCGCCCTTCGGCTAAGATGTTGAGCACAAACTTATCTCCGGCGTACATCAAACCTTCGATCGATCGATCTTTCGCCACCGCAATCGTCACACCGGGCGGATTAAACGTTGCTTGCGATACCCAGGAAGCCAGCATCGCACTGGTGACATCCCCCCGCTTCGCCGAGAGTACGCACAGCGAACCAACGAGTCTTCCTACTGCTTGTTCAGTGCGATCGCTACCCGCTGCTAACTGCGGTTTCGGTGCCCGCAATTTTTGCGATCGAATCAAAGCTTGAGCAAAATCTGTTCCCGCTTCTTTGCACTCGTGAATTGTCGCCGCCGTCGGCTTAAATTTTGCTCGAATCGGCTCAAATCCAATTCGATAGCCGGCATCTTTCAGCTTGTTTTCCACTAAGTCGATCGCCTCTCCACTCCAGCCAAAAGAACCGAAAACCCCTGCTAGTTTGCTTTTACTTGCGGTAGATAAAACTATTCCCAAAGCAGTTTGAATTTGCGTCGGAGCGTGTCCTGCTAGCGTGGGAGTTCCGATGATAAATCCGGCGCATTTTTCGATCGCCTCTTGAATTTCTCCCGGTTCGGCAAATTCGCAGTTGATACTTTCCACCGCAACGCCGGCTTTAGTAATTCCTTTGGCGATCGCCTGCGCTAAAGTCGCCGTATTTCCGTAAGCCGAAGCATAAATCAAAGCAACTGTCAAGTCTTTTGAATTTTGTTGCTGGCTCCATTCCCGATACAAATTGCTGAGTTCATTAAGGCCGTAACGGACGATCGGGCCGTGACCGGGAGCATAAAATGCTGCTGGTAAATCGGCGAATTTATCCATTGCCGTCAGCACTTGTTTTGCCTGAGATGCGTGCAGGGAATCGTAATAATAGCGCCGATCTTCGCTGTAAACGCTCCACCCTTCATCAAATACTTGGTCGCCGCAAACGTGAGCTCCAAATAGTTTGTCCGTGAACACGATTCGAGTTTGCGGATCGTAGGTGCAAAGTTCATCAGGCCAGCGAGGAGTGGGAGTCGCGATGAATTTTAAGGCGTGACCTTTTCCTAAGTTGAGAGTTTCTTCTCCCCGAACGATCAGAATGTTTAATTCTTGGTCGGGAAAAGCGGCCCGCAAACTAATTGCGGCGGGATTCGTGCAAACCAAAGCTACTTGAGGAGCTAATTCTAACAGAGCTTTAATTGTTACTGATCTGTTAGCATTAAAATGCCCCAAAATTATGTAATCCAGCTTGGTCAAGTCCACCCGTTGCTGCAAAAATTCCAGGTAATTTTGGGTAAAAGATTCCCCTGGCGGGTCGAACAAAGCAGTTTTGTCAGCTTGAATAATATAGCTATTGGCTGTCGTACCTTTTTGCAGCGAATATTCGACTTCAAATTTGAGTCTGTCCCAAGTGCGCGATCGCACAATAAAAGTATCGAGTGCGATCGGGATAAACTGCACGTCGCGGGGTTTGGCATCCGATGCGAGTCTAGGAGTCAAAGTGTTAGTCATTAATTGCACCTATGAGAAACTGAACTACAGAACTTCTTTTGATTTCGTGCCAAAACTTGGTATCTACAATGTCAAACTTTGCACCTCTACCCTGTAAATTGGTATCCAGGTCAGTCAGAAATTCCCTGGTTTTCAAATCATCCCCAATTTGGATAAAGCTCACTCCAATTTCTTCATCTTTATCTATTTTATTTGCTGCACTTACAATAATTTCAGCGACAGCCGCGGTATTTTCGGGTTTTTGATCGAGGACTGCAACAATTATTGCTCCTTTCTTCCCTCTGCCATCTGTTTTGTTTGCGAAATAATCGCTAAAAGTTGCTTTCAGAGCTTCTTCCAAATGAATTGTAGTCGGCTGTTCTGAATCCGGTTCCGTATTTTGTCGCTGCAAAATTTCAGCTAACCGGGCAACATTGGAATTTTTATACTTCCACATAGGAGTAGAAGCTTCGTAAAGGGTGATGCCGTCGCTGTCAAATTGCTGACATTTTTTTGCTAAGTCGATCAGAGATGCCTGTGCTTCTACCCACTCCTCGTACCAAGGATGGTGAGGGTCTCTGCTGGCATCGCTTCTGGCAATAATAATTGTGTAATCTCGGTCTTCTAAAAGATTGGCAGGCATTAGCAATTCCTAAGAGTGAAAATGGAGTCAGAATGACAACAATTTGCCCGGTGTACTTTTATCGCCTGGTAAGGTGTTGCACACCTAATGCAGAGTAAGTAAGAAAGGAAGAGAGAAAGAAATAAAAAAAAGCAACTGTTGGCGGCGTATGGTTTGCAGTGAATGGATCTCAAAAGCCTAAAGCCTTGAAAAATCTCGTTTGTAGCCCAGGCTAGCTCCCCCTAAATCCCCCTTAAGAAGGGGGACTTTGAACTGTTTCCTGTTCCCCCCTTCTTAAGGGGGGATCTGGCCTCGGATGTAAACGACATTTATCAGGGGTTAAACGCGCTTATTGAAACATCCTTATTCCTTCTTGTGACGCGCTCGCGAAGCCTTTATAGCCTTCTTCCTTCTTACTCCTAACAACTGCCAACAGTCAACAGTCAACTGTCAACTGTCAACTTGCTAATAGTGATTTCCGACTTTTCGGTGGTGAACTGCAGGCAGTGCTTCTGGATTGGAGACACGGCCACTATCGACGATCGCATATACGATATGATGGTCCGAAAGTTCCATCCGGCTGACTACTTCGCATTCCATGTACGCCAAAGCATCTGTCAGAATCGGAGAACCGTTGGTTGCTGGTTGAGTTTTAACTCCGGCAAATCGATCGGCACCCGGAGCAAAACGCTTTAAAAAGTGCCTCATCAAAGTTTGATAATTGCCTTCTTCCAGCACGTTGAGAACAAATTTATCTCCCGCGTGCATCATCGATTCAATCGCCCGATCCTTCGCAACTGCTATTGTTAAACCCAGCGGTTTAAAGCTAGCTTGAGTTACCCAAGAAGCTAGCATCGCACCGCTAACAGATCCTTTTTGGGCGGTGATGATGTACAGTCCGCCGCTGATTCGTCCCAAAGCTTTATCAAGGTCGCTGTCGAGGGATTTCATCTGTTTGACAGCCTTGTCCCGCGTCAGCCACTGTCCCAAGTCGGTGCCGGCTTCGTCGCAAAGTTGATAACTCGCTTCTGTCGGTGATTCTTTAATTAAAATGTTGGGAAATGCTTCTTTTAAACCCAACTCTTTGAACTTGTTTCGCAGCGGGTAAATCGATGCGTCATCGCCACCGCCGGATTCGCACAAACCGAAAGATTGTTTGTTGTTAGCCGCAACTAAAATTGTGTTGATAGCAGCTTCGGCATTCACAGCAGCAGTACCACTACTCGGCGGCGAACAAATCACGATACCGGCAGCATTACCGACAAGTTCGCGGACTTCTTGCAAGTCGGCAATTCTCAAATCCATCATTTCCACGGCGACACCGGTTTTGGTGATACCGTGGGCGATCGCCTGGCTGAGTCGATCGCTCCATCCGTAGTCGGAGGTGTAAAATACCGCTACAGTGGTTTCTGCCTTAGCTTGCGCTTGGCTCCACTTTTTGTAGCGTCCGGTAAGTTCCACCACATTGTGCCGCAGCAGAGGCCCGTGACCGGTCGCAACTGTACCGATTTCTCCCAATTCTGCCATCCGCTTCATTGCAGCGAGTACCGATCGAGCGTTGGGAGCCATCAAACACTCATAATAAAAGTGGTAATCTTCCTCAACTGCTGCTAAATCGTCATCGAAGGTGCTGTCGGAACAGTAGTGCATCCCGAAAGCGTCGCAGGTAAACAGCACTTGACTTTTGCTGTCGTAGCTGAAAATAGTATCAGGCCAGTGCAAGTTCGGCGCCGATACGAATTCGATTATGTGGCCGTTTCCTAAATCTAGTTTGTCCCCGTTTTTGACTACCAATCGCTCAAATGGTTGGTGTACAAGGTTTTCTAAAAATTGAATTGCTACTTTTGCCCCCACGACAATCGCTTGGGGTGCCAGCGCCAGCACGTCTTTGACTAAACCGCTGTGGTCTGGTTCGGTGTGGCTGATAATTAGATAGTCAATCTGTTTGGGGTCAATTTCGCCCGTCAGAGTGTCCATGTATTGCTGGCGAAACTTCTCGTGCGAGGTATCGACGAGGGCTGTTTTTTCACCGCGAATGATGAATGAGTTGTAAGTTGTACCGTTTTTGAGTCCGAATTCGATGTCAAAGCGGTCTCTATCCCAGTCCAGGCATCGAATTGCCGTTGTATCAGAGGCAATTTCGACTTTTTCCACCGTCAATCTGCGTTGGACTCGTTCAGTCAGCGCTACCATCAGTGCCTCCTTGTCTTTTACCCATTACCTTATTGTCTTCATTCTGACACGTTTCTTTTGTAAATCTTTATAAAATTTCTTATGAGGCTGTTAAGTATCCCAAAATTTATGGCGTAAGGCAGTTCCGCAACAAAGCACTGTAGCGGATGTAACGGATTTGAGGAAGAAGGAAAATTCAATAAAATGAATTTTGAGCCTATAAACAGTTGACAATAAACTTATCTCTGTGGTAACAAAACTGAATTCAAGCGGTTGGGCGATCGCCACTTTAGAAGAATATCACTCAAATCCGATTCTCGATCGCGCGGCAATTTGAATGAGGGACAATAACTTGGCATTTAAGTCAACCTTATCAAACGTCAAATGCGATCGCGCTCTCTTATCCCAGATTTCTTTAAGAAGTCGGGGTTTTGGGGATAATTATAGAAGAAAAATTTTTCCAATCCGCAATCAAAAATCTACTGATTGATGTAAAGCTATGTCTGAAAGTTCCTTTGATAAAACTAATTTGGGTTGGCAATTAGGACAGTCGCAACAACGATTGCAGGAGTGGTGGGAACTAAAAACTGCCCAAAGTATACCGAATGTCAAATTGCCATCTTGGTTCGATTCCCCCATCTTAGGGGCGATCGCTAAAGCAGCCTTTTGGTTAATCTTAGCATTGCTCGCAGTCTGGGCGAGTTGGCAGATTTGGCAACTGTTACGTTTTTATATTCATAATTTCAAAAATAGGAATCAAACAACTGATGGAAGTGCGAAAAAAACCATTAACGATTTGTCGGTAGCAGAGTGGTTGTTGCGATCGCAAAAATTGCAGCAACAAGGGAAATACCGCCAAGCTTGCCGCTGTCTTTACATGGCGGTGTTGCAGCGGTTGAATGATGCGGGAACCGTGGTTCACCAACCCAGTCGCACTGATGGCGAATATTTGGAATTAATCCAGCAATTACCCCAGCCAGTGCCTTACGAAACTGTGATAACAATCCATCAGCAACTATATTTTGGGAATAGGGAAGCTTCCGCCTCAACCTTTGAACAGTGTCAGCAAGCTTATCAACAAATTAAGGATTAAGTAGGTAAGGGCAAAAAACAATAATATCAATTCCGGTAACACCGGAATGATGTTCCGTTGGGAGTGGGGAGTGGGAGTCGGGGAATGTGGAATTATTGACCTTGACTTTATCATTCCCATGCAACCGGAAACGATATATAGCAATCCTAAATCATTTGTGAATTTCTTACTACCTCCCCTTGGTAAGAGGAGGGTTGGGGTGGGGTAAAAAATTTACGACTCCTGCAAGGATTGCTATAATATCCAATCGATAAAAAGCATTTAACTACTTGCGGGACATATTAGTAGAGCAAGGATTCCTCGCCCTACTAACAGCCTTAGATGAGAGTGATACTTGTTGCCGCTGTACTGCCGAAATTATAGCCCGCAGTGGGGTTAGCAAGACCTAAGTTCACAGTCCCATTATTGGTACTAAATGGGTTGTCTTGAATAGTAAAGGTTTGGCTGAGTTGGCCGTCGGCGAAGGACAACGTGCCGCCAGTGGGGCCGCCCGGGCTAAGCAGGTAGTCGGTACCAAATTCAGGTGCAGAGCCACTGCCTGGAGTACCCGCCAGAATAATATAATCAATCGATGCTGCACCTAAGCCGCTTGAGCGGGTAACTGTAACCGTTGTGCGGCCCCCCTGAGTGGCGATCGTGCCGTAATTAGACGCACTATACTGGAAGATATTGCCAGATGCACTGCTGCTACCGTCAATAATGTCTAGTCTTGCTGTTGACGGAGTGCCGACGGGGCCGTTGTTGAGAAATAGGTTAACAGTCTCAGTCATTTCAGGCACAGTATCAGGATTGACAAAGATGCTGAACGTCTTGGAAGTTTCCCCAGGGCCAAAGTTGAGTACACCAGCACTAGAGGCATAATCAACCGCACTTCCAGTTGATAGGGCGGTGCCGTCAAGAGTACTGTAGCTAATGCTTGCGGTCGCCGTATTGGGGCCGATGCGATTGACTGTCACCGTAGCAAAGCCAGATGATTCCTGAGTGCTGAAAGTAGCCGCACTAAAAACAAACTGGGTTGCTGTTGATGTTGCTGGAGTTGGAGTCGGCGTCGGAGTTGGCGCCACATCATTAATCGTCAAAAGTGACGGATTACTGACATTGCCACCGAAGAGCACCAAATTAACCGTTTCCGGCGATGATTCCAAAATCGCATCAGTCA